>NZ_JAPMLV010000001.1:1515106-1818127 GCF_026420145.1 Enterobacter pseudoroggenkampii
TGCGGGAACAGTATTAAAAGGCAGCGGCCCTAACTGCATCACGCTTCCCGCCTGCTCGCCTAGCTGTTGCCACTGGCGTTTCATCGCGCTCAGCCTCAGTGCCAGATACCCTTTTGAACTCTGCTGCAGGTCGGCCAGCGTTTGCTGGTAGCTATCAGCAACGGTCTGCCATCCGTTGACCAGCAGCTTAGCGGCATCAATGGCAGACTGAGAAAGTCTTTCACTGGCCGTCAACTGGTTATAAACCGTGTCAAAAACAGCCACTTCCAATTCAAGCCCGACGAGATTGGTCAACGTTGTGCTGTACTCTTTTTGCGCTTTGACGATATCGGCAGAGCTTATGGTCATCGCCAGCGTTCCGCCCGCGACCAGGGTAATACCTGCAGCCAGAAGCGTTTGCGTTGCCCCACCGGTTTCGATAATTGTTGTGGCCGCAATGACAATCATGCCGATCCCTATAATGTCGCTCACCGCTCCCGCCGAAATCTGCACAATATCTGCATCCATCTGTTTATTCAGATCGTTTAGCTTCTGCCGAAGTGCCGATATTTCCCCTTTATCACCGGTAATTTGCGTCTGCACGGTTTCTTTAGCCTCTTTAAATGTGCTCTGACTGCTGTTGATCCCATTCACATAAACCTGGACGTTATCGACAAACACCCCCGTGGAAGTGACGTTTTTCTGAGCAAGAAAAAGCAGCTGCTGGATGCCCTGCTGGATATAAGGAAGTTGGCTTTTATCCCCCATGTCATATTTTTGTGCCGCCGGAAGAAGTGCATCGACATAAGCCCCCACCTGATTCGAAAAATTACGCACATTCACCAGAGAAGAAATGGCCGCCGGATTAATCGAGGACAACCATTCCTGCGCCTGATCGCGCGCAATAGCCTGCTGTGCAGGAAGATCAGGTAAAATATCTAAATGAATGTTGGGTTGACATAATACAGTGCTCGCATAAGTCTGTTGAGCAATCGATGAAGCACCAATGCCCTGAATACCTGTCATTAAGGTATTGGTTGATGATGATTCAGTATCATTTTTCACAGCTGCAATGGCTTGCATGATCATAATGAAAACCTCAAAGTCGTTAATTGGTTTTTGCCTTACTGCAATTGCTCAACGGTGCGCATCACTTCCTGCCAGTTCGCCTGCACGGTATTAACCGAGACGATAAGAAAATCCGCAGTCACCTGTTGTTGGGTGACCTCCGACAGCTCGGCCGTCACGGTTTGCCAACCATATTGAAGAGATTGTGTCAGGCCACACAAAATAGCGGTTCCTTTGGTCAATGCGTTCAGTGCATCACTGGTGGCGCCGAGCTGTCCTATTTCCTGATAAAGCCTCTCCTTTTCCTGTTGCGCCTGGCCAATCGCCCGCTCTGTGCTTTGCACATAGCCTGTTAATTCCATAATGGCGGCGCCAATCCCAAGAGTAAAAATGCCGATGATAATTTCCATCCTCTTTTTACTTTCAAGCTCAGCATTCAGCGCATTCAGCTGAGCGTTAAGAGCCTCTAATCTTGCCCGATCGGCAGCTAATAACTGTTGCGCCTTTTGCTGATCGGCTAGTAAGTTCCTTGAGTCCGACGTAATGTCATTATTAAAGGAAATAACAACTTCATTGAAATTATTCAGAGAGGCGGATAGCGGCGTGCTGTCGGAGAGTAATTGCTTAATCTGCCCCTGAGCTTTTGCGAGATATTCCTGTCCGTCAGGACCATTTAATTCAGAACGGATGTTAGCAACCGTAGAATCCAGCGCGTCTCCAAACCTGATAACGTCGGAATACAACGAATCCATTTTCACCACAATGTCAGACAGATAATAATTCGCATGATTGTGGACGGAGACAATATTTTCATTCAGGTCGGAGATCTGCGGATCGTTAATGGGCGGAAGCTGTTCTAATTGTTGTGCGACCTGCTTCATCTGTTGACGCACATTTTGTTGAGCCGCTAATGCCTGAGTAAAGCTGACTTTTAATGCTGGCATACTCTGAACCTTAGACATGGGTCTTTTATTGGCATCATCGTGAAACGATGCGTCCGGTTTTTCTGTTAAAACAATCAGACCCTCACGGGCCTGATTGATGATTGATGAACGCTATGCAGCAGCCAGCCGTGCAAACGTCGCCGTTGGATTAGGTAACAGGATTCCACTGCTGGTAACCGAAGCGTTGCTGACAGGTAAAGAACCATAATCCAGGAGTTTACGGGCATGATTGCCAACGTCATCCCAGTCCGCTTTCGCCGCATTGAGTTGCGCGATCAGGAAATAACCTAAATCGGGGGTCGCGCTGGTCAGCGCCGACTGGAAGACAATAAAGTCCTGTTCTAGCGTCTGCCAACCTGCCAGTAAAGAACCCGCGGCCTGAACCGCAGCGGATGCCTGGCCTGAAAGGTTCTGAACAATCGTATTCACGTTTTTGGTGGCAGAATACTGTTGTTGTAGTTTTGTTCTGGTCGTAATGGCCGTGCTGAGCGCACTGGTTTGCTTGGCATAGTCAACTCCCCCGGCAATGGCAACACCAGCACCGGCTCCAACGACCACCAATCCACCGACAATCAGTGCGGTACTGACGCCTGCGGTCGCAATTTCCGCCAGTGCCCCCACGGCAATCATTAATCCCCCTACCACTGCGGCGGTTGAACCCGCTGCAATCATAGTCAAGTCTTTACTCATGGCGGAATTAATAGCGTCGATTTGTTTCCCCAGTGCGGCAATTTGCCCGTCTTTACCGGCTAATGCCGCCTCTGCCGTCGAAAAATCACTGGCGAAATTGCGGGCATCTTCGGCAAGCGTGGTCTGGAACCCCCCCACTGAATTAACCACGGTATGCGTAGCGGTTTGTTTTTGAGCGACCAACGCCTGAAGTTGCTGAACACCCAGTTTAAAAGTATTAATTGATGCTGTGTCCGAAGGGTTTTGCTGTATTTTTACCGCCAGCTTAACCAAAGGATCATAATAGGAATCAAAATTGTTAGAGAAGCTCACAATATCCGTATTGGTTGAGATCATTTGCGGCTGTATGACATCACGCCAGGATGTGGCATGGTCTCTGGCCTTTGCCTGATGTTCCGGTAGATCGGGTAATATATCAGGCAGAGAGAGATCGGCCTGTGTTAAAATGGTGCCGACATAGTTTTGAATAATCACAGCTGCCGTGGTTGAGGCATCAGCACTCGCTTTCATGTTATTACTGTTAATCGACGGATTAGTGCCGGCCTGTAGAATATGATTTAGCATTATTAAATACCCTTTCTGTTACTAAGATCGCAGTGAACTCTTAGAACTCAGTTAAATATAAAACATATTGACCGTGGCTAATCAGGTCATTTCATACCAAGGAAATCGTGTTTTAAGCTCACGACTTCTTTCAATAAGTGGATTAAAGCAAAGCCAAGTTAATAAAAAGCACTTATTTACGAAAAGACCGTCAAAGCCTGGAATGTTTTCCTAAATCACGCATTGACACAGTATTGATTGAAAGTTCAGATTCGGGTGATCCCGACAATATGCGGAGCCCCCTGCAAAGGCTGGAAGATTTCAACAATAGACTCCCACACCACTAAAGCAGGCGGAATTGAAGCAAGGCACTTGAAGCGATAATTTGTCCCGGCCACTAACTGCGTTGAGACGGCCTGCGGCTCATACGTTACACCAACAAATCCCGCCATGGCTTCTTTAAATACCTGCCAATCTTTTTCGGTCAACGTATGATAAGCCGTCCAGCCACCAACAATAGTCTCTTGATTCGACATGATATTGCCTCGATATTAGTCATCCTACTCATTTGGCTTTTCGGAGTTCGCCCCATCTATTTTGAAATGGTTTCTGGAATCCATTTATTTTCATACATATTTGTAAAGAAAAAACCACCAGCTTCAATCTGGCAGAAGCTGCTTGTGATATATTTTATATTTTAGCCAGTGCAATAACTGGCAATCAGAACGTTCTTAAATATGAGTGGTGCAATCACTTCCCGCAACTGACTTTAATAATACGGAATTTCATTTTACTGCACCATGGGTTACATGGTGTAATGTGCCACTTTATAACATAAGTAAAGTATCAATGATGGTTTTTTCATCTTAATCCAGGGCAATACCTCAAGTGATTAATTATTATCAGAATAAACACCCCCTCCCCCAGAAAAAGGCAAAGAAAAATCGCTTTTGTTTTAAATTAACAATTAAGCAATTGTTAATGGTTAGTTTATTTATTAATCAAAGCTTAATTGTATAAATATTTTAAATTTTGATTTGTAGGCCTTTTTTCGGCTGAAATAAAAAACCCGCAAAGTCACCTGCGGGTTTTCAAATTGCCGTGCCGCCCATTTTCGCGACCACATGCAGACGGTACACTTCAGCAGGATCGATGGAGGGTTTACGGCCTCGAGAGGCTAAGCAGCGGATTAATTCTCTGTCATCTGGCGACGATGTTGTTGCGCCTGCTGCTGATGGCTGACCGAAGACTGACCGTTATTCGCCGTCTCGTGTGCAATCGCCGCTTTCTCGTGTTCATTCATCGCGGAAAACGACGTCGCTGTTTCGTTAGTACCGCATGGACGGGTTTTGATCATCTCCTTATGCATTTCCGCCATGCTCTGGCTCGAATCCGATGTGTTGCTTTGCATCATGTCATGGGGCAGTGCTGCCTGTTTGTTGCTGTTTGTCTCTGCCGCCCAGCTGGATGCAGAAACCGCCAGGAGGGCAATAACAGATAAAAGGGTCTTTTTCATAACGGTATCTCCGAAGTTAAAGCGCCCAACAGTTGGAGGCCTTCTTTATAATGAATTATAAAAACCGGCTACTGTTTATCGCATGACTGGCGGGTGACATTTCTGTCACTCTATGAGCTTATTCCCTACCCTATTCCGGCACTCAAGGAATGAGAGATACAAAACGTTGATTATTCAAATAATTAGAAATTTATCCCGTCACCTGCAACACTGTAACGAGGTGGCTACCAGCATAAGCAATGCCTCCCCGACACAGCTGCAACAGCTAAAGACTCAGTTGGCTGAAAAAATGGGCAAACCTGTAGGCCTACACACCATGGGGATTCCCGCGGCAATCAGTACCCTCGGGGTGATTGTCAGTTTCGCCATTCCGCAGCTGTGGCTGGGGTATGGCGTACTCGCCGAACTCGACCAGCCAGCGGGACACGTATTCGTCTGGGTTGTCCTGATCGCCCTTCTGTTCGCTGGGCTTAACGGCGTGACGATGTTTATGATTGGCAAAGGCAGCATGCGCGCCGTGAGGTTACACCTTACGCTGGCGGTGATAAGCCTGGTATTAACGGCAGCCTATCTGCTGGTCGCGCTGAGCGGTAGCGCTGCTCCGGGCGTCAGTCTGACCGCGGCGCTAGTGAGTATCGTCATGCTACTGCTTAGCGGCAGCTGTATCCTTTCCACCGCCTTCTATAAGATGCTGCTGTTTACTCTGCATAATCGTGCCTGCCGCAAGCTTCTCAGCCAGACGCGTGCTAAAACAGCGCGCTAAGCGTTCATCCCGTAAAAAACCCGCCATCGCTGGCGGGTTTTTTTATGGCTTTTTATGCCTGCGCAACCAAATTAACTTATATGCCGCAGGAATAATAAACAGCGATAGCAGCGGAGCCGTGATCATCCCGCCAATCATGGGCGCCGCTATCCGGCTCATGACTTCTGACCCGGCACCGGTACCCCACAGAATGGGCAGCAGACCGGCAATAATCACCGCGACGGTCATCGCCTTTGGCCGCACGCGCAGCACCGCGCCATGATAAAGAGCGCCATCTAGCCCCTGTTCGGTGAACGTTTCCCGATGGGATAACGCCGGGTGTGCTTCAATGGCATGACGCAAATACATCAGCATGACCACCCCAAATTCTGCCGCTACCCCGGCCAGAGCGATAAAACCGGTGCCGGTTGCCACAGACATATGGAAGCCCTGCCAGTAGAGGAACCATATTCCTCCGACCAGGGCGAACGGCAAGCTCATCAGGATCAGCAACGCTTCATCCACGCGACGGAACGCCAGATACAGCAGAATGAAGATGATCATCACCGTCATCGGCACCATCAGCTTCAGTTTCTTGTTGGCGTGTTCGAGCAGTTCAAACTGTCCGGAGAATGAGACGCTGGTACCCGGTCTCAGCTTTACGTTCTGACTGATAGCCGTTTTAATGTCGTTCACCACCGACACCATATCCCTGCCGCGGGCATCGATATAAATCCAGCTCGCAGGTCGGGCATTCTCCGTTTTTAGCATCGTGGGGCCGGAACCCACGTTGATATCCGCCACATCGCCCAGCGTGATCTGCTGTTTCATCGGCGTGAGGACAGGCATCTGCTTCAACGCGCTCGGGCTGTTCCGGTAATCCTGAGGATAGCGAATATTAATCGGGTATCGGGCGACGCCTTCCACCGTTTCACCCACCGTCGCCCCGCCGATGGCCGAGGAGACAAAGAGCTGCACATCACCCACCGTCATCCCGTAGCGGGAGGCTTTTTCCCGGTTGATATCGACATCAATGTAGCGCCCGCCCTCCAGACGTTCAGCCAGGGCAGACACCACGCCCGGCACCGTTTTGGCTACCGCCTCAATGCTCTGCGCCGTGGCGTCAATATCCGACAGAACGGTACCTGACACTTTGATACCGATGGGGCTTTTGATCCCGGTCGAAAGCATGTCTATCCGGTTACGAATGGGCGGAACCCAGAGGTTCGCCAGGCCAGGCAAACGAACGGTCTTGTCTAGCTCGTCAACGATCTTGTCAATCGTCATGCCGGGCCGCCACTGATCCTCAGGCTTGAGCTGAATGGTGGTTTCCACCATTTCGAGCGGCGCGGAATCCGTTGCCGTTTCGGCCTTGCCGGTTTTGCCAAACACCGAGGCCACTTCAGGCACGGTTTTGATGAGTTTGTCCGTGGTCTGTAACAGCGCGGCAGCTTCAGCCGGAGAGACGCCCGGCAATGTTGACGGCATATACAGCAGGTCACCTTCATTTATCTTTGGCAAGAACTCGCCGCCCACCTGGCTCAGGGGCCAGATCACCGTGAAGATGGATAAGGCCGCAGCCAGCAGCGTTGTTTTAGGCCAGTGGAGCACACGAATCAGTAGAGGATGATAGGCTTTAATCAGTAGCCTGTTCAATGGGTTACTGGTCTCTGCGGGGATTTTACCCCGGATCCAGAATCCCATCAGGATGGGGATAACAATGATGGCCAGCGCGGCCGCGCCCGCCATGGAGTACGTTTTTGTGAAGGCCAGCGGACCAAACAGCCGCCCTTCCTGACCCTCAAGGGTAAAGATAGGAATGAAGGATAAGGTGATAATCAGCAGGCTGATAAACAGCGCGGGGCCAACCTCGACAGAGGCGTTGGTGATCACCTTCCAGCGCGTGGCGTTATCAATCTGCTCTCCCGGATGCAGGTGATCCCACTCTTCCAGCCGTTTGTGCGCGTTTTCAATCATGACGATAGCGGCATCCACCATCGCGCCGACGGCAATGGCAATGCCTCCCAGCGACATGATATTGGCGTTCAGTCCCTGGAAATGCATGACGATAAAGGCAATACACAGGCCAAGCGGCAGAGAGATAATCGCCACCAGCGCCGAGCGAACGTGCCACAGGAACAGGGCGCAGACGATGGCCACCACGATAAACTCTTCGAGCAGCTTGGAACTCAGGTTGTCGATTGCCCGATCGATGAGCTGGCTGCGATCGTAGGTAGTCACAATCTCAACACCTTCCGGCAGGCTGGCCTTCAGCGTCTCCAGCTTATCTTTCACCGCCGTAATGACCTCGCGCGCGTTTTTACCCGAACGCAGGATCACCACGCCGCCCGCCACTTCACCCTGCCCGTTCAGCTCGGCAATACCGCGCCGCATTTCCGGCCCCGTTTGTACGCGGGCAACATCACGAAGGTAAATCGGTATCCCGTTATCGCCGGTTTTCAGGACAATGTTATTGAAATCGTCCATCGTCTGCAGATAGCCGCTGGCCCGGACCATATACTCCGCTTCCGCCATTTCAACTGACGATCCCCCTGCCTCCTGGTTAGACGACTCAAGGGCCTGCTTAACCTCCGGCAGACTAATGCCGTACTGAGCCAGTTTTAACGGATTGACCTGGATCTGATACTGCTTCACCACGCCGCCGACGGAGGCCACTTCAGCCACATTCGGGATCGTTTTCAGTTCAAATTTCAGGAACCAGTCCTGCAACGAGCGTAACTCGGCGAGATCGTGTTTTCCGCTGCGATCCACCAGCGCATACTCAAATATCCAGCCCACGCCGGTGGCATCAGGACCGATCTCTGAGCTCACACCGGCAGGCAGTTTGCCCTGAACCTGGTTCAGATACTCCAGCACGCGCGAACGGGCCCAGTACAAATCGGTACCGTCTTCAAAAATGACATAGACATACGAATCACCAAACTGCGAAAAACCGCGCACGGTCTTTGCGCCGGGAACCGACAGCATGGTGGTGGTGAGTGGATAGGTGACCTGGTTTTCAACAATCTGCGGAGCCTGGCCGGGATAGCTGGTTTTGATAATCACCTGAACGTCAGACAGATCGGGCAAGGCATCGACCGGGGTGTTGATGATGGTCCATGTCCCCCAGACGCTGAGGAAGAGCGCCCCCATCATGACCAGGAAACGGTTGGCGACTGACCGCCGGATAATCCATTCAATCATCATCGTCTCCTTAATGGCCAGAATGCGCGCCGTCAGCCGTTTCAGCGTGACGCATGCGCTCCAGCGCGCCGGTAATATTGGCCTCCGAGTCAATCAGGAACAGACCGCTGACCACTATCGACTCTCCCTCTGCCAGTCCGCTACCAATGCCGGACTGCTGCTGAGCTTCATGCAGAACGTGGATCCTTTTCGGCACAAAATTCCCGTCCGCATCAACGGTAATAACGCGCTGTTCTTTGCCGGTATCGATTACGGCCTGGGAGGGGATCAGCAGCATTTCCTGGCTTTGGGTATTCAGCTTCAGGTACGCATTCATGCCCGGTTTCAGCAGTTCATCCTTGTTGGAGACCTGCAGGCGCACCTGCAGCGTACGGGTGGTTTGATCCACGCTCGGCAGAAGACTCCACTTTTCAACCGGGAAGGATTTATCCGGATAAGCCGGTATGGAAACAGCAAACTGCGAGGTATCTTTCAGCAGATAAGCGATGGATTCAGGTACTGCCGCGCCGATCCAGACCGGATCCATTCCCTGAATTTGCGCCACCACCTTATCTTTGGAAATATTCATCCCGGTACGCAGGTCAAAGGCCGTGATCACCCCGTCGATAGGCGCCTTGATGGTAAACCGGGTCTGGATCGTTCGGGTCGCACGCAGCCTCTGAATATCGTCATCCGGCATTCCGGCCAGGCGAAGACGCTCCAGCACACCTTTTATTTGCGTTGGCGTTCCACCGGTGCCGGATAGCAGCAGAAACTCGCTCTGCGCTTCGACCCAGTCCGGAATGGTAATATCAATCAGCGGCGTGCCTTTCTTCACCTTATCGCCCGTCGTCAGCGGATACACTTTCTCCACGAACCCTTCCGCGCGCGCCTGCACAATGACAAACTGATAGTCGTTATAGCTGACGTTGGCCGGGATCGTCTGGGCATAATTCAGCGTTCCGCGCGTCACCTTTTGCGTTTTTAATCCCAGGTTCTGAACCTGTGTCGGGTCGATACGTATTCCGGTGCTGCTTTTATCGTCATTTTCATCCGCATATTTAGGCACCAGATCCATATCCATAAACGGCGATTTACCAGGCTTATCGAATTTCACGTCAGGCTTCATCGGGTCATACCAGAAAAGCACCTTTCTTACAGAAACGCTCTTTTCTGTTTTTTCAGACGAATGAAAAGCCTGCCATGCCGTCACGGATATCAGCCCTCCCGCAATCAGGCTGCTGACTATCATGGCAGCATATTTTATTTTTAATGAGGCCATGCCGTATCTCGCTATTTAATGCTCTTCAGTAAAGAGATATTGCCCTGCTGAACAAACGAAAAATCAACGTGACTGCCGACCTTTAAGGCGTTAATGCTCTCATCGGCCTGAATAAAGGTGAAACGCATGGTCATCGCGGGCCAGCCAATCGCCGGGATGGCCTCATGAGAAATCGTGACTTTTTTATTCGTGAGATCAATGTCCTTCACGATACCGGTCCCGGTGATGAGCTGCTCTGAGCTCCCTTCGCTGGCAGCACTCATCCCCTCGTGCTGATGAACTTCAGCCTGGAGGCCAGCAGAAAACACAATAGAGATCGCACCGAATACAACAGCCTTAAGTGAATTGCGCATATTTCTTTTCCTGTTTAATTAAATACCGTTATTCGACCCAACCGCCGCCGAGCGCGGTGAAGAGATTAATTTCATTAACCTGCCGGGCATAAATAAGGTCGAGAATATTTTGCTGCGTGGAGAAAAGAGAACGTTCCGCATCAAGCACTTCGATATAGCTGACCGCCCCGCTGGAATATAACCCTCTGGCCCGCTGCAGGGTAATGCGTAGCGAATCAAGATACCGCTGTTGCGCAGCAAGCTGCTGGTTAATGCTGTCCCGCAGCGCGAGCGCGTCGGCAACCTGTTTGAAGGCGGACTGAATTTTTTGTTCGTAATTAACAACCGACTGCTGCTGGCGAATTTCAGCCAGCTTCAGGTTGGCCTTATTCCTGCCCGCATTGAAAATGGGAATTTCGATTTTAGGAATAAAATTCCACATCCCGCTCCCTGACGTGAACAGGCTGGATAATTCCGTACTACCTGTGGAAAGCCCGCTGGTTAGTGATATGGACGGGAAAAAGGCGGCACGCGCCGCGCCGATATTCGCATCCGCCGCTTTAAGCTGATACTCCGCCTCCATAATATCCGGGCGCTGCAGCAGTATCGCTGAGGAAAGATGGGGAGGCAGTTTTACCGGCGCAACGTCGCCGGCATTCATGCCGCTGTCGCCCGGGAGCGCGCGATACGTGCCGAGGACCAGCTGCAGGGCATTATTGGCCTGCGCCAGCTCTCCCTCTCGTTTGGCAATATCTGCCTGCGTGCTTTCGATCTGTCCCCGGGCCTGTTCCAGCGCCAGGACGTTCGTACTGCCCGTCACCAGCTGCTGCTCAACGAACGCATAAGACTGCTGGTAATTTGTCAGCGTTTCCCGCGCAATACGCAGCTGTTTATACGCCAGCTGCTGGTTGAAATAGCTCTGGGAAACGTTAGAGACGAGCAGAATATGCACCGCGCGACGGGCCTCTTCACTGGCGAAATAGTTTTGTCGGTCAGCCTCGCTCATGTTTCTCAGCTTGCCGAAGAAGTCGAGTTCATAGCTAAGCGCAAGTCCCGCGTCGTACTGCTGCGTGGTGGGTTTGTCACTTTTAAGCCCGCCGCTGTACGTGATACCCGAAGAGGCATTCAGCTGAGGATAACGGTCTGCATCCGTCACGTTGAACTGCGCCCGCGCCTCTTCAACCTTCAGGGCGGCCATTTTTACATCGCGATTGTTATTCAGGGCTTCCGCAATCAGCCCCGCTACCTGCGGGTCGACAAAAAAGGTGCGCCAGCCGGTGTCCTGATAACCCGCCACCGCGGGCGTCAGACCGTTGCGCGAGAGTGAAAATTGCTGAGGTACCGGTGACGCCGGGCGCTGATAGTCGGGGGCCAGCGAGACGCAGCCTGCCAGGATAAATACCGTACTGATGCTTAGTCGTTTTAACAGGAACATAACGGTCCAGATGAAGTCCAGAGTATTTTTAGGGCTACTCTACGGAACACATCCTGTTTGACGGGTGACAGGATAATGACAATGTTGTCATTTTTAACGTAAGTCATTGTGAACGGTCGCGGGCGCCATAGAATGTCATCAGCAGCCATTCTGGGGAGCATGATGAAAATACTGATCGTCGAAGACGAAATGAAAACCGGTGAGTACCTGAGTAAGGGGCTGACTGAAGCGGGGTTTGTCGTAGACCACGCGGATAATGGCCTGAACGGCTACCATCTCGCCATGACCGCTGAATACGATCTGCTGATTCTGGATATCATGCTGCCCGATGTGAACGGCTGGGACATTGTCCGTATGCTCCGCTCTGCCGGCAAAGGGATGCCCATTCTGTTACTTACGGCTCTCGGTACGATTGAACATCGGGTTAAAGGGCTGGAGCTGGGCGCGGATGATTATCTGATTAAGCCTTTCGCCTTTGCCGAGCTGCTCGCCAGGGTAAGGACGCTGTTAAGACGCGGAAATACGGTGATCGCGGAAAGCCAGCTTCAGGTGGCAGATCTTACGGTTGACCTCGTGTCGAGAAAGGTCAGCCGGGCCGGAAGTCGCATCATGTTAACCAGCAAAGAGTTCAGCCTGCTGGAGTTTTTCATGCGCCATCAGGGAGAAGTGCTTCCCCGCTCCCTGATTGCCTCCCAGGTGTGGGACATGAATTTTGACAGCGACACAAACGCGATTGATGTGGCGGTAAAGCGGCTGCGCGCGAAAATCGATAACGATTTTGAACCAAAGCTGATCCAGACGGTGCGCGGCGTGGGCTATATGCTGGAGGTGCCGGATGCACGTTAAGCTTCCCCGGCGCCCCTTTTCTCTTGCCCTGCGGCTGACCTTTCTTATCAGTCTCTCCACTATACTGGCCTTTTTCGCCTTTACCTGGTTTATGCTCCATTCCGTTGAAAAGCATTTCGCCGAGCAGGATATCAGCGATCTGCAGCAAATCAGTACTGCGATGCACCGCATACTGCAATCACCGGCCGATCCCGATCAAAAGAAAATCAGCAAGATTAAAGAGTCGATCGCCAGCTACCGCAACGTGGCCGTCCTGCTTCTGGATCCGCAGGGCAATACCCTGTTCAGCTCGGCGCAAGGGGCGGCTTTGCGCCCGGCAATGAACACGGCGAACTTTAGCGAACACCGTCGCGCACAGGATGTGTTTCTCTGGACGGTAGAAGACCCGGCCAACCCCATGCACGCCGGGTCCGACATGAAAATGGAAACCTACCGGATTATCGCCTCTTCAGGCACGGCGACGCTGCAGGGAAAAACCCAGGACTACGTCATGCTGATCGGGCTCTCCATTAATTTTCATCTCCACTATCTTGAAGCGCTGAAAAAGAATCTCCTGGCGATTGCAGCGGTTATCAGCCTGCTGATTATCCTTGTCATTCGCATCGCGGTGCGCCAGGGACATTTGCCTCTGCGTAACGTCAGCAACGCCATAAAAAACATCACCTCTGAAAATCTGGATGCACGACTGGAGCCGTCCCGCGTACCCGTTGAGCTGGAGCAGCTGGTCATCTCCTTCAACCAGATGATCGAAAAGATTGAAGATGTCTTTACCCGTCAGGCTAACTTTTCCGCCGACATCGCGCACGAAATCAGAACCCCCATCACCAACCTGGTGACGCAAACGGAAATCGCGCTGAGTCAGAACCGCACTCCGAAGGAGCTGGAGGATGTGTTGTACTCCAGCCTGGAAGAGTACAACCGGATGACCCGCATGGTCAGCGACATGCTTTTCCTGGCGCAGGCGGATAACAATCAGCTCATCCCTGACCGGGTGATGTTTGATTTAAGCGCCGAGGTCATGAAAGTGTTTGATTTCTTCGAAGCCTGGGCGGAAGAACGTCACATCGCGCTGAAGTTTAACGGGATGCCCTGCCTGATAGAAGGCGATCCGCAGATGTTCAGAAGGGCCATAAATAATCTGTTATCCAACGCCCTGCGCTATACACCAGCGGGCAAAACGGTGACGGTCACACTGCGAAAACAGGATAACGACGTTGAGCTGGTGACAGAAAACCCCGGCACGCCGATCCCGCAGGCGCATCTGCCGAAGCTGTTTGACCGTTTTTATCGCGTCGATCCGTCCAGGCAGCGTAAAGGCGAAGGCAGCGGAATTGGGCTTGCTATCGTGAAGTCCATTGTCACCGCACATCAGGGAAAAGTCCGCGTGGAATCGGATGCGGTGTCGACGCGCTTCATCCTCACCGTGCCGGGGAAAGTGCTCTGAGCGTCAGCAAACATCACGGCACACCTCAAGGACCTTTTCCCTGAGCCACCGGTGCGCCGGGTCCCTCTCCATGCGCGGATGCCACATCTGTGAAACCGTTATGGTCCGGGTCTTAAAGGGCAGTTCAAAGACGTGCACGCGCTCGGTCATCGCCTGATTGAGCAGATATAACGCCGGCACCATGGCAATCAGATCGGACGCCAGCGCCACGGATAACGCCGTCGGGAATCCAGGCACCACGCTGGCGACCTTGCGCTTCATCCCGCGCTCCGCCAGCGCCTCATCGACAAACCCGTGCAGCGATCCGTCCGGCGAGGCCACCACATGCCCCCAGGCGACATAGTCACTCAGGCTGACCTCCGGCTGCTCTGACAGCGGATGCCCCTTACGCACCGCGCCAACAAACCGATCCTGAAAGAGCCTTTGCAGCCGTATTTCAGGCCCCATATTGCCCTGCACGCCGATCTCCAGGTCGACCAGCCCCTCACGCAAGTAGCGCGACGTTTTTTCCGGTTTCGGTGAGAAGCGGATGCACACCCCGGGCGCGACGCTCGCCACCGCAGCAATGAGCAGAGGCCCAAACGCCACCACAAAACCGTCGTTAGCCCGGATGGTGAACAGTCGTTCAAGGCTTTCCACCTTCAGCGTGTCGGTGGAGGGCTGCAGCACCGCCCTCGCCTCGTGCACGGCGCTTCTGGCGCGGTCCCGGGTGGCTTCGGCCCAGGGCGTCAGCACCATATGACGACCGGCCCGTACCAGAATAGGATCGCCGGTCACCTCCCGCAGCCGGCTCAGGGTGCGGCTCATGGCGGAGGTGCTCAGGCTCAAACGTCGCGCCGCGCCCGCCACGCTGGCTTCTGCCAGCAGAACGTCGAGCGCAACCAGAAGGTTAAAGTCAGGATCGGACACGATGCCTCCTCAGATGTGGCGTTACGTGCAATGATTAAGTGCAAATGCTGCGTCTTCCGCCTTGTATACCGCATGATTATAGTTTCGTCATCACGATTCTTATCCGGAGTAACGACGATGACGCTATTTACCAACCTGCCCGGCGATGAAGGTTTACCCGGGCACGAACGCGCCAGGGTCCTGGCCGCCGTTATGACCACCACGCTGATGGGCGTTTTTGACGGTACCATGATCAACATCGCGCTCCCCTCCATGGCAAGAGCGATGCAGGTCCCTGCGAACGTTGCGGTCTGGTTCGCCAACGGTTATCTGCTGTCAGCGGCGATGACGTTGGCCATCTTCGCGGCGCTGGCAGCCCGCGTGGGCTATCGCCCAATCTTTCTGGCCGGGCTTGCGACCTTTACGCTCACCTCGCTCGGTTGCGCGCTGGCAAAAACGCCGGAAATGTTAACCGCGATGCGAATTCTGCAGGGCATCGGCGGCGCGGCGACCCTGAGCATCGCCCCGGCGATCCTGCGCTCCGTTTTTCCGGGCCGGTTGCTGGGCCGCATTCTGGGGCTACACGCCCTGCTTATCGCCTCCAGCACGGCGATTGCCCCGGTGCTCGGCGGAACAATACTGGACGCCCTGAGCTGGCAATGGCTGTTCGCCATTAACCTTATTCCAGGCAGCATCGCCCTGCTGCTGGCATGGTGGGCCTTGCCGCGGGAATCGGCCGCTGACCGCACTCCCTTTGACGCGCCGGGCGCCGTGCTCTCCGCCGTGCTGTTAGGTTCAGCGATCATGCTGGCCGACAGCCTTCAGCATGTGACGGAGCACATTAACCGGCAGGCCGTCTGCTGGGGCGTTGTCGCGCTGGTCGGCGCCTTCGCCTTTACCTGGCGTATCCGGCGCGCGCAACATCCGTTACTGCCGCCGGTGATGTTCAGAAACGGGCGCTTCACCCTCGCCGCGCTGACCTCGCTGGCGTCGTTTGTGAGCCAGGGGATCACGTTTGTCGCGCTGCCGTTCCTGTTTCAGAGCGTGTATGGCTACAGCCCGGTGGTGTCGGCGCTGCTGTTCACACCGTGGCCGATTGGCATCGTGCTGATCGCGCCGCACGCGGGGCGCTGGGCGGATACGATCTCCGCGCCGCTGATCTCGACCCTCGGGCTGGTGATTTTTGTGGGTGGGTTGGTCCTGCTGGCCACGTTGCCGGACAATCCTTCCGTGTGGAATATCTGCCTGCGCAGTCTGGTATGCGGTATTGGATTTGGCTGCTTCCAGAGCCCCAATAACCGGGAAATGCTCACTAACGTCGCGCGGGAATATGCCAGCTATGCCTCCGGCGTGTTGTCGATTGTGAGGACATTCGGCCAGTGTCTCGGCGCCGCCGTGGTGGGGGTGCTGCTGGCTGTGACTACAGGGTCAGATCATCAAACGCTTGATGACCGGGCCGTGCATCTGGCGCTGTGGATTGCGGTGATTGCCTCAACGGGATCGGTCTTATTTAGCCTGAGCAGGCTGCGCCCTGCTGTTCGGGCATCAGCGTAAACTATTGCAGCGCCGAGAGGCGCTGCTCGTTTTTACGCATATATGTTAATTAATCTCTTATTCCATTGGCTATGAGGTTAATTACAGGCATGATCGCTACACCATCTGCATAGAACAGATCAGAATTAGTGAATGAATAAACCTTGCCAGTGATTTTTACATTTACCGTGCCCCCATAAACTGAAGCCGTAACATTGCTTGTGTTGGCTTCAAGGAATGGTGATCGATCTTCAAGGGCTTTCATAATGTTCCCGCTGTTGTCTTTATCTAAGTAGAAGCGGTAAACACCCGACACCGTAGCGCCCCCATCATCATACTTTGTTATGTACAGTGTGACGGTATCAGAGAGTTTCTGTTTGCTGACAAAACTATCGTGAGGAGGTGCATTAAAATAGTATTGATATGTCAGAAACCCACAAACAACGAGCAATAGAATCGTTGTGAGTAAGAAATGAAGCCGTTTAATAACCGTATTTCTTTGCATATTCTATACCTTGCCTTATCCAAAACTGATCGTGAGGATCATCCCCATAAGGCGGTTTTTGATACCAGTGCCCCCATTTCTTTTTGGAGGTTTTAGCTCTTTCCTGCGCCCATCCAGCCCCCATCAATAGCGTTTTTGATGGTATCCCGGCGGCATAACCAGCCGAACCATAATTGAAGTTCCCAAAGGTTGTAGGGATAGCCATGTTTCTACTCATACCATGCGCTCTTGCAATCCTCATGTTTGCCAACACAAGTGCGATTCCTTCTTTAGGCAACAAAGGTATAACAGCCATATTAACCATCCATCCACTGTGGGTATGTGGCCGAGTATCGTACACTTTTGCGATGGTAAAAAAGATATCTGTTTCCAAAGAAATGACGGAAAAATATCCGACTAAGGTATTAATCGCATTAAAAATCAAAGAAATTTAGGCTGCGCTCTGCTCGGCCTACAGGCAAGCGTTGCACAATGTAAGCCGGGTAAGCGCAGCGCCACCCGGCAAGAAAGACGACTCGTTTGTTTACTCCAGCGCCAGCAGCGCAAAGCTCGCCAGCCAGTGCCCGCCGCTATAGTGGCTGCCGACGACATGCCCGACGCTGGCAGCCAGATGTTTCGTCACCGCCTCGCGCAACGCCGGTTGCGCCGGGTGGCTGGCAGGAAGCACTTTCGCAATGTGCTTCATACACCACGCGCGGCTGAGGTTTAACCCGTCCAGATGGGCAATTTTCGGGTCGGTACGGTCGCTCACCTCCGCCGGGTTCATCAGTGCCGTAACGGCGCTCACCTCCGGCAGAAACGCATCAAACCAGGCCGGGAAGTCTTCAGACACCTTGCTCATCAGCAGCGCCTCCGTCAGCGCGCCGGAAATATACTCGTCTCCGCCGGGTTCATAGTGTGCCGGATAGCGCGTGTCGGCGAGATAAAACCGCTCCGCTGCCGCCAGAATCGCCTGCTCAAGCGCCTTGTCTCCCACTGCGCGACCGTAATCGAGCGCCAGCGCGAGTGCAAACGCGGTGTTGTAGTGCGTCCCGACGCGGATCGGATAGGTGAGCTTACCGAGGTAATCCACCAGCCGGTTGCGAATATCCTGGGTGAGCGGTGCCAGCGTCTGGTACCAGCTCGCGGCCTGCGGCAGCGACGACTGCTTCAGCTCCTGGGCCAGCGCCAGCAGCCAGCCGTAACCATACGGGCGCTCAAACGAGGCGCGGAACGGCGCGGTAAAATAGGCCAGCTCCTTCGCCACGTTCTCTTCGGTCATGTGCTCGTCAAAAAGCGCGACGATCGCGTCCCGGCACGGTAATTCTGGATAGAGGCGCACGCAGCGCAGCAGCAGCCAGTAGCCGTGCACCGCCGAATGCCAGTCGAAACAGCCGTAGAAAATCGGGTGCAGTTCGCGAGGCGGCAGAACGTCACCATCATCATTCAGCAGGTGCATGATGTGGTTCGGGTATTCCTGGCGCAAATAGGTCAAAGGCATGCGGGCAAACGCGTCAGCCTGATGTTGCGTTAATTCCATAACAGCTCCTTAGCGAAACACGAGGAAATACATGAGGAACACGTTCACCACCAGCAGGGTTAACGCGGTCGGGATCTGGATCTTGATCACCTGATATTTGTCTTTCAGCTCCAGCAGCGCGGCGGGAACGATATTGAAGTTCGCGGCCATCGGCGTCATCAGCGTGCCGCAGTAGCCTGCGTACATGCCAATCGCCAGCAGCGGCGCAGGGTTGCCGTGATGCACGTTGATCAGAAACGGCAAGGCGATACCGGCACTTAATACCGGGAAGGCCGCAAAGGCATTACCCATTATCATGGTAAACAGCGCCATACCCACGCAGTAAATCACCACCAGCATAAAGCGGCTATCCGGGTTCACAAACAGGCTCACCACCTTCTGTACCGAGTCGCCCGTGTTAGCCACCACGAACACGCCGCCGAGCATGGCCAGCATCTGCGGCAGGATCACCGCCCAGCCGATAGTATCGACAAGACGACGAGACTGACGAACGGCATGCAGCGGCGTGCCTTTGGTCAGCCACCAGCCGGTGAGGATCGCCGCGACGCAGGCTACGCAAAGCGCCGCCAGTGTGAGCTGCTTCTGATCGAGCAGAAACACGCCGCCGACCGTAACGCCCTTCAGGAATAACGTGCCCAGCACCGTCACCACCGGGATCATCAGCGCGGGCAGGAACAGCCAGTTTTTGAGCCGGTTCGATGAGGCAACGCGCTCCTCCTCGGTCGACATTTTATAGTGCCCTTTCCCGACCAGACCAAACCCCGCCAGCAGCGCGATGGCGATAACGCCGCCGCCGATAATCCGGTACGCCAGCGATTTGCCGAGTTCCTGAACCATCAGATCGCCAAACAGGAAGATCCCGCCAAACAAGAACCAGAACAGCGCGGTGGTAAAGCGCTTCGGATTGGCGCGATCGCGCAGGGTCATCACAACCAGCAGCATCACGACAAAGCCAATCAGGTAGTACACGCGGTTAATGGTGATAAGCGTCATCATTGCGCGGCCTCCTGCGTACCCTGCTCTGCACGCCAGGCCATCACGTCGCGACGGATACTTGCATCGAGGCGCAGCAGGCGCGTCATATGAATAATCAACGCCGCAATGGCGGTTGGAATGGCCCACAGGCCGATATGCAGCGGTTCAATGCCCTGAATGCCATTCTCTTTCAGGAACGCGTCGATCAGCAGCACCGCTCCAAAGGCGATAAAGATATCTTCCCCAAAGAAGACCGCGATGTTGTCGCACGCGGCGGCGTGGGCTTTGATTTTGTCGCGAATGTGCTGCGGCAGCTCGCCATATTCGTTCAGCGCCGCCCCTTCGGCCATCGGCGCCAGCAGCGGGCGCACCGTCTGGGCGTGACCGCCCAGCGACATCAGACCCAGCGCGGCGGTACCTTCACGGGCGACAAAATAGAGCATCAGAATACGCGCTGAGGTGGCGCTGGCGATCTTCGCCACCCAGGCCTGGGCGCGCTCTTTAAGCCCGTAATATTCCAGCAGACCAATCACCGGCAGGATCAGGATGAAGGTGGCCAGCGATCGGCTATTGACGAATTTCTCGCCGAAGGTCTCCAGCAGCATGCCGAAATCCATCCCGACCAGCAGACCCGTCGCCAGCCCCGCCACCACGACCACCAGCAGCGGGTTGAAGCGCAGTGCAAAACCAATAACCACGATCGGTATCCCGATCAGCGGCAGCAGCGTAGTACCGTCCATAACGTTTACCCTATCGAAAGTGAGCGTTGCGCGCCGACGGCTATTTTTTTAATTTGCGGCGAGCGATGTTGTGTTTTGTTGGCAGGCTTCGCAAAACCTGCGCTAAAAAGCTATATCTGAACCTCAAAAACATGTAAACAAATTATCAATAAAATGTTCTTATTTTATCGATGAGTTTACATTTCTGGCTAAGGAACGTTATGACCTCAGAAAAGAGTGCTTCACCCGATCGCGACGATATCAACGATGGCCGGATCGTCTCTTCCCGCCATCTGGTATCCGAGCGCTGCGCGGAGTTATCAGAGCTGGAATATGCGCTGATCATGACCAGCAACGCGTTTAACAAATGGATGGTGCGGTGCATGACGGCAGCCGGCGAGCCCGATATGGGCGCCTTTGACGTTTCGCTGCTGCATCACGTGAACCACCGCGACCGCAAGAAAAAGCTGGCCGATATCTGCTTCGTCCTCAACGTGGAAGATACCCACGTGGTGACCTATGCCCTGAAAAAGCTGGTCAAAGCAGGCTACGTGACGAGCGAGAAAGCGGGTAAAGAGCTCTTTTTCTCTACCACGGAGGAAGGGAAAGCGCTGTGCATGAAATATCGGGACGTGCGGGAAGCGTGTCTGATTGCGATCCACGCGGAGAGCGGCATTGCCGGGAAGTCGATTGGCGAGACCGCGCAGCTGTTACGCACGATCTCCTCCCTGTATGACACCGCCGCCCGGGCGGCGGCGTCACTGTAACTAAGGTCGTCGGAACAGCGTAATGCTGCGACCGGCCAGTTCATATTCTACGGTTTCGGTGATCGCTGTCCCGGTGGCAGCGTCATCCGCCGTAGACAGCTCCAGCACCCATCCCCCTTCGCCAAACTGCGGGATCTGGAACGGCACGGTGCCTTCAAACGGGTTGAACAGCATCAGCACGTCGTGCCAGATACCGTCCTCCTGCCGAAGATCCGGCCTGCTGATGGAGACCCCAAGCGTCGAACCTTCATCCCACTGCTCGGCCTGCTGTGGACCGCCTCCGGCATTGAACCAGCGGATCTCCAGCCCGTCGCGCCAGCTCTCACGACGCAGCAGCGGCTGTTGCGCGCGCAGGGCAATCAACCGCCGGGTGAACTCGCGCAGCGCGGCGTCATTTTCGGACAGCCCTTTCCAGTCGATCCATGAGATCTCACTGTCCTGGCAGTACCCGTTGTTGTTCCCCTTCTGCGTACGGCCAAACTCGTCCCCGGCCAGCAGCATCGGCGTGCCGTGGGAGAACAGCAGCGTGGTCAGGAAATTACGCTTCTGCCGTTCTCGGGTAGCAATAATATCTGGGTTCTCCGTCGGCCCTTCTTCGCCATAGTTGTAAGAACGGTTATCGTTATGCCCGTCGTTATTGTCCTCGCCGTTGTCGGCGTTATGCTTTTCGTTGTACGACACCAGGTCATTCAGCGTAAAGCCGTCATGGGCGGTGATGAAGTTGACGCTGGCCCACGGACGACGTCCGCGCAGATCGTACAGATCGCCGGAGCCGAGCAGCCGCGCGGCAAAGTCCGTGGAGACGTTATCCCCCTTCCAGTACTCGCGAACGGTGTCGCGGTACTTATCGTTCCACTCCCCCCAGCCCGGCGGGAATCCGCCCACCTGATAGCCGCCGGGACCGATATCCCAGGGTTCACCAATCAGCTTGAGTCGGGATAAGACCGGATCCTGAGTCATGGCATCGAAGAAACCGCCGCGCGGGTCAAACCCTTCAGGCTCGCGGCCCAGAATCGTCCCCAGATCGAAACGAAAACCGTCAATGTGCATCGATTCCGCCCAGTAGCGCAGGGAGTCCATCACCATCTGCAGCACGCGCGGGTGCGAGGTGTTGACCGTATTTCCCGTCCCGGTGTCGTTGATGTAATACCGGTGCTGGTCCGGGAGCGTGCGGTAATAGCTGTAGTTATCAATCCCCTTAAACGAGAGCGTCGGGCCAAGCTCGTTCCCTTCCGCCGTGTGGTTGTACACCACGTCCAGAATCACCTCGATGCCCGCGTCATGATAGGCGCGCACCATATCGCGAAAGCCCTGAATCCCCGCCGGGCCGTAGTAGCGCGACGCCGGAGCAAAGAAGCCCAGCGTGTTATAGCCCCAGAAGTTCTTCAGGCCGCGGTCGAGCAGATGCTGATCGTCCGGGAACCAGTGAACCGGCAGCAGCTCCACTGAGGTAATGCCCAGGCTTTTGATGTAGTCGACCGAGGCTTTATGCCCCATCCCCTCAAACGTTCCGCGCAGCTCGGGCGGAATGGCCGGGTTCATCTGGGTAAAGCCCTTCACGTGGCTCTCATAGACAACGGTATGCGGCCAGGGCACGTTCGGCCGGTTGTTGTCCTGCCAGTCAAAGGCGTTCGGGTCGATGACCCTGCCTTTCGGCGTAAACGGCGCGCTGTCTCGCGTATCAAAGCTCAAATCCAGCTCGTCATGCCCCAGCTCATAGCCGAAATGGGCGTCGTTCCAGTCGATGTCACCCACCAGTTCGCGGGCGTAGGGGTCGATAAGCAGCTTATGCGGGTTGAAGCGATGACCGTTTTCCGGGTCGTAGGGGCCGTAGACGCGATAGCCATACAGCGCCCCAGGCTTCAGGTCGGGCACATAGCCGTGCCAGACCTCATGGGTATATTCCGGCAGTTCCAGCCGGGCGATTTCGGTTTTCCCGGACGGGTCAAACAGACAGAGTTCCACCCGCTCAGCGTGAGCGGAGAACAGCGCGAAGTTGACCCCCTTCCCATCATAATTCGCACCCAACTGCTGGCCATGACCGGCCCGAATTTCAAACGTTGTATCCTTTGCCATTTTCGTTCTCCACGATTATTCGCAGGTAAGCAGAACCAGTACACATCCCTTTTCTGACGTTAAATCCAGCGTTTCTTGCAGCATGCGGCTTTCGCCGCTGAACAGATCCCGATAGCGCTTCCCGGCCAGTTCGTCGGGTAACGCGACCGTGGTATTGACCCACAGCTGATGATTATCGGTGACGTCAAAAACCAGACGCGGCACGGCAACAATCAGCACCTCGCCGTCCTTAACGCGCGCATAGACAATCAGGTTATCCTCGCGATCGCCGCTGACCTTAAGCGGCAGCCAGTCGCCGTAGCGGAAAAGCGCGTCGTAGTGCGGTCGAAGCCGCAGCAGCGTGGCGGTAACGAACTGTTTGACCCTGCCGTCACGCCAGCATATCGGGTTGTCAAACACCCCGGCATCCGCCGCGCTGAGGTGCTGCACCAGGGCCGGAAAGTCCGGCTCCCGTCGGTTATCCGGGTCGACAAGGCTAAAATTAAGCGCCTCGCTGCCCTGATAGATATCCGGGACGCCGGGCGCCGTCAGCTTGATCACCGTCTGGCTGAGGCTGTTCATCAGCCCGGCGCGGATAAAGGGCTGCATCGCCTCGCTGAAATCGTGCAGGAACAGGGTGTTGTCCGGTGAAAGCAGGTGCCGTGCATAGCTCAGCACCACGCTCTCATAGCTCTCGTTGCTGTCGATCCAGTCGGTGCGCTGCTTCGCCTCGCGCAGCGCTTTCTCAAGGAAGCCAAGGAAACGTTCTTCCAGTGATTTCAGCCCGTCGGCGTCGTCCGGTGACAGCGTGGCGGGCCAGACGCCCGCCAGCGCCTGGTAGATCATCCAGGTATCGGCGGCGTTCGGCGCGGTACCGTCATTGAGAAAACGCACCTGGGTCTGGTTCATCTGCCGCCAGCGGGCCAGGTTTTCACCCCACCGTTCCGGGGCTTCCGTCAGGGTGTAGAGACGCGCCCGGGCATCTTCCCCGCGCTTGGTATCGTGCGTGGAGGTGCCCAGCAGCGCGTCGGGCTGACGGGCCTGGCGAATACGCATCTCCTGGTGGAAGCGGGATAATGAAAACGCGCGCGGCGTCGGGTCGGCCCCCACTTCATTGAGCGCCAGCTCCAGGTTGTGGCGGAAGAACAGCGTGTCTTCAACGGATTTCGCCATCAGCGGCCCGGTGAGCTGCTGGAAGCGGGTCCTGAACAGCGCGGCGGTGTCGCAGCACGCTTCCGGCAGGTCGCCGGTAAGAATGCGCACGATCAGGCTGAGCGCCGCTTCCGACGTCTCCACGCTGGCAACCACGCGGTTAAGCAGCGCCACGTCCGTCTGGGTTAACCCCTCGCGAGTGCCATAGGTGCGGTAGACCGGAAACGCAATAAGCAGTTCGCGCAGCGCGTGGCGGATTTCCTCGCGCGGCAGCGCAACCTCATTGCGGCGGGCCAGATCGTCAGCAAGGTTCAGCAGCGTGGTGAATTCACCCTCAAAATTACGATCGGCCATCAGGCCTTTGGCATCGCGCAGTTCCGCGTGGCGATCGACCGTGATGCCCAGCGTCTCGTCGTGGATGGTCTCCAGGCGCGACAGACTATCGTCGTCGACCAGCACTTCCGCCAGCGAGGCGATAAACTCGTAGCCGGTGGTACCGGATACCGGCCAGTCAGAGGGGAGCTGTTCCCCTTTGGCGAGAATCTTTTCGACCGTAATGTAGCAGTCGGGCCCGGTGGCCTGCCGCAGGTGCTGCAGATAGCCCAGCGGATCCGCCAGGCCGTCGACATGGTCAATGCGCAGGCCGTCCACCACGCCCGCGTGGACCAGCTCAAGGATCAGCCGGTGCGTGTCGTCGAAGACCGCATCATCTTCAACCCGAACGCCGACCAGCCCGGTGATCTCAAAGAAGCGCCGCCACGAGAGCTGCTTCGGCGCTTCCCGCCAGGACATCAGCCGCCAGCTTTGCGCGTCGTGCAGCTCGGCAATGCTCTTCTCCTCGCTGTACGTGCCGGGGTTGAGCGGATACTCGGCGTCGTAGTAGACCAGCGCGGCCTTTTTCGTGACAGTGTCACGTTTTAGCGTGATAGCTCCCTTCTCCAGCTCCGCCTCAAAGGTGTCGCCAAGAAACGGCAGCGTTAGCGGTCGCGACCCGTCGATATCGAAGTAGCGGAAATAGCGGCTCTGCTGGCCATATTCAATTACGTCGCGCCACCAGAGGTTTTCCAGCGAGGTGGACATATGGTTCGGGACAATGTCCAGAATCAACCCCATGCCGGCCTGCTTGAGCGCGGCGGCCATGCGGTCAAACCCGTCTCGCCCGCCGATGGCGGGGTCGATTTCATTCGGGTTGGTTACGTCATAGCCGTGGGTGGACCCCGTCGTGGCAGTGAACACGGGCGACGCGTAAAGGTGGCTGATGCCGAGGTCCTTCAGATACGGCACCAGCGCCACAACGCGGTCAAACGTCATGCCGTTACGGAACTGAATTCGGTACGTGGCGGAAGGGATCATAACGATGCTTCTCCATTAGCAAAGCGAACGACAATACCGTTCGGCGGTAATACGTCGGTGACTTCCGGCGAGGCAAAACGCGTCTCCCCCGCCAGAGCGGGCAGCGCGACGGGCTTAATGCCGATATTCAGCGCCAGAGAGAGCGTCCCCGACGGAAAGCGCCAGCACACCGCTACCATGCCGGGCGCGGTCTTGAGCACATGGCCCTCAACGGCGCCGCACGGATGCAGAAGCGGAACGATATAGCGATGGCGCAGCGTCAGCAGGTGGCGCGTGTAGCGCAGCCACGTCTTGCCCTCGTCGGTGGCGACTTTATGCCAGTCGAGCTTTGAGCGGATAAACGTGTTCACGTCGTTCGGGTCCGGGACGGTTTCATCGTGCCCGGCATGACCGGTAAACTCTTTCGCGCGCCCTTCCCGCACCGCCTTTGCCAGTTCGCCGTGAAAGTCGGTGAAGAACAGGAACGGATGCGTTTCCCCAAACTCCTCGCCCATAAACAGCAGCGGGATATGCGGGGAGAGCAGCAGCGCGGCAAGCAGCACCCGCGTCTTGTCGGCACCCGCGAGGGAGATAAGCCGCTCGCCCTGGGCGCGATTGCCGGTCTGATCGTGGTTTTGGATAAAATCGACGAAGAACTGCGGTGGCTGCGTGCGGCATTCCACCCCGCGAGACTCGCCGGTTTGCAGAGATACCTCGCCCTGGTAGACAAAGCCTTCCGCCAGCGCCCGGGCGAACTTTTTCTCCGGCTCAAAGGCAAAGTCCTGGTAGTAGGCATGCGTCTCGCCGGTGGCAAACACGTGGGCGGCGTTGTGGAAGTCATCGTTCCACTCGCCGGTAAACAGCGGCGCGTTGCCTTGTTCATCGCGCGGATGCAGGAAAATCAAATTGCGGCTGTCTTCCGTGGTCAGGTGAACGTGACGGTGCGGAATGACCTCGCGGATCCTGGTGGCAATCTCCTCGAGAATATGCGTGTCGGAGCCGTCTTTTATCTGGTCGATGGCATCAAACCGCAGGCCGTCAAGGCGGTATTCCGTCAGCCAGTAGAGCGGCGCGTCGGTCATGTACTGCCTCACCGGCCCGCGCTCGTAGGCGATGCCGTTGCCCCAGGGCGTCATCCGCTGTGCATCGAAAAACGCGGGCGACAGCAAAGGCAGATAGTTCCCCTCCGGCCCGAAGTGGTTAAGCACGATATCCAGCACCACCGAAAGCCCCAGCCCGTGCGCGGCGTCGATAAACGCGTGGAAATCCTCCGGCGTACCGTAGGCTGAGTGTGGGGCATATAACAGCACACCGTCGTACCCCCAGCCGCGGGAACCGCCAAACTGAGAGACGGGCATCACTTCAAGCTGGGTAATCCCGAGTTCTGCCAGATACGGCAGCTTGTCGATGGCCGCCCGGAAGGTGCCCTCCGGGGTAAAGGTGCCCATGTGCAGTTCGTAAATAACCGTCTCTTCCCACGGACGCCCTGCCCAGTCGCGGTTGACCGGCTGGTAGCGTCGGGGATCGATCACCACCGAGGGGCCGTTAACGTCGCCCTTTTGCGCCCGCGAGGCGGGATCGGGCACCGCCATGCCGTCCTGAAGAACAAACTGATATTCTGCACCGTGCGTGACGCCGGGGACGTCTGCCTGGAACCAGCCGTCGCCCGTTGCCGTCATCGGCACGTCGGCGGTGGCCAGACGTAGCGTAAGTTCTTTCTGTCCTTCTGCCCAGACGCGAAAACGTACAACGTCATCGGAAATAAACTCAGCACCCCACCGCTTTTGAAATGTCCTGAATTCCATTCATTGTCCTCGAATGACCCACATTTTACGCGGAACGAAGTACAAGCTTAGTTCAGGATTAAAAGTGTGTTAGCCCAGCGGATTTAACCGCTTCGTCTATTCTTTATGAAATAACTCACTACCGGGAAAATTATGCAGATTCGAAAAGGATTAAATACGGACCTCGTCCGTCTTGAATGTTGTGACTTTTCTTTCACCATTAGCCACATTGCGCGAGAGCCCTTTATCCATTGTGATTTGCATATCGAAGCCGTCGCCGAGCCCTGGATAAAAACCTACGAGCTCGACATTCAAACCCTTGAAAATCACTGCGTTAATCCGGACGCCATATTTCTTGTTGCGGAAACGGATGACGGTGAAATAGCCGGATTTATTACCGCTTCAATTGGCTGGAATAAATTTATCTCAGTGGATTATATCGCCGTTGAGCGTACAAAACGCAGAACCGGCGCCGCACAAAAATTGATGGCCGCCGCCCACGTGTGGGCCCGCAGCGTAAACGCGCCGGGATTACGGCTTGAAACACAAAACGTAAACGTCTCTGCCTGTCTGTTTTACCGTCACTACGGATTTACCCTGGGCGGATACGACCGTTATCTCTACAACGCATTGCCGGAAAAAGACGAGGTCGCCCTGTTCTGGTATTACATGCTGGTCTAGCGACGCGACCGTCATATTTCTGTCATTGAATTTCATTACGCTTTCGGGATTTTAACCAGGGTGTTGAGGAAAAAAGCGTGAATTCAATGGCTAAGGCATTACTGCTGGCATTACCTGTTATGAGTGCAGCGGCAACCTCGACGGCTGCCGGGCGCGACCTGTGTGAACCGAAAGCGTACGAAATGGCGCTGCGCTATCAGCAGAAATCGGCAGAGATTATGGCCCTTCAGCTGCAAACCTATCGGTTTGCCACCGAGCGTTTCAACGAGAAGTTAAAGGAGCTGAAAACGCCCGAAAATTACGCCGTGGTGATGGACCTCGACGAAACGGTGCTGGATAACACCCCTCTGCTGGTGCGCGACGCGGAGCAGTGTCACGACTATACACAATGGGACACCTGGAGCGACTGGGAGAAGCAGGGAAAACCCGGCTTAATCCCGGGGGCGAAAGCGTTTCTTGACCACGTGAATCAAAGCAAGGTCCGGATCTACTACGTCTCGGATCGTATGCAGGAAAATAAAGCCGACACGCTGAAGACGTTAAACGCTCTCGGCCTGCCGCAGGTGTCTGACGAAAGCGTGCTGCTGGATACGGTCAGCAAGGAAGAGCGCCGCCAGAGCATCCTCAAAAAGCAGCAGATCGTGATGCTGTTCGGTGACAGCCTGCCGGACTTCGCCGTGCAGTTTAAAAACAAAAAGCCGAGCGAGCAGCAGCGTGAGCTGGTTGAAGCCAGCGCCGAACATTTCGGCAACGACTGGATTGTGCTGCCTAATGCCGCTTATGGCGCCTGGTCCAAAGCCACGCTCGATAGCTGGAACGCACCGCTGAAAAAATAAGGTCTTACGGGCTGGAAAAGGCATTGCCCGCCTTCCCGGCCCTTCGGTTGGCTATCCATCCCGTTTATAGGTCCTATCATTTCTGGGCAGGTTCTTATAATTTTACGGAGCAGTAAGATGAGCACTTTCAAAGGAGACTCGTATGCTTACCGTGAAAAAACTTGCTCTTTCCACGCTGATTTCCAGTTCACTGCTTTTCTACCCTGCGCTCCAGGCTTCGGCAGAGACGCCCCAGCACGTCGTTAAACAACCGGCGGGCGGATACAGCGTTCAGGTTGGGGACGTCCTGGTCACCTCGTTTACCGACGGGACCGTCGCGCAGGATCTGCACAAGCTGCTGCGCCGGACTACGCCGCAAAACATTGATGCGCTGCTCGCGAAAAACGTCCAGACCAACCCGGCTGAGGTCTCCATCAACGCGTTCCTGATTGCGATACCCGGACATAAAATTCTGGTGGATACCGGCTCGGGCCAGCTCTTTGGCCCCGGTAACGGCGGCCGTCTGATTGAGAGCCTCGCCACGCAGGGGATTAAACCCGAGGACATTACTGAAGTCCTGCTAACCCACGCCCACTCCGATCATGCCGGTGGCCTGGTGAAAGATGGCAAGGTGGTGTTCAGCAACGCGCGCGTTTTTGTTGGTAAACCGGATATCGACTTTTTCTTTAACGACGACAATCAGAAGAAAACCGGCTACGGCAAGAACTACTTTGACGTCGCGCAGAAGACCTTAAAGCCCTATCTTGACGCGGGGAAAGTGGTGCCGTTTAGCGGCACATCGGAGATTATCCCGGGGCTGACCGGCACGGTTCATCCCGGACACACGCCGGGCTCAGCCTTCTACACGCTGACAAGCAAAGGCGAGAAGATCACCTTTGTCGGCGACATCATTCACGCCGCGGCGGTCCAGTTCCCGCAGCCTGCGGTGACCATCACCTACGATGAAGATCAGAACAAAGCGGCAAGCGTTCGCGAGCATGCGTTCGCTGACTTTGTGAAAAATAAAGATCTCATTGCCGCCCCGCACCTGCCTTTCCCGGGCATCGGCTATGTAACGAAAGGCGAGAACGGCGGCTATGCCTGGGTCCCTGTCACCTATACCAACCGGGACGCCAGCGGCGCGAAATAGAGCGATGACGCGGATATCTGACATGGACATAGACCTGCTCCTGACGCTGGACGCCCTGCTTCAGGACAGGAACATCACCCATGCTGCCGCGCGGCTGGGCATCAGCCAGCCCGCGCTGTCTGCCCGTCTCGCGCGTCTGCGCTCGCTGTTTGGCGAACCACTGTTCATTCCCTCCCCGCATGGACGCGGGGTATTACCCACGCCGCGAGCGGAAGCGCTCAAGCCGCAGGTGGCGAACGTGCTGCGCGGCATCAGCGCGATGTTTGCCTCCACGGCATTTGATGCGCAAACCAGCAGCCGGACCTTTGTTATCGCGCTGCATGAGAACCCGGCGCTGATGCTCGGCACCGGACTGCTTAACCAGGTGGGAACCGATGCCCCCGGCATCCGCCTGCGCTTCGCCCTGCCGGAGATGGCTGACCTGCCGCAGCAGCTGGAAAACGGGGATGTGGACATCTACATCGGCGTGAGCGCGGGCGCTCATGACGGCTGGGTGAGGCGCAAACTCCTCGACGACGCGTTTGCCACCGCCCAGCGTAAAGGCCATCCGCGCGGAACAGGTCCGTTAGATCTGGAAAGCTACTGCGCGCTTTCCCATCTGGTGGTGTCGTCGGCGGGAGATCCGTTTACCGGCTTTATCGACCAAACCCTTGCCGGGCTGGGCTATCAGCGACACGTCGCCATGTCCACCCAGAGCTACGCCATGGCGCCACCGCTGGTTGCCGGTACCGACCTGGTCTGTACCCTGCCGGAACGGATGCTGCGACAGTTCGCCAGCACGCTGGATATTTTCCCACCGCCGCTGCCGCTCCAGCCAATTACCATCAACATGTACTGGCACCCGAAAAACAGCCAGGATCCGGCAAATGCCTGGCTGCGTGAAAAGCTGCTGCGGGCCGCCGGACGTCAGGTGTGATCGAGGGTAACCAGAAACTTTTTAAGCACTTCTGAGCGAATAATCCGGTGGCAAACCAGGGTGAGTTCGCTCTCCCGCAGCCGGTCGAGAATGTCCACGTAAACCACATTCTCGACGCTCACCGCCTTTGCCGACGCGGGCAACAGCGCCAGCCCAAACCCTGCCGAAACCAGGCTTATCACCGTAGGCACGTCGGTCGCGTTTTGCACCACGTCCGGCTGAAAGCCCGCCCCGCTGCAGGCGTCATAGAAATACTGTTCCAGCCCCATTCCCTCCGGGTCGCGCAGGGAGATCCATTTTTCGTCTTTCACCGACGAAAGCGTCAGTGCGGCGGACCCGGCCAGCGGATGCTGACGATACAGCGCCAGCACCGTTTTCTCCGAGGTGAACGGACGACTTTGCAGATCGTCCGGCAGCGACGGCAGCGGCGCGCGGATGATGGCCACATCGAGCTGATTGCTCTGCACGGCAGCATAGAGCGTCTGCACGTTTCCCGTCATCAGCGACATGGTAATGGCCGGCCAGCGGCTGTGCATCTGGCGAAGCGCGGCGGGCAGCCTGCCGTCGAACATCGCGCTCGACACGCATCCGAGGTTTAACACCCCCTGCTCGCCCCGTGCCGTTTGTCTGGCGTCCAGCACCGCCTGCTCGGTGAGGGAGATGGCGAGCCTGGCTTTTACCAGGAATGCTTCGCCCGCGGGCGTCAGGGTTAAGCGGCGATTCGCACGGCTGAAAAGCGTGACGCCTAAACGCTCTTCCAGGGCCTTTATTTGCTGGCTCAGCGCCGGTTGCGCCATGTTCAGACGCTCGGCGGCCCGGTGCATGTGGAGCTCTTCGGCCACGACGATGAAGTGGCGCATCTGACGAAACTGCACGAGACGCCTCCTTATATTGATATTAATTTACTTATCAATTTAACATTAATGATGCAATTGATGCTATTGGCCATTGCCATAAAAATGGAGGTATTCAACCGAGGGAGGAAAATATGGAAAACAAGATTAACGATCTCCGCAGCGCCATCGCCTTACTGCAGCGCCACGAAGGGCACTATCTTGAAACCGATCGTCCGGTCGATCCCAACGCGGAGCTGGCGGGTGTCTATCGCCATATCGGCGCAGGCGGCACGGTCAAACGCCCAACCCGCACGGGCCCGGCCATGATGTTCAACAGCATTAAGGGCTATCCGCACTCCCGCATTCTGGTGGGCATGCACGCCAGCCGCGAGCGCGCGGCGCTTCTGTTGGGCTGCGAGCCCTCTGAACTGGCAAAACACGTCGGCCAGGCGGTGAAAAAGCCGGTTGCGCCGGTTGTCGTTCCGGCCACACAGGCCCCCTGTCAGGAGCAGGTCTTCTACGCTGACGATCCTGACTTCGATCTGCGCAAGCTGCTTCCGGCTCCGACCAACACGCCGATTGATGCCGGTCCGTTCTTCTGTCTGGGGCTGGTGCTGGCAAGCGATCCGGAAGACAGCTCGCTGACGGATGTCACCATCCACCGCCTCTGCGTGCAGGAGCGCGACGAGCTTTCCATGTTCCTTGCCGCCGGGCGCCACATCGAAGTGTTCCGCAAAAAAGCGGAGGATGCCGGAAAACCGCTGCCGGTGACGATCAACATGGGACTCGATCCCGCCATCTATATCGGCGCGTGCTTTGAGGCCCCCACCACGCCATTTGGTTATAACGAGCTGGGCGTCGCCGGGGCGCTGCGCCAGCAGCCGGTTGAGCTGGTGCAGGGCGTGGCGGTCAAAGAGAAAGCCATCGCGCGGGCGGAGATCATCATCGAAGGCGAACTGCTTCCGGGCGTGCGCGTGAGAGAGGATCAGCACACCAACACCGGCCACGCGATGCCGGAGTTCCCGGGCTACTGCGGCGAGGCGAATCCCTCCCTGCCGGTGATCAAAGTGAAAGCCGTGACCATGCGAAACCACGCCATCCTGCAAACGCTGGTGGGGCCGGGGGAAGAACATACCACGCTGGCCGGATTGCCGACCGAGGCCAGCATCCGCAATGCCGTTGAGGAGGCGATTCCGGGCTTCCTGCAAAACGTCTATGCCCATACCGCGGGCGGCGGCAAGTTCCTCGGAATATTGCAGGTGAAAAAACGCCAGCCGTCAGACGAAGGACGTCAGGGCCAGGCGGCGCTTATCGCCTTAGCCACCTATTCGGAGCTGAAGAACATTATTCTTGTCGACGAAGACGTGGATATTTTCGACAGCGACGACATCCTGTGGGCAATGACGACGCGCATGCAGGGTGATGTGAGCATCACCAATATTCCGGGGGTCCGCGGCCACCAGCTGGATCCGTCCCAGTCGCCGGATTACAGCACCTCGATTCGCGGCAACGGCATTTCCTGCAAGACGATCTTCGACTGCACGGTGCCGTGGGCGCTGAAGGACCGCTTCGAGCGCGCGCCGTTTATGGAGGTGGATCCGCGTCCGTGGGCGCCGGAGCTGTTTGCCGCTAAAAAATAGAGAAAATCACGCGCGTATGGCCCACAGGTCATACGCTTATTTTCTTTTCAAGCGTGGCGATATTTTCACCCGCCACGCGTTTCACAGTGAAACGATCGACGCTAAGCAAAATGAGCATCAGCCCCCTGCCGCTCTCCAGCAGCGGCGACATTTCGCAGAAACGGTCTCGCCTGGCGGCCTCAAGCCGATCCTGCGGGAACGCGTCACCCGCGTCGCTAAAAACAACGCAGACGTCATTACCGCGGACGTCGAACTGTACACGAAAGATGCGCGAGTTATCCTCATGAAGCGCGTAGCGGATGATATTCGTCGCCACTTCACAGGCGGCGAGATCGAAGGCGAAACGCCACTCATCATCTACGGGAAGCGCGCTCAACCTGACGCCCAGCCAGCCGGACAGCGGCGTCAGGGACGCGATCGCCGCCGGAAATTCAGCCTGCTCCGGCGTCTGCATCTACTGCCCCAGCTGCGCAAGTGCGCTGTTTTTATCCGGATAGATGCGGAATATGCGATCCATTCGGGTCAGGATGAACATATTCGTGATCCCGGGGTTCAGGGAGCAAAGCGCCATTTCGCCTTTCCCGTTCATCAGCTTAAACAACGACACCAGCATCCCCAGCCCGCTGCTGTCGATAAAGTCCACTTTGCTAAAATCGACAATTAAGGCTTTACGATCGCTGCCAATTTCTTCCGTGACAGAGGCCTTAAACGCCGCGGCAATGGACGCATCCAGCCGCCGAACTGCGGGGGTGAGAATATTGGCATGTGGTAATCGTTCGGTGTTAATAATCATTCTGTTCTCCCTGACGCTCAATCACGAGCAGTGACACGTCATCGGTTAAGGCGATGGGTTCATCACGATTTGCATTGCGCCAGTCGGTCAGGTGGTCACCAAACCGCGGCAGGAGCTGGTCAACCGGGAGCCGGGCATGCTCATGAAGCCAGCGTTCGAGACGCTGCGGGCCAAACTGTTCGCCGCTGACGTTCTCACACTCCGTAATACCGTCACTGAATAAGCATAAGCGATCCCCCGGATTGAGGGTAAACGCGACGTCCTCCCAGCTCAGGTCTGGGATCAGCCCGACCGGCGGGCCGCCATCGCCCACGGACGTGACTTCGCTGTCTGCGTTCACAATGACGGGAGTGGGATGCCCGGCCTGACACAGCAACCCCTGCCCAGTTTCTGGATCGATCACGCCGTAAATGAGCGTGAAATAACTGGTGATGTCGCTCTCTTCACTGCAAAAGCGGCTGTTCAACATCCTGACGACCTCCGCAGGTGACTGAATACCGCCCTCATCGGTAAACAGAAAGCGATCCACCACACGGCCATGTAAAAACTGGCGAGCCACCGCGAGGGACATCATCGCGGCCCCCACGCCGTGACCCGAGACATCAACGCAATAGAATCCCAGATGGGAATCCAGCGGAAAGATATTGAACACATCGCCCGAGACCCAGGCTGACGGTAGGAAAAGCCAGTCGGAGAAGTAGTCACCATAGCGTAAGCGGTGTGAAGGCAGCACCGAGTGCTGAACGCGCGCCGCCAGTTCAAGATCTTTTTCAATCTGATGTAACGCTTCACTCAGGCGCTTGTTATGCGCCGCGAGAGTCGCCTCCAGCGTCAAAATACGGACCCCGGCGTGGAGCCGCGCCCGAAGTTCAGCCTGTTCTACGGGCTTGCTTAAAAAATCATCCGCCCCGGCATCAAACCCCTGCGTCAAGTCCCCGGCATTCTCGCGGGCCGTCAACAGGATGATATACACATAGTGGCCAAACTGACGGTTACGGATCGTCTGACAGAGCGTAAGTCCGTCCATTTCCGGCATTTCCCAGTCGCTTATCACCATGCTAACCGGCTGACTGGACAAGATTTCCAGCGCGGCGACGCCATTTTCCGCCTCGCTCACGAGATACCCCCACTGGGTGAGCATCCGGGAGAGTAGACGACGATAAATCAGCGAATCCTCAACAATTAACACGTGCAGAGCCGACATGTATCCCTCCTATAGCGGTAAGAACCAGATGAGGCTCACGGTCCCTTCCCTGAATTTTGCGTTACCGTTGCCATGCCCCGGATAGCGCGTCCCCGCATAGTTAGCATACTGAACAGAGAACGATCCCGGCGTATAGCCCGCGTAGCCAAAGCTGTAGCTGTAATCGCCGTTCCAGGGCTGCTGCTGGCTGCTGTCCGGAAACCAGAATGCCGTCGCACGAACGAAGAAATGTTGTTTGAAGGTGTAGCCGCAGCCGCCCAGCATGACGTTTTTATTTTTGCGGATGTCATCGCTGCTGAGATCGTAGTAGCGCGGGACCCAGCTGTACCCGACCTGGCAAATAATGGAATCCCCTTTGTTTATCAGCAGCGAATTTTCTATCGGTTTGGGCAAGGAAAACTTATAGGCCAGCGTAAATGCACCCTGTTCGAAATAGGTATGTCTCCTGCTACCCGACGTCCAGAAGTGGTTATCGCCGTAGTTTCCGTAAACCAGGCTAAACGTATTTGCATGCCAGTCGTCATAGCCGAAACTATAGCGAAAGTCCGCGGTGTAGCGGTTGGTATCCCTGACGGGCAACCGGGAGGTAATGTTGGCAAACCAGAAGCTGTACGGGGAATACTGAAGACTCAGATTCAGCGTCTGGTTAATTTTTTTCTCCTGCGCGGCGCTGTCCGAGCTATTGGGCACGCTCACCATCTGCTCTTTCAGCCCTGAACTGAAGCTCAGAGCCCCTGAAAATTTCTTGTCATTTCCCGAGAACAAACGCCCCCACCGGCTGGTAAACACGCCTGCCTGAACGGGTTCACCGTTCTTATCGCGCAGGGTTTCTTTATCATTGCTTTGTGCCGCCTCTGCGGCGGGGATCGCGGCGAGCAGCACGCCCGCCAGAAGCCATTTTTCGCGCATAACCGCCATCCTTAGTTAGGTATCCAGCGTGCGCCGACGTCGTATTTTGCCATCAGCCACAAAATACCCAGTGCCGCCGCATGCACTAACGTGTTCTCTATCCAGGCGTGACGCCATAAGTCGAAGGTGATGAACTGGCTCACCAGCAGCACTACGTACACATGCAAAATAAAGGTATAAAGCGAGTGCTGGCCTAGCGGGATCAGGAACCATCCCAGCAGGCGGTTGAGCGGCGTCCAGCAATATGTCAGCACCAGGTAGACGGTAACCATCAGGGCGATATCGTTTAGCACCCGCACCGGGCCCAGCCCATTCTTCGCCGCCCAGGTGTGATAAAAGGTATTGAAGCTATCAGGCGGAATCACATGCATCAGCAGCGCGGGGGGCATAAACGGGTTGGTATGGTTCTGTGCAACGAACCCCAGAATGAGCGCCACCATCACCAGCGCAACCACCACCACTTTACCTGCTGACGTGCGTGCGAAAGAGATCAGTTCGGCTTTATACCAGCCGCTGACCATGCCCAGCACAAAGATGAACTGCCAGGCCAGCAGCGGAAAGGCAAATTCGAACTCCGACGGGGTCAGCCGAAGCGGCCACCTCTGCCACAGGCCGTACACCAGCAGCGACAGCCCTAACAGCCACCAGACTTTCCCTTTCTGCAACATCCCTAAAAAAAGGGGGCTAAAGAGCAGCAAAAAGATATACAGTCCCAGAATTTGCGTCTGATGGGGGCCGATCTGCAAATAGAGAATAATGTTGAACCAGGTCTCTTTAATCTGCGGCGTAACAGGATAAAGCGACCAGCTTTGCCCCGAAAAACGGTCGGTAAAATGGGTAACCTCGAAAATATTAATATGTGGGATATAGGCCAGAAGAATAAATGACACTATGACAATGATATTTACGCGATATATTTTCCACGCCCTGAGATAAAGCCCCCAGGAAACCGTGAGTAAAACCACTTTTTGCAGACGCGCGCGATTCAGCATTCCCAGCATAAACCCCGAGAGAATAACAAACCCTTCAGCACCTGTGGTCAACCCGAAGCGCTCCCAGGAGAATATATTAAATACCGACATTACCTCCGTATGCGCCACGACCATCATGACGAGGGCAATGCCGCGCATAAAGTCAATTCTCAGATCCCGGGCACCTGCAACAGCATAACGCCATGCTATTGATTTAGCGGCATCTTCTTGCGCGATGGACGGCGCAACATGGCTCATAGGGTGTCCTTTGCCTGAAAACGAACATTAAGGTCTAAATAAAGTAGATAGCCTAAAGGAATAGTAACTGCAATTTATCGGCGACAGATGAAACATATTAAGCAGAATTAAAGCTGAATTAACCCCTGCTACATATTAATAAAAACGCGGCTGGACACTTTTATTCGGCGTTCTACACTTATCTTAAATCTTGTTTAATCGCTATTTTCTTTCTCTTTTGGGCAACTGTCTGCGCAGCAGAATGGGTCTGCATTTTCACGGAATCAGGAACGCCGGAACTATGGATTTTTATTTTTCCCGTTTTGAACATCGTCGTCCTCCGGAGCCGTTAACAACACCGCGTTGGGTAATGATGACCTGGCAGGTGTTAGCGGTCGCGGCGCTTATTCTGGGCGCCAATTATATTTACTGGCGCTGGACCTCCTCCCTGAATACGGACGCGTTATGGTACGCCATACCGCTGGTTCTCGCCGAAACGCTGGCGTGGATCGGCACAGTGCTGTTTACCATCAATTTATGGAAAGAACAGGATCCTCCCCAGTGCCCGCCGCCTGGCGAAATTAACGAATGCCTGTCGCCAGAAGAGACCGTAGAACCTCGTCCTGTAAAAGTGGATCTGTTCATTGCCACCTACTCGGAAGATACCGAACTGGTCAGGCTATCCATTCGCGACGCCCTGAAGATGGCGTACCCGTTCCCGATTGACTACCGGATCCACGTGCTTGATGACGGCCGTCGCCCGGAGATGAAAGCCGTTTGCGATGAGGAAGGCGTCAATTACATCAGTCGACAGACCAACATCGGCTTTAAGGCCGGTAATCTGCGTAATGGCCTTGAGCAAACTGACGGCGATTTTATTGTCATCTGCGACGCCGACACCCGGGTATTTCCCACCCTACTCAGCCATACGCTGGGCTATTTCCGCGATCCGGACGTAGCCTGGGTGCAGACACCGCAGTGGTTCTTCGATCTTCCGGAAGGTGAAAATTTGTCACGCTGGGGCCAGCGGAAAGCGGGAAAAGTGGGCTACGGTCTGGGCTGGCTGATTCAAAAGTGTGTTGGCCCGGTCACGATAGGCCGCGACCCGTTTTTTAACGATCCACGCATGTTCTATGACGTGATCCTGCGGCGGCGAAACTGGGCGAACGCGGCTTTCTGCTGCGGCGCGGCCTCCATCCACCGTCGCGAAGCGGTCATGCAGGCCGCGCTGCGCAGCTATGTCTGGTCCGTCGAAGAGGAGATCCATCGCCATACGCGCGATATTCGCGATGACGAAACGCGGGAAGCGCTGCAGGAGGCAATGCGCCCGCACGTAGCGTTTGACACTGAGCTAACGCCCTACAAATTCCACGTCTCGGAAGATATTTACACCTCGGTGCTGCTGCACGGTGACGCCGCACGACGCTGGCGCTCGGTCATGCACCCGCGGGTGGAGTCGAAGATGCTCTCTCCGCAGGATATGCTGACCTGGATGATCCAGCGCTTTAAGTACGCCGCCGGCTCGCTGGATATTTTGTTCCATGACAACATCTTCAGCCGTCGCCGCTTCAGGCTTTCCCTACCCCAGACGCTGATGTATGCCACCACCTTCTGGTCGTACATGGCCTGCGTGTGGAACACGGTGTTTTTGATTTCACCCATAATTTATCTGTTCACAGGCATTCCGCCGGTATCCGCCTGGTCGACGCCGTTTTATCTCCACTTTCTCCCGTTTTTTATTTTCTCTGAACTGGCCTTTATGTTCGGGACATGGGGGATTTCGGCCTGGGACGGCAGGGCCTCCTACCTCTCCTTCTTTTCCATGAACCTGCGCGCGCTCAATACGGTGCTGCGGGGCGAGCAGATCAAATTTCACGTTACGCCAAAAGAGCGGCAGACGGGCCGCTTTCTCTACCTGGTGAAGCCGCAGATAGCCATCGTGGTGCTGACCCTGACAGGACTCGTCTGGGGCGGTATCCAGGTGGCGCGTGGACAGGTGGACGACCCCTCCGGCTACGTCATCAATATTTTCTGGGGAGGGGTGAACATCGCCGCCATGCTGCCGCTAATTTTCGCGGCCATGTGGACGCCCGCTGAAGAGGACGAGGTCACCCAATGAGGATACGTGATGCCCTGCTGCCCGCTCGCAGCTACCTCACCATTTTGCTCGGGTTCCTGCTCGGCTTTGCCATTGTGGTCTGGGTGGAGAAACAGATGCCCACGCGTGTGGAAAGCAGCGGCGGCATCGCGCTCAGTAAAGACTTCCCACCGCTGCCTGCGAAACGGGCGCTGACCTATGACGAAGCCATCTGGGCGCGGGTCGCCTGGCAATACTACGTGAATAATACCCAGCCAAACGGCCTGGCGAACGCCAGCGACGGTGAACCGTGGCTGAGTCTATGGAGCGTGGGGAGCTATCTGTTTGCGACTGCCGCCGCACAGCAGCTCAACATCATTTCCACCGATGAGTTTGACGAAAGGGTCAGCACGGCCCTGTTTACGCTGGGGCAGCTGCCGCTCAACGAGCGAGGCCTCCCTGCCGCGTATTACCATGCTGACACACTCAAGATTCTGGGCAAACCTGACGTCTCCGCAATCGGTCTGAGCAGGCTGCTGACGGCATTACAGACCCTGCTGTGGCGCTATCCGCAGCACGCGGCGGCCATCCGCGATTTGTTGAGCGTGTGGCGCACCGCGGCGCTGATTGAAAATAACACCCAAAGCCAGGCTTCGGTGCCGCTCCATCACTGGACGCTGACCGATGACGAACAGCGGGACAGCTTTGGCTATAGGCTCTATGCCAGCCATACGCTGCGCTTAATTGACAGCGCGGCAGGCCTCGCGGTGACCAACCCGCCTGAAGGGCAAAAGATGATCGATCTGGACGGCGTGATGGTGCCGGATGAAGGGCTACGCACGCCCTGGGGCAAGCAAACCTCCCTGATCAGTCTCCCCTATCTGTTAACCGGCCTTGAGCTGGGCTTTGACGCGCAGAGCGCTGAAATCGCGTGGCGGATTATGCAGATCCAACAGCGGCGTCATAGCCTGCGTACCCCAAAACCGCCGGTCAGCACGGATTATGCCGAACCGGCGCCGGATTATGTTAACGATCTGCCTAACAGGCAGCCGGTTCAGGCGCGCAACCTGCGCGACGAAGTGCCGGAGAAGGTGGCGATTACCTCCACACGCACCGCGTTTGCCTGGTACGCCCTGTTCCGCAACAGCTGGAGCGAAGCGCTGCGCCAGCAGGTTCTGCCGCTTCAGGTGCCGGGTAAAGGCTGGCAGCGCGGGTTAAATCTCAACAACAGCGTCAATGCCGTCGTAGACGCCGATACCAATGCCATTGTGCTGGAAAGTCTGTCTTACATCGCGCATGGCCAGATGCTCTGTCTGGCCTGCCTCTCCACTTCCCCCTCAGCAGGAGCAACGCCATGAAGCCACGATCCCCGATCCTTTTCCACCTGCTCACGGGAATAACGATCTGCTGGCTGGCCTTATCGACCGTGCGTGCGGACACCGAGCTTCCTGCATCAGGTTACTCCCCGCGTAGCGGCGAGCTGACCGCCCGAGAGATGACCATCGCGAAAAACGCCTGGCAGTATTTCGTCTCCAACTATCAGCCCACGACGGGCCTGGTGAATGCGGTCAACAAATACCCCTCCACCACCATGTGGGACAGCGCCTCCTATCTGGCCGCCCTGACGGCGGCGCGCGAGCTGGGGATCATTGATAAAGCGGAATTTGACCGCCGGATGCTAAAATTCCTCGCCACGTTAAACACCCTGGTACTGTTCCGCAACGAGCTGCCCAACAAGGCATATAACACCATCAGCGGCCAGAAAGTGGACTACACCAACAAGTCCGGTGAAATTGGCTTCTCGGCGCTGGATATCGGGCGAATGCTGGTCTGGCTGAAAATCATCAAAGAGCGTTATCCGGAGTACGGCAACAGCATTGATAACGTGGTGCTCGGCTGGGATTTCAGCCACGCGATCGACCCCTGCGGCACGCTGTACGGCGCCTATCTGGAGAACGGCCAGCCGAAATATGTTCAGGAAGGTCGGCTGGGCTATGAAGAGTACGGCGCGGCCGGTTTCCAGCTGTGGGGGTTTAATACCTGTAAAGCCAGCCGTCCGCAGCCTTACGAGCTTGCCGAAATCTACTGCGTGCTGGTCCCGTACGATACACGCGACCCGCGCAACACGTCGCAGCATAACTACGTGGTGACGGAATCCTACCTGCTCTACGGGCTGGAGTTCGGCTTTGATAAACCGACCGACCGGGATAACGCCCCGCGCGACTACTCCCTGACGTGGATGAAAAACTTTGCTGACCGCGTTTATCAGGCTCAGGAGAACCGCTATACCATTACCGGCGTCCTCACCGCGCGATCTGAGCACCAGCTCGATAAAGCCCCTTACTTCGTCTATGACACCGTCTTCAGCGACGGGTACAACTGGAACACCATTACCGATAAAGGCCAGTTCGTCCCTAACGCTGCCGCGATATCGCTTAAGGCGGCGCTGGGCATGTGGGTGCTGTGGAACTCCCCCTATACCGACCGCCTGCTGAACACCATTGAGAATGCCAACGAAGAGGGAAAAGGCTACTACGAAGGGCTGTATGAAAACGGTGACGGGCCGATCAAGGAGTTCACCGCGAACAATAACGGCATCATGCTGGAGGCACTGCTGTTCAAAAAAGAGGGAAAACTGCTGGCCTTCAACACCGACAACCCGAAGAGCAAGGATTTTGCCCCATCGCTGTGGGATCAAAAGCTGCTCGATCAGTTTGAAGAGAACAACGCGCTGCGCAGTCGCCCGTTCCTGAGCAGCACGCCGGCCGTAAAAAGCTGGTGCGACCGGACCGGCGTCACGCAGCGCACCAGACCCGCCTGCCAGGCCTGTCAGTGCGCGTCATGCAACGTGGACGAGCCCGTTAAACTGCCACCGGTGACTGCGCAATGCTTAAAACCATAGCCAGAGGGCTCGCGGGATTACTCCTCGCAGGCGCGATCGTCTTTGCTCTGTTTGGCCATCAGGGAGCAGGCTGGCGCTGGCTCATCAACGGCGGCTGGCACTCCAGCGCGCGTATCTCTGCCCTGACGCCGGAAGAACAGAAATGGGCGGCAACCGCCTGGCGCTATTTCGTCAATAATACCCAGCCGCAAACGGGGCTGGTCAACGGGAGCGACAAACAGCCCCGCGTCACGCTCTGGCAAATGGGCGATACGCTTATCGCCCTGCTGGCGGCAAAAGAGCTGGGGCTAATTGATGACGCCGAGTATGACGCTCGTTTAACCCGTCTAATGGGCACCCTTAACCGCCTGACGCTGACCGAGGTCCGGACGCCGGGCCGGCTCTATTCCAGCCAGACGGCGGCGCCGATCGATTTTAGCGGCAACCCCGTCAAAAATGGCTGGTCCGCGCGCGACATGGCGCGTCTGATGCTCGCCCTGCGCCTCACCGCTGAGCGGGAGCCGCAGTACAGTGAATACCTCGATAAAATTATCCTGCGCTGGAATTTCTGCCCGGTCATCGACGGTGAAGGCGAACTGTGGTCATCTTCGCTGCAAAATGGCCAGCCGGTGGTCCGGGAAGAGCTACGTCTGGGCGAGAGCGAATACGCCGCGACGGCGTTTCATCTGTGGGGTTTTTCCCCGGATAAAGCGTTTACGCCGCCGATGAACCACGTCATCATCTCTCAACGGCGGCTGGCCGTGGATGCCCGGGATCCGCGCACCACGTGGCAGCCCTCCCTGATTACCACTCTTCCCTATATGCTGCCGGGCCTGGAGTTTGGCTGGGAGCCCGAAAGCGTTGCGGCCGATCTGCAAAAACGTCTGCGCAAGCAGGCCGAAAACGTCTGGCTAAGCCAGAAGACCCGTTGGGAGACCGATAAGATCCTGACGGCCAGGGCGGATTTCTCGCTCTCTCAGGCGCCCTGGCATATTCAGGATACCGTCTGGGGAAATGGCTATGCCTGGAACTCTGTCGGCGACGATGGCCGGGACTACACCCGTTTCGCGCAGGTATCGACCAAGGCAGTCTTTGCCCTGTGGGCCCTGTGGGACACCCCGTACACCGACGTGCTGATGACGGTTACAAAACACCTTAACGATCCGCAGAAAGGCTGGTACGAGGGCCGTCAGGAAGCCACGGGTGATACCAACGCTGCCTTAACCCTCTCAACCAATGCCACGGTTCTGGAAGCCCTTTTCTTTAAACACAACGCCGGGCCGCTGTTTGACGTGCGTCGATCGAAGAAAGAGAGCTATTTTTCACGCCGTCTGGCAGAGGAATACACGCCCATCGGGCACTGTCTACCGGGCGAAAGCACCCTAAGGAGGACGCCGTGAAGTTTTATCGCGATCTGTTTGAATCCAGCCTGAACCGCGTCTTTCCGAATAATGAAAAAACCGCGTTTTTTCAGACGTTCTATGACGCCTTCGTCCACATGTCACCCGAAACTGAAGCGCATTTTTCTCGTCTGCCGGATCGGGAAGGTCAACAGACCCTGTTTAAAAGCTTCTTCGCCATGCTTGCGGTAGACGGCGCATTAATCGTGCCTGATTTTCTCGAACGCCTGGCGCGGGAGCAAAGCGACGACGGTCTCCACCTCCCCCCGCGATTTTTTGCCCTGTGGCGCGAAGCGATGTTGAACGCGGTGAGCCTGCGCGATCCGCAGTGCGACGATGAGATCCTGACGGCCTGGGCCATGGCGATCGCGCCCGGGTTGGAATACCTTCGCCGACAGGCAGAACTGCACTACCGCGCGTAAGGAGGATCACGATGAGCACATTCACGTACGATCTTAACGCGCTGCCGGCCGCCGTCATGATTTATGACTGCGAGGAACGCCTGCAGGCATGGAATCACAACGTTGCCCTGTTTTATCCGGTCATAACCCCGTGGCTGAAGGTGGGGACGACCCTTGAGGCGCTGGCGGAACGCTTTATCGATGCCGTTTACAACGTCGACCCCGGCCTGCGTCAGACGCTGCGGGAGTCAGTGGTACGCAACTGTCGACAGGATAAACACTGCGAAGTGCGGCAGGCAGGCCAGCGGCGGATCTTCGTTCAGCATCAGCGGCTTTCGGACGGCGGTATTGTCAGCCTGCACAGCGATATTACGGAGCTGGATGAAGCGCAGCGCGCGCGCCACCAGCTGCATGACGACTTTCTGCTGACGGCGGAATCCATTCATATCGGGATCTGGGACTGGCAGGTTTCCGGTGACACGCTCCAGGTGAACGACACCCTGCTTGCCATGCTGGGCCAGTCGCGCACACAGTGGCGATATCCGGTGCGGTTTTTGCTGAATCAGGTCCACGAGAACGATCGCGCAGCGCTGCGCAAGGCGCTGCACGCTTCGAAGCAGGATCACCGTCCGGTCTTTGAATGTGAAATTCGCGTACATCATCCTACCGAAGGACTGCGCTGGATGCTGCTGTCAGGCCAGGTGGTCACGCTCTCCATTGAGGGAAACGCCGAGCGCGTTATTGGCACGCTGCAGGATATTACGCGGCGCAAAGAGGCTGAAATTCAGGCGTTCGCCTCGGCCCTTGAGGCACAAAAAGCCAATGAGGCAAAAAGCGCGTTCCTGGCGAATATGAGCCATGAAATTCGTACCCCGATGAACGGAATTATTGGCATGACCCAGCTGTGCCTGGATACGTCTCTCAGTGCCGATCAGCGCGATTACCTGACGCTGGTGATGAGTTCTGCCCAGTCTCTGCTGCATATCATCAACGATATTCTCGACTTTTCCCGTATCGAAGCCGGCAAAGTAGAGCTGGAGACGGACCCTGTGCCTGTCCGCCCCTTCATTCAGTCGCTTATTCGCCCGCACATGCCGGGGGCGAGCGAAAAAGGCATCGAGCTGCTGGTTGATATTGCGCCCGACGTTCCCGACGTGCTGCTGGTCGACGGCGCGCGACTGCGCCAAATCCTGACCAATCTGCTGGGCAACGCGCTGAAATTTACGCATCAGGGAGAAGTGATCCTGGTTGTTGAGCCCGACGATAGCGCGGATCGATGGCGTTTTCGCGTGCGCGACAGCGGCATTGGCATACCGGCAGATAAGCAGAAGGCCATTTTTGAAGCCTTCAGCCAGGCGGATAACTCAACCACACGCCGCTATGGCGGTACGGGGCTCGGGCTAACCATCTCTGCGCGACTGGTTGCGGCGATGGGGGGCGAATTAACGGTCTCCAGCGAGCCGGGTAAAGGCAGCGAATTTTCGTTCTCGCTGCCGCTGGTGGCACAGACCCTGGCGCCTGGCGAGCGCCCACATAGCCATCGCTTTAACGGTGACCCCGTGCTGGTAGTTGATGATAACGAGACCAACCTGCGGCTGCTGGCAGCGATGCTCAGCCAGATGGGGCTGAAACCCACCTGCGTCAACAACGCCAGCGAGGCCATCACCCGGGTTAAAGCTGGAACAGTATGGCCGCTGATCCTGCTGGACGCACAGATGCCGGATATGGACGGCGTGTCTCTGGCCCTTGAGCTTTCAGTTCTGCCGCAGGTTGCTGAGAGCCATATCATCATGCTGAGCTCCATGAGCCGGCATTTTGATATCAATATGCTGAAGCGGATCGGGATCAAGAACTATCTGCATAAGCCTATCGCCCAGGATGAATTACATCAGGCGATTGCCGCCGCGTTTGAACGTTCGCCGGCACCCGTGGGTGAAAGCACGCCCGCGCCTGTCGCCTCGCCAGGGGCTACGGGACTGCGGATCCTGCTGGCAGAAGATAATCTGGTTAACCAGAAGGTCGCCGCTCGCCTGCTTGAGCGGCTCGGGCACACCTGTCAGATCGTCGATAATGGCGTCTCGCTGCTGGAACGCTGGCGCGCGGGCGCGTGGGACGTTCTGCTGATCGACCTTCAGATGCCAGAGATGGACGGTGAGACCGCCATTCGCCTGCTGCGTGAAGAAGAACGGTCCCGGCCTGGCCCGGCTCAGCCCACCGTCGCCATGACCGCACACGCCATGCAGGGGGACAAAGAGCGCTGTCTTAACATGGGTTTCGACGGCTACATTGCCAAACCCATCAGCCAGGAGCGTCTCGCTGAAGAGATTGCTCGCGTGCTTCAGCGCCACGAAGATTCCTCCGGTCTTCCGGATGAAGCTCGCCTGCTGAAGCAGTGTGCTGACGACCCTGACCTGGTACAGGAGCTGCTGGCCCTATTTGGCGAAGGGCTAAATGAAGCAATCAAAACCATTACCCAGGCGATCGACAGCAACGACCGCGAGGCGCTGCGCCGCGCGGCCCACAAGCTGCGGGGAGAAGCCGTCACCCTGGACTTCAGCACGCTCGCACAGCAGCTACAGGTGCTGGAAAGCGACGCGCATGCGCTGGATGGGCAACAGCTTGCGGCCCTGAATGAAAACCTTCGCCAGGAATCACGGCGCCTGACGGCATGGCTCACCGCGCGCGGGGTAAACGCATGATGACTCGCAACTGCGCGCTGCTTTTTGCCCTGTTGGCCCCCCACACGGTGGCGAACTCTGCGCCGGTCAGCTGGTCTCTGGCTGGAGAATGGCAGGTTCAGGACGCCAATGACAGTGCGCATCCTGCTGCATCAGGCTGGCGCCCGCTTCAGGTTCCTGCCAACTGGTACAGCGCCGGGTACGATCACCAGGGCGCGCTGTGGTACAAGCACGCGTTTTCCCTGCCCGTGCAGCCCCCCGACGTGATGAGTACCCTGGTGTTTGACGGCGTCGATTATCTAGCAGAGGTGACGCTAAACGACCAGCCGCTGGGCAAGCATGAGGGCTATTTTCAGCGCTTTTCGCTGGATGCCCGTTCAGCGTTACAACGTCACAACCAGCTCGTGGTCAGGGTCGACAGCCCTTACGAAGATCCCACTAAGGTCTGGCCGCTGCATAAAACGCTCATGAAGGGGATCCTTAACCAGCATGACACGCGTCCCGGTGGGGCCTGGTCGCCGCAAGGACAGGACGCCAACTCGGGGGGCATCTGGGCACCGGTCAGGCTGCATCTTAGCCGGGGCGCTACCCTTGATGAGACCATCCTGCGGCCCGACTGGACGCAGGGGCTGACTCGTCCGGCGCTAAAGGCGGAGATACGCTATCGCGCGCTCGGTCAGGGCCCGGCGACCGTGCGGCTCACCGCCACGCCCGCCAATTTCAGCGGCAAGCGCTATCAGGCTGACTTTCCGGTTACCCTCGAAAGCGGCGCCCATTCCGTGCAGGTGACGCTGCCCATGCCGAAGGCAAAACTGTGGTGGCCGGTCGGCACGGGGAAACCGCACCTGTATACCATTCGCGTGGCATTACGCGATGAAAACGGCCTGATGGATACGGCGGTCACCCGCACCGGGCTGCGTAAGATCGTCGAGCAGCCCGACAATAAGGGCTGGCTCATTAACGACAGACGCCTTTTTATTAAGGGCAGTAATTACATCGGTTCCCCCTGGCTCAGCACCATGACGCGAGAAAAATACCGTCGCGATCTTCGTCTGGTGGAGACCATGAACGCTAACGCCATACGCGTGCACGGACACGTTGGCGGGCGCGCGCTGTATGACGTTGCCGATGAGATGGGGATGATGATCTGGCAGGACGTCCCGCTGCAGTGGGGCTACGACAGCCGTGACGCCTTTACGAAAAACGCGGTTCGCCAGACGCGGGAGATGATCGAACAGTTTGGCAATTCCCCCGCCATCATCGTCTGGGGCGGGCATAACGAACCGCCCTGGAATTCGCCGTGGATGGAAAAACGCTTCCCGGACTGGAATAAAGATCTGAATCGCGAGCTCACGCAGCGGGTGGCGGACACGCTCGCCGAAGATACTTCCCGCATCGTGCATCGCTTTTCCGCCGTTGAGGAGCATTACTGGGCGGGCTGGTACTTCGGCACCGTGAGCGACCTGCTGACGCCGGCCAAAACGGGGATCATTACCGAGTTCGGCGCGCAGGCGCTTCCCCGCTTGTCCACGCTAAAAACCATCATCCCGGCGGCGTCCCTCTGGCCAAAAACGACCGCCGCTGACGATCCCGGCTGGACCGCCTGGAAATACCATAACTTCCAGCCGTTCCAGACCTTTAAATTTGCCGCTATCCCGCGTGGAAACAACATTCAGGAAATGATCCGCAATACTCAGGCGTATCAGGCGCGGCTGGTGGCCACTGCGGCCGAGAGTTATCGCCGACAGCGCTACCAGCCGGTGACGGCCCTGTTCCACTTCATGTTTGTGGAAACCTGGCCCTCCATCAACTGGGGCGTGGTGGACTACCTGCGTAAACCTAAGGCCGGGTTTTACGCGCTACAACGTGCGTACCAGCCTGTTCTGCCGTCCATTGAACCGGTCACCGCGCAGTGGCAATCCGGGGCGGCGGCGACCGTGCGTCTGTGGGCCATCAACGACACCTGGAAACCGTGCCGCGAATGCCGTCTGACCTGGCACATCACCCAGCGCGATAAGATGCTGGCAAAAGGCACGACGACGATGACGATCGCAGCAGACTCGGGAACAATGATTAAAACGCTGACGGCCACGCCCGCTGGCCAGGATGACGTGTCGATTCGGTTTACGATAAAAAACAGTGCGGGAAAAATTGTCGGCGAAAATCAGCGCACGGAGTCCGTCATAAAGTGAGCGAGGGGAAAAGGAAAATTGCCGCTTCCCCTGCTTTCTTGTACCCTTTCAGCGTTTACCCCAATCCCCTAAAAATCGAGACATCCGGACGCCTATGACTGCACATATTTCCAAAGATCCTTTGCATGGCGTAACGCTGGAGATGATGGTCAACGCCCTGGTGGCGAAATATGGCTGGAGCGAGTTGGGCGACCGCATCAAAATTAACTGTTTCAGAAAAGACCCCAGCGTTAAATCGAGCCTGAAATTTCTGCGCCGCACCCCGTGGGCGCGCGCGGAAGTGGAAGCCCTGTATCTGGACTCCCTCAACGATGAGGGAAATACAGCGCAGGCGGCGCCCGCCTTTAATCCCTGGGCCAACAGTCGGATTATCAAGAGCTAATACGCAAATGACGCGACACGTAAAACGGATTGGTGCGCTGGCTGCCTGCGCGCTTTTACTTGTGAGCTGCTCCTCAAAACCGCCAAAGTCACTGGTTACCCCGCTCCCCACCGCGAGCAAGCCGACGCCGCAGGCAAACGAGCCGATGCGCGGCATCTGGCTGGCGACCGTCTCGCGTCTCGACTGGCCGCCGGTCGCGTCGGTGAATGGCCGCAGCGCGGACCAGCGCATCGCGATGCAAAAGCAGGCGCTGATCGCAAAGCTCGACAACCTTAAGCATCTCGGCATTAACACGGTCTTTTTCCAGGTGAAGCCGGACAGCACGGCTCTCTGGTCATCAAAGATTCTCCCGTGGTCGGATATGCTGACGGGCAACGTCGGCGAATATCCGGGATACGACCCGCTGCAGTTTATGCTCGATGAAGCGCACAAGCGCGGCATGAAGGTCCATGCCTGGTTCAACCCCTATCGCGTGTCGACCAACACGAAGCCGTCCACCATCGCCGCGCTAAACCGGACCGCCTATCAGACCCCGTCCAGCGTCTATGTTCAGCATCCGGAGTGGGTGCGCATCTCAGGCGACCGCTTTGTGCTCGACCCGGGCATTCCCGAGGTGCGGGACTGGATAACCAAAGTGGTGACCGAAGTGGTGGCGAACTACCCCGTAGACGGCGTGCAGTTTGATGATTACTTCTATGCCGAATCGCCGGGCTCCGCGCTGAATGATTCGCAGACCTGGCGGCAGTACGGCCAGGGTTTTGCCTCAAAAGCCGACTGGCGAAGGCACAATACGCAGCAGCTGATCGTCCAGGTCTCCCGCGCAATCAAGCAGACAAAGCCCGACGTTGAGTTTGGCGTCAGCCCGGCGGGGGTATGGCGTAACCGCTCCTTTGACCCGGCAGGCTCCGACACACGGGGCGCCGCGGCCTATGATGAATCCTTCGCCGATACCCGTCAGTGGGTGCAGCAGGGCCTGCTGGACTACATCGCGCCGCAGATTTACTGGCCCTTCTCCCGGGATGCCGCGCGCTACGACGTGCTGACCAGATGGTGGGCCGACGTCGTGAAGCCGACCCACACGCGCCTGTATATCGGCATTGCGTTCTACAAGGTGGGCGAACCGTCGAGAAACGAGCCGGACTGGACGGTTCAGGGCGGCGTGCCGGAGTTGAAAAAGCAGCTCGATCTCAACGATTCGCTGCCCAACGTCAACGGCACCATCCTTTTCCGGGAAGATTACCTGAACCAGCCGCAGACCCAGCAGGCGGTAAACTACCTCCGTGGACGCTGGGGTAGCTAAGTGATTACCAGGCAGAAACGCCCGTTTCTGCCTGTATTTTTTTACGGCTTCGGCCCGAACATCGCCTCGAGCTGCTGCGCATCCGGCATTCCCACCACCTGCTGCAGCTCATTTTCCGCATTCAGATAGTAAATGGCCGGCGTGGCGTTAGCGCCCAGGCTGTCCATCAGCGCCTGATGTTTCTGTAGGATCTCAACCGTTTCGCGGGAAGCCTCGCCTTCAGGCTTGGGCAGTTTTTTGCCGCCGGAGAGCTCATATTCGCGCCAGGCCGCAACCGGATCTTTCGCATTCAGAATCGCCGAGGTGTTACGTCCGCTGTTGGGGTTGAGAAACGCCACCAGCAGCGTGTTGAGCTGTACCTTGCCCGCCTTCACCCACGGCTGTGCTTCGGCCCAGAACTGCTTGCAGTACGGACAGAACGGATCGGCGAAAACAAAGACTTTACGCGGGGCGTTATCCGCCCCTTCCTTCAGGGGATGCGCCGCGTTGAGGTTCTTCCACATCTCGCGGCCCATCGGGGCGTAGATCTCTTTCTGGAAATAGCCTTCGCTGAGGTTCTTCCCTTTGTCATCATAAAGATATCCCGAGATCACGTGCTTGCCGTCCGGCGTAAGAAAAAGCGTCACGCCCATATCCTGATACTGCCCCAGCCATGCCGGTACGCCGCCAGGCGCATCCAGCTTCTTGATGATTTTGATGTTCTGCTGCTCGCTGAAGTGCTTCACCACATCCGGTATGGCTTCAGCCGCCTGTACCAGCCCTGACGCCGCCAGCGCTGAAAGTAACAGTAATTTTTTCATTTCCCTCTCCGGTTTGTCGGGGGCATCACGCCCCCTTCAGGTTAGCGGTTTTTCAGTGCTTCACTGACCATTTCGTCGAACTGTTCGTACGGCACCCAGCCGGGCAGCAGCCCCTCGCCAATAAGCGTGGCGGGCGTGCCCTGGATCCCCATTTTTTCCGCCACAATGAGGCTGCGCCTGATCGTCAGAAAACTCTCCTCGTCCGGCGTCGTCACGCTCACGCCCGCCCGCCTCTGCGCCTCCTGAATGCTGGCGTCATCGTGGTACCCCTTTTTCGCCATCAGAGTGTGGTTCAGCTTCATAAACTGCCCGGGATCTTTTCGCCAGAGCGTTAAGGCGTCTCGCGCGGCGGTCAGCGAACTTTCCGAGCGGAAAGGTAAAAACTTAAAGACCACCGCCACGTCCGGGTGTTTTTCGACAATCTTCTCCAGGTACGGATCGAATTTTTTACAGTACGGGCAGTTGTAGTCGGTAAACACCACCAGGGTGAGCTTTGGGTTTTTCGCGCCGATGCGCGGGGAGTTCGGATCGTTAAACAGGAAGTCAGCGATCATCTTCTGCGCGCGCTGCTCCTGGTCCGGCGTCAGCGGCTGGGCAGCAAACGCCTGAAGCGGGGCAAGCAGGAGCAGAAGCGTAATAAAGAGTTTATTCATCATACCGTTAGCCTTTTGCATTGTTCAGGGTGGTGACCAGGGTGCGCTTGTCCAGCAGCGGCGAGAGGATTTCCCCTTCAGGCAGGCCGGGGCCATACACCGCGTTAAACGGAATGGCGTAACGGTTTCGCTTCACCAGAAAATCCGCGATAAATGCGGACGGCTGGCTCCAGTCTCCGCGCAGGGCCACCACGTCCGGCTGGCGCAGCGCGGCAATAACGTCCGGCTGACCGAGTACGCGGTGCTCGTTCACCTTACACGTCACGCACCAGTCCGCCGAGATATCTACAAACACCCGTTTCCCCTGCGCCAGCGCCTGCTCAATGGCCTCTTCACTGAGCGGCTGCCACGGGATGGTTTGCGCAACGTTTTGTGCCGGTGCGTCAGGCGGCGCGTTAAGTAGACCGCGCAGCTGATACCCGCCGAACGCCGACAGCGCGATGACCACCAGCCAGAACAGCGGCGAAGATTTTTGCTCCTTCAGCGCGAACAGCACCAGCGCAGCGGCAGTCAGCGCCAGCATCACGATCTGGCTGACCGCCTCGCCCAGATGCACGCTCAACAGCGTCGCCAGCCAGAGGCTTGAGACCAGCATCATCATGCCGAGGATGACCTTGAGCGTGTTCATCCAGCGGCCGGGTTTCGGCAGCAGCATGGCCGTTTTCGGTACCAGGGCAACGAACAGCCACGGCAGACTCATGCCCACGCCGAGCATCAGGAAGATCAGCCACAGGGCGTGCAGCGGCGCGCCAAGGGCAAAGGCGACCGCGGTACCGAGGAACGGCGCGGAGCACGGCGTCGCCAGCAGGGTGGCGAACATTCCTTCGCAGAAGCTGCCGCCGATCCCCGATCCCCCTGCCGTCGCCAGCCGTCCTGCGGCAGAAGAAGGGAGAAGCATTTCAAACGTCCCAAACAGGTTCAGCGCAAACAGGAAGGTCACGGCGACCATCAGGCCGATAAACCACGGGTTCTGGAACTGGATGCCCCACCCCAGCGACGCCCCGGCCAGCTTCAGCGCGGTGACCATCCCGGCCAGCAGCATAAAGGAGGTGAGGATCCCGGCGCTGGTGGCCAGAAAGCGCAGCCGGATGGCGCGGCTGTCCGATCCCGCCAGCAGGATGCTGTTAAGCTTCATGCCCATCACCGGCAGCACGCAGGGCATCAGGTTCAGGATCAGCCCGCCCAGCAGCGCAAAGAGCACCATTTTTCCCGTGCTGTCCGGTACGGAGGTCTCTTCGGGCGCGGTCCCAACGGTCATGGTGGTTTGCTGCGCCCGTTCGCCGTTGGTCAGCACAAACGACAGCCTTTTGCCTGCCAGCGAAGCGGGTTTATCGCCCCATTCGTCGGTCACGGGTACCGTCACCCGAAGCGTAGTGCCGTCGTGTTTAATGACCGGCTCGCCGGGCAGAATGTCACTCTCCAGCGGGTCAAAGTAGATCCCCGGATTGTCCCATTCCCCGTCCGTGGTGCCGGTAATCACCAGCTTGTCGCCGGAGAGCCAGGCGGAAAGATCCGACGACACGCCAGACGTGCCCGGCACGGCGCGCATCGCTTGCTCGAAGGCGCTGTGGAAGCCCTCATCCACCGGCTGGGTAAAATTGAGATGCAGCGGGTAGTCCGTCAGCAGACAGACGTTGCTGCAGGTAGAGAGCGTCAGCGTCCCGTCGAGCGTGTCGCCCTTCGCTCCGTCGAGCGTAATCGGGATCGTCACCTTATCGTGATAGCCCTGCGTGGTCATGCCGGAGATATCGAAGCGCGACGGCACCGGCCAGGACCAGCTGTCCGTTACGCCTTCCGGCCAGCTGATTTTCGGCGCGACGCCGCCCTCGCCCGGCGATCTCCAGTAGGTTTTCCAGCCGGGCTTTAGCTCAACGGTGAGCAGGCCTTTAACATGCGTTTGTTCCCTCTCCGCCTGAAAGCGGATGCGGGCGTGATCGTTTTGGGGGGAAACCAGCCAGCCGGTGTCCGCCGCATGGACAATGCCGATGCAGGACAGCCACAGGAAGACGAATCCCCTGAAGAGGTTAACCATGTTGTACTCCGTGAACAGTGAAAAATTATCGTGTGATGACGATGTTTTTCATTCACGGAAAACGCAGTTTTTAAGGTGTATTCGGGGAGGCGGCGCCTGAACGGGCTGTTCCACGGGAGCCAATGCCCGCCCTTGCGTCAACAGCTGCAGCAGCGCGAAGAAGATAATAATGGCCGGTAATGCACCGTCGAAGAACAGCGGCTGGGCGCAAAGCAGCGAGTGCGCGCCGAGCTGACACGGCGACGGGCCGGGTTGTTCAGTGCTGCTGGTTTGAGCCGGGGCATCTGCACTCAGTGAAATCTGCGGATCCAGTCCCTGTAAAAAATGGTTGAGCATCACCGCACGCTGCACGAGGCAAAGCGCCATCGCGAGACAGGTGATAATCAAAAGCCATTTTCCGAGGAGCTGACGGTTGCGCATAACATTCCAGAGTGACAAGACGCCCCGATCATAAACGATAGTGATGAATCTACAAGTGCCGGAAGTGTAAGGTTTTGTCTGTCGCCGCTATTCGCCCGTCAGCGCGTCATAGACGTCCCGCAGCCGCGTGCGCAGAAACAGCACCGCCTTGTGCTTGCGGGATAACAGCGCCTGTTCGCTGGCGCCGGTCTCCTCTGCCAGCATTTTAATGCTGTAGCCGTGGAGCTCGGTCTTTTCAAACGCCTCCCGCTGCGGCGGAGGAAGTTCAGACAGCGCCTGCCCCAGCTCTTCCCACAGCAGCGTCTTGAGGTACTCCTCCTCCGGCGTGTGCGGTACGCCGAACAGGGTTTCGGCCAGCTCGTCTTCCGGAAAACCGTCGTCATCTTCGCCCGTAAAATAGCCGGAGAGCGACACCTCGCGCTTTTTACGCGCCCGGTCGGTCATCTCGTTACGCGCCGCGCGGAACAGCCAGGCGGCGACGTTTTCGACCGGCTGCTCCACTTTCATCAGCTGATACGTCACTTCCTGCAAAATGTCGTCGGCATCATCGCGGACGGACGTCCGCCCGCGAATGAAGGCTTTCAGCCGGGCGCGGCAGGCATTGAGCGCCGACATCAGCATGGATCCGCCCGCCTCCCCGGCTTTCATCTCGCTCACTCCGCGTCCGGCGCTTTTGGCGTGGCGTCATCGCGCTTATCGTCACGATGGCCGTGCCAGCCGCAGTGGCCGCGACCATGGCGACCGAACCCTTCGCGGCGCTGCTGAATAAACGCCTCGCGCTGCTCGGGCGTCATGTTCATCCAGCGTTCGTGCATCCGGCGGTGCGCGCCAAACATCCCCGGGCGGAACCCCAGCCCACCGAACAGAATGCGGCTCAGCACCAGAATGCCCAGCGCCTGCCAGAATCCGATGGCCTTAACGCCGAGGATGGCCGGGAGCAAGGCGTTCCACAGGGTCATCACCAGCAGGCCGAGCACGATGAAAATCACCGCGCCGATGACTAACCCCTTGCCCATACGGTGGCGACCAAATCCGCGTCCGTGACCTCTGCCGTGCAGTTCAAAATCTCTCATGGTGTTTACCTCGTTTACAGTAACTGATTATGGCTTGTGATGAGGTAGACGGATGAGGAAGGGAAATATTGCTGGGATGAATATAAATTTTTTTGTGCTGCCGAATTTGCACTCATAGCGGTAACGGCTGGCGGATGCTATGCGTCGCTTGCAGGCAAATCACTGCTTATGAAGAATTCGCTTAACCAATGCGATAGCAATGACGGCCAGTATGATTGAAAACAATGCCAGGAAGATGAGCAAGGATAATAGTGGATTTAACAAGCCACCTAAACTAGTGAAGTCGCTGATACGGCCGAGTTGCTCGGACGTGCATACACGCAGAATGATCTCAGGGATAATAAGCAAAAATATAATTACGGTCAGGACATAAATCAGAGCACTCTTGCGCTTTCCCATTTTCGATGTTGCCCCTAAGTTCATGTTGAGAATTAATTCTTCCAATGCGCGGTTCCGGTTTCTGATTACGCTGCGGTTTACGTTGCCGGTAAAAAACGAAGCTTTTTATTTCCTGAAGCCAATTATGCTGAATTCAGGCGAATCCTCAAAGCAGTTAAGCCATTGCAGGCGCTTGTCCATCGTTTAAGACCAGTTAAGCGCAATCTTATGCCTTATTTCCAGGATTTTATCTGCACACTCTGCCGCTGATAAAACGGCTGTGTCCAATATGAGATGTTCTCTCCCCCAGGGTTCGTACTCACGGTTTTTTACCTGTTCCCAGTCAGGAGGCATGAGCCCTGGGATATCAGAGACTCTGTTCTCTACGCGATAACGATGTTCTTTTTCGTCTGAGCAGACAATTTCAACTTCCAGGAAAGGGACATTCAACGACAGAGCAATATTGCGGAAAGCATCTCGCACAAGGTTAATATCATTAACGGAATCGGTCACAACGGTGGAGCCCAGCTTAAGATTCTCACTTGCTAAACCATAGATGGCAAAATATCCCTCCGGTCCAATTTTTTGACCAGGTTCCGAGACCGACCGAATGGCCTGCTCAACGGTATCAACCCGCAGATAAACAGCCCCCAGCCTTTGAGTAACGATTTTTGCAATAGTGCTTTTACCACTGCCGGGTAGCCCACTAAAAATAATTAACATAATTTTCCCTGGCGATAATTACTAGTAGATTCGTGCTGCCTGTAGAGACGTCCTGAATTATACAGAAAGGGTTACACCAGATACAAAAAAGGCTCCCCCAGGAGCCTCCTTCATACCATCAAGCCTGCACCGGCAAACTAAAACTCGAAATACTCCGTGAAAGCTGCTGCGCCTGCTCTTCCAGCGAGGCCGCTGCCGCGGCGGACTGCTGCACCAGCGCGGCGTTCTGCTGCGTCACGCCGTCCATCTCGGTCACCGCCTGCCCAACCTGGCTGATCCCGCGGCTTTGCTCTTCGGAGGCGACGGAGATCTGCTCCATCAGCGTATTCACTTTATTCACCGATGAAATGATCGAGTCAATCACCTCGCCCGAGCGGCTCACCAGCTCCGCACCGTTTTTCACGCTGGAGACCGACTGGGCAATCAGGCTTTCGATGTCCTTGGCCGCCACCGCGCTTTTCTGCGCCAGGGTGCGGACTTCACTGGCCACGACCGCAAAGCCGCGGCCCTGCGTGCCGGCGCGCGCCGCTTCAACCGCCGCGTTCAGCGCCAGGATGTTGGTCTGGAAGGCGATGCTGTTAATCACGCTGGTAATGTCTTCAATGCGCTTCGAGTTCGCCGCGATGGTATTCATTGTGTCGATCACTTCACGGGTCACCGCTTCACCGGTGTGGGCATTTTTCACAGCGTCCTGCACCAGCTTACCGGCCTGATACACGTTATCGGTATTGTTCGCCACCGTCGCGCTCAGCTCTTCCATGCTGGCCGCCGTCTGGGTTAACGCCGAAGCCTGCTGCTCGGTGCGTGACGCCAGGTCGATATTACCGGAGGCAATCTCCTGGGCTGCGTGCGTTACGGTATGGCTCGCATCGCGCACCTGGGCGATGGTCGCCAGCAGCGCCTGACGCATCTGCTCCATCGAGCCCATCAGGTGGTCGATTTCGTTGCCTGTACTCCCCTTCACCGGCACCGGAATGTCCAGCTTGCCTGCCGCAATCTGGCTGCAGTGCTCGCGCGCCAGGTTGACCGGCGCAAAGACAAAGCGCTTCATCAGCAGGCTGACGGCGACAATCACCACCACAAACAGGCTGGCGATAGCGGCAATGATCGCCAGGCCAGAGACGAAGTTACTGCTCGCATCTTCGTTCAGGCTTTTGGCGTATTTCTGGTGGACGGAAAGGACCTGGTCGAGAACGATCTCGTACTGGCGGTCGAGGCGGGAGACTTCCGGGATCAGCGCGTTAAATTTGGCGACATCGTGCGCCTCGGCGGCATCGATCAGCGGCGCCAGCCCCTGGTTGCGGTAGTTTTGCCAGGCGTCCTGATAGGCAGTGACCAGCGGCGCTTCATCGCTCAGGCGCGGCGACGCCATAAAGGCCGCAAAGGCGTGGTCCGCTTTGGTCAGCGCCTCTTTCACGGCGGTAAGCTTTGCAGCGCCGTCCGCCGCGTTGCCCGCTTCCACCATCTTCACATACTCCATCACCCGCACGCGCAGCGTACGGCTATGGTTGATCGGGTCAATAATGGACAGCACAACCTGGATCTCTTTGTTGACGTTATCCAGCGAATTATTACTTTTAATGATGAGGCCAACGCTGGTGACGGTGCTGACAACAAAGAAGAAAAGCAGCGAGAACAGGACAATCAGGGACGACTTTTTCAACGACATAAACCAATACCTCAAGGAGAATTATTCCTTATGGTTATCGGCGCTTCCAAAACTTAAATTAATTAAAGTTATTGATGTATCGGTCCGGGCTATATTGCTCACTTATAGCGCCGCTGCAGGGTGGCAGACAGCTTGCGTTGCAACGGTTCCGGGGTCTCCCCCTCGATCAATTTGCTAATCAAATCAAAGCAGTGCCACGCCAGCTGGCGATTATCCTGGCGGATGGTATCCACCGGGATCGTCAGCGAATCGTAGAGATAGTGATCGTCAAAACTGGCTAACCTGATATCGCTCTGCAGCAGGTTATGCTGGCCCATATAGCGCAGCACCCCTTCCAGCAGCCCGCAGGCGGCGGCGAAGAGCGCTTTCGGCGGACGCCCCAGGCGTGCGCAGAGTTCAGCAAACATCTCGTACCCGGAGCTCGGGTGATAGTTGCCGTGAATGATCCACTCGGGGCGCAGCGCCACACCGGCATCACGCAGCCCTTGCTTAAACCCTTCCAGACGGTCGCGTGTGGGCGACAGGCGGGGCTGGCCGCCGAGAAAGTAGAACTCATCAGGATGCTGGCGCGCAATGTCGGCCACCAGTTCGGTCGTCGGGGTAATGGAATCGGTGATCACCAGCGGCAGCGCGCTGTCGTTGATGTGGCGGTCAAACAGAACCACCGGCAGCTGCTCGCTCAGCTTATGGTAGTCCGCGTCGTTGAGCATGCTGGAGGCCACAATCAGCCCGTCCACCTGGCGCGCCACCATGTTGTTCACCACCACCGTCTCCTGCCCCGGGTTTTCATCGCTGCAGGAGATCAGCAGCTGAACGCCCGCCTCGCGGCACAGCGTTTCCAGCTCATGAGAAAAAACGGCAAAACCGTAGTTGGTGATCTCCGGGACCACCAGACCAATGGTGTGGCTGCGGTTATCCCGCAGCGACCGGGCGTGAATGCTGGGCTGATAGTGGTGCTCTTTTGCAATCGCCAGCACGCGCTCGCGCGTCTCTTCCGCCACGCGTAGCTCTTTGCTGCGCCCGTTCAGGACCAGGCTGGCGGTGGCTTTTGACACACCCGCCAGCTCCGCGATGTCTTTAATGGTGACGCGTTTTGTTTTTCTCACAACGACTTAGATCCGGCTGCCAAAACCCTCATTCTATCATGCAGGCGCGCAGCGACCAGTAGCGTAATGTGATATCGGACGCACCTTCGAATCGCATCCGGGCCGGATGGTCAGGAAAATAGCGGCTGCTCATCACCCCTTCACCGTGATTGATGAAAATTTCAACGCTGGAACGGTCGCACAGAACGCGCAAATGACGGACGTCGCCCTGCCAGTAGCGGGTCAGCGTTTCACCGGTTTTCAGGCTCGCGCGTTCCAGGCGTATACCCTGCTCATCGAGCGTGAGACGCAGCGCACCGCCAAAATCGACATTCACATGCGATGCGCCCAGCTCAAACTCCAGGCGCGTCGCGTCCAGGTCCGGCGCGTCGCTGGCGTGCCCCTGCCAGCGCTGCTCATCTTCACGCAGCGCCGTCAGCTCGCGCGCCGGGGTCTGCCAGAGCCTGCCGTCGCGATAGCGTAATTCGCGCGGGCAGGTCATCTGGTGCATCCAGCCGTGCGCCCGGGTTGGCTGAAGCATCTCTTCCCCGTCCGGTACGCCCATCCAGCCGATCAGAATGCGGCGTCCATCTTCCGCCAGCGCAGTTTGCGGCGCGTAAAACTCAAACCCCGCGTCCAGCTCGTGCAGCTCGCCGTGATCGAATGCGGCGCTGGCGTAATCAAACTCCCCGCTCATCCAGGTGGCCGGATAGGTATTGAGGTAGCGATGCGGCTCGCGCGCCAGCCCTTGCGGGCAGCAGATCAGGACGTGCGTCCCGTCGAGAGCGAACAGGTCCGGACACTCCCACATATAACCCGCGTCCGTCAGGCCGTTAACCCCGTGACCAGCGATCTCCCCGCAGGACGTCCAGGCGTGCAGATCGGCAGATTTAAACAGCAGCACCTTGCCGCGCTTCTGCACATCCTGCGCGCCGAGCACCATGTACCACTCCCCGTCGTGCTGCCACACCTTCGGGTCGCGCACGTGGCCGGTGTAGCCTTCCGGCAGCGCCAGCACCGGCCCCAGCTTCGTAAAGGTTCCGTCCGGCTGTTCCACTGCCAGGCACTGCCAGGCCGTGCGGCTGCCGTCATCGAACTTAACGTTTCCGGTGTAGCACAGGGTCAGAACACCCTGGTTATCCACGGCGCTACCGGAGTAGCAGCCGTTGCGGTCATACGCTTCGTCAGGCATCAGCGCCAGCGGCTCATGCCGCCAGTGCACCAGGTCCGCAGAGCTCCAGTGCCCCCAGCACTTAAAGCGATGCTCGCAGTCCAGCGGGTTCCACTGATAGAACAGATGGTAGCGGCCGGCAAACCAGATAAACCCGTTCGGGTCGTTCATCAGCCCCGTCACCGGCGCGGGGTGCCACTGCGGATAGTGGCTATCCGCCAGCGCCCGTGGCTGACCTTTCATAACGGCCTGCAGGATCGCAGGCCAGCGGGAAGGCAACGTCATTATTCAGAGTCCGTTTTATATTTCAGCAGCAGTGAGACGGTAAACGCCACGCCGAAGGCAATCACCATGCCGATAATATAGTTGAGCAGCGAGCTGGCCTGCACGATGGCCATGCCCGGAATGGCGGTCAACCCAACGGCGGTCATGTAGACATGAACCGAGACCACCCAGGCCCCGCCCACCGCGCCGCCAATCAATGCGGCGATAAACGGCTTAACGAAGCGCAGGTTGATACCAAAAATGGCCGCTTCGGTGATGCCCAGCATCGCAGAAAACGCCGACGGTAAGGTAATGGCTTTGATTTTGGCATCTTTGGTTTTGAACCACACAGCCAGACAGGCGCCACCCTGCGCCACGTTCGCCATGGCCCAGATAGGCAGCAGGAAGTTAACGCCAATCGACGGGTTACCCAGCAGCCCGGCTTCAATCGCGTGGAAGCTGTGGTGAATACCGGTGATCACAATCACCGAGTAAAGTCCGCCGAACAGCAGCCCGGCCAGCCAGCCAGCGTGGGCGATCAGCGTGCTCAGAACGAAGGAGATACCATCCCCTAAGGCGCGCCCCGCCGGACCGATAATCAGCAAGGCGATAAATCCGGAGATAACGACGGTGAGGAACGGCGTCAGGATCAGGTCTAACGCATCCGGGATCGCGCGGCGCAGGTTTTTCTCCACGATGCTCATAAACCAGACGGCCAGCAGCACCGGGAATACCGTACCCTGATAGCCAATCATCGCGATCTCAAGGCCGAAGAAGTTCATGGTGTGGAAGCCAGAGGCCACGCCCCAGGCGTTGGTCAGCGCCGGGTGGGTCAGAATCCCGCCCAGCGTCGCGCCGAGGTACGGGTTACCCCCAAATTCGCGCGCGGCGGTAAAGCCAATCAGAATAGGCAGAATGATAAACGCCGCCGAGCTGCACATGTCCAGCATGATGTAGATGGCGTTATCCGCATTGACCCAGCCGTAGGTTTTCACCATGCCGAGCAGGCCCATCAGCAGACCGGACGCCACAATGGCGGGGATAATCGGCACAAAGATGTTGGAGAGCAGACGGGCAATGCGCTGGAACGGGTTGAGCTTGCGCGCCGCCAGGTCCGCGGCTTCCGATTTGCTGGATTCGCTGATCCCCGCCGCCTGAATAAACGCGGCGTACACCTTGTTAACCACGCCCGTGCCAAAAATCACCTGCATCTGCCCGGCGTTACGGAAGCAGCCTTTCACGCCGTCGACCTTGCCGATAGCCTGCTGATCCGCCAGCGCGTCATCAACCAGCACCAGACGAAGACGCGTTGCGCAGTGCGCCGCGCTGGCGATATTTTCCTTGCCACCGAGCAGTGGAATAAGCTCGCGGGCGATTTGATTAAAATCCATAGATACCTCTGCCTGACTTCTTTTTATGATGTGCGAAACGCTCCCGCCAGGCGGGAGCGTGATGGGTTAAAACCAGGTTTCCATCTGGACCCCAAAGTTCCATTCCCCGCCGGCGTTGAAGCCGCTGCTGCCAAAGGCATCATCGCTGGCGTAATGATCCAGTTTGCTGCTCCAGTCCATCCAGGTGGCAAACAGGCGCAGCTCCGGACGGCTGAAGAAATCGCCGATTTTGCTCGCTTTTAACGTTGGCGCAAAGGTCAGCTTGTAGAAACTGCCGTTCACGGCGTTGCGGTCCTTATAACCTTCCGGATTTAAATCCATGTACTGATAGCTTCCCTCAAACGCCAGCGCGAAGTTCTGCGTCACCTCTTTAATCAGGCGAGTGTTGAGCGTTACCCACTCATAGCTATCGCCCTTGACGTAGCGATCTTTACTGCTCTGTGCCAGTACGGCTGGCGCAACGCTCCAGCCACCGCCGATCGGCGTGACACCGTAACTTGCGAAGCGCCAGGTATCCGCCTCAGACAGCAGCGCGCCGTCGGAGCCGATGCTTTTCACCTCCGCACCCAGCCCGTGACCATAAAGCAGCGCCGTTTTGGCGGTCCCTTCGCGCAGGCCGTAGAAGCTGTCATTATGCAAGCCCACCAGCGCATGAACGCCGGTATTGGCGGCATCCGTTTTGATGAGATCGCCATTGGTATCTTTACGGTCGTCGTTATCTTTCGCCCGCAGGCCGCTCACCATCAGCTGGAACGGGCCGGCGAAGTGGTTCATGCTGAGGATATAGTTCTGAACGTTGTTGTCGGTCTGCTCCACGCTGCCGAAGTTGCGGCCATAAATGGAGAAGTTGCTGCGCAGCGAATCGTTCCACTTCACGTCATAGACGCCGCCGCCGGTACCGGCGAGGAACACCACGTCGGAATCCAGCCAGTGAATGTCAAAGTTGTCGCGGTCAAAGCGTTTACCCGCCCAGAAGGTGCTGCCCTTCAGCGCGCCGGTAAAATCAGGCAGGTTGCCCAGCTCCGCGAAAGCCTGGCGAATATTGAGATCGCTGGTATCGGCTGACCAGTCGTTATAGGTTCTCTGACCGTCGGCCAGCATCGCTTTAAAGCGCGTGGTCGCCCCGTTGTCCAGGGTTTGCTTGTGCTCCAGATTCAGCTCCACGTAGGTATCGGCTTCGTTACCCAGACGCCCTACCGCACCGCCGGTTTCACCGGCCGGGGTCAGATAAGGACCGCTTTTGCTGCTGGAGGCCGCATCGTTCATCAGCAGGCCAGAACGGGCATAGCCGTGGAACTCAAACCCACCGGTCTGATCCGCCTTCTTCTCCAGCGCGGTGGTGCGCTGCGCCACCTCCTGGGTTGTCGTTTGCGCCTGCTGCTGGGCGGCAACCAGCTGCTGCGTTTTTTGTTCTGCATCGGTGGCGCGCTTCTCAGCCACCTGCGCACGCGTTTCCGCCGCCTGGAGGCGTTGCTCCATTGCGGCAAGACGCGCTTCGATACTTGTCATATCCGTTTGGGCAAAAACAGAGGTACTTCCGGCCAGCATGCCTATCATCACGGCAAGTCTGCGTTTTTTATACATTTTGTCGCATCCCTAAAAGAAGTCATTAAACGTGCTAAATTGCTAAACCGGTTTAGGTTGCTGATACTAAACCTCTGGATTTTGGATCGGCAATCTTTTTTGCTAAACCGATTTAGTAAGTGTGATCGAGGCGACAATTCAGGCCGCCGGATGGCGGCCAAGAGAGGAGAAATTACAGGTCGTGCTGCCAGGGCAACGCGGTCATCGCCCCTTTGGCCGTGGTGGCCAGCGCGCCGCAGCGCTGGGCGAGCGCGATAACCGGAGGCAGTGCCTGACCGTCAGCCAGACCGTAGAGCAGCCCCGCGACGAAGGCGTCGCCCGCGCCGGTTGTATCGACACACTGAACGGGGGTGGCCGGATAATGTTTCACAGTGCCCTCATGCCAGGCAATCACCCCCTCTTTACCCTGGGTGACCAGCACCAGACGCGCCGGGCAGCGCGCCATCAGCGTGTCCAGACCGACGTTTACCTGCACATCTCCGGTTAAAAACGCCAGCTCTTCGACAGAGAGTTTCACCACGTCTGCACTCTGCAGGGCCTGCTCCAGGCAGCGACGCAGTTCGTTCTCATCCTGCCAGAGGTCCGGGCGAATATTGGGGTCGAAACTGACGTAACCGCCCGCCTCCCGGATGGCGGCCATCGCCTGAAAGGTCGCAGAACGGCTCGGCTCGGCGCTTAAGGCGATGGAGCAGACGTGCAGCCACTCCCCGGCGCTGAACGTCGGCAGATCGGCAGATTCCAGAAACAGATCGGCGCTCGGGCGCACCATAAAGGTAAACGAGCGTTCGCCGTGGTCATCCAGATCGACCACCACCGTTGAGGTGCGGTGCGCCGGGTCAAGGCGCATATACTTCACGTCGACCCGCTCGTCGGCTAATGTCTTAGACATAAAACGCCCAAAAGGATCGTCGCCAACCCTGCCGATAAAGGCGCTCTGGCCGCCCAGCCGGGCAATGCCGACCGCGACGTTTGCCGGTGCGCCGCCGGGACACTGCAGTAATCTGCCTTCTCCATCGGGCAGCAAATCCACTACCGCATCGCCAAGTACCCAGATTTTTTTCATGTAACCCTCTCAGCTAAACTATGTTAAACCGTTTTAGCTATTTAAGCACAGGCTGGGCAAAGGGGAAATAACGGGAGGGAAAATTGACTTAACGCACCAGATGCGGCCAGTGGATATCGCCGACGCCATTAATCTGCGGACGGGCAAACAGAAAGCCCTGGAAACGGCGGATCCCGGCAGATTCGAGCCAGCACCACTCCTCTATTTTCTCGATGCCTTCGGCTACCAGGGTAATTTCAAGATCGGAGCAGCAGCTGACGATGGAGCGCACGATCGCCTGCTTCGGGCCGCTGAGGTGAATGTTGCTGACAATTTCCCGGTCGATTTTAATTTTATCAGGCTGGAACCGGGTCAGAAGCGAAAGTCCGGCATAGCCCGAGCCAAAATCATCGATCGCCAGGCCAATCCCCTCACCGCGAAGCTGCTTGATGGCACTATTAAACTGGTTGAACCCGGAGATCATCTCGTTTTCCGTGACTTCAATGACCACCTGCTCCGGCTGAAGCCCATGTTGTTTAATCTGATCGACCAGAAATTCCACTGCGCCGGGGACATTCACCAGCGACATGGGCAGCAGGTTTACCGCTATTTTATGGCTGCCAATGCCCAGCTTTTCCGCCAGCGCAAAGGCATACGCTTTCGTCTGGAGATCAACTTCGTAGACGTTGTCCGGGTCGACAGTGCTGAAGAAATGCTCCGGACTGCCGCCGTCGTTACCGCGGATAAGGGCCTCAAGGGAGCTGATCTTCCCTTCCGAGGGCTCGACAATAGGCTGCAGCGCAAACTGGCAGGTTTGTCCGGTAAACAGGCCCAGATGTTCGCCAAAGGGTAACGCCTCGGGTGAAAGCGTCCATTTTTCAGGGGTGTAGCGCGCGCCCGATGGGGCCGGACGTTTGCCCATGATAAACGTCTGAATAAATTTGAACACCCGATCGTCAGAGGTGAGATAGCTGTCCAGCTTGCTGTAATGCAGGACCGACTGCAGCACCTCTTTCGGTGACTGCGTCTGCAGATCGAACAGCAGCATCCCGACGTTTTCGAATCGTCTGCGCGGGCCATAATCCCGCATCAGTTCAACCACCCCGCTGTGCCGCTTGTCCTCACGGATGGTGTGGAACAGTTTGACCACACTCTCTTCCGACCCTTCGAGGATTTGCAGAACGTCATTCCCTTTTGCCAGGAGGACGCCGGTGATATCCAGTTTTGTGTTGCGGCCCCTGGCGCGATCCACCAGCTCCCGCAGTTCGGTGGACGGGCGGGATAAATTCAACTGGCTTCGGTAGATCAGAGTAGTCAGCACAAAAGTGGGTTCCGATGAGAGAGAGGTGCCTTGAAGCTATTATTTAACATACTTAATCAATGCGACCTAACATATTCACGCCACAGGGGAACGTTACTTTTTCGCGTCCCCGATCCGGCTGTTAATCCTCTCCTGCATGTAGTCGTAAAACGGGTTCGAGGTGACCCGCATCAGCGCCTCCTTTCCAACGCTCAATACAGACGTTTCGCCCCAGAGCGCAATCGTCCCCAGGCTGATGCCATAGCGGTTTTTCACCCCAGGCTCGCAACCATAGAGATCGTCATCCGGCGGGAACGGCACGGCAACGTGCGACAGGGAATAGACATCCTGCGGCCAGGCCTGCGTAAGCGGCACGACCGTCTCGCGGGTGCTGCCTGCCGGAGTTGTTTTCGCTACCGCCGAGAAACTGTGCTCGTCCGCATTGGTGATAACCGTGACACCGTAACGTCTCTGCGCAACCGGCAGCAGCGCCGTGGTGGCCGTCCATGATGACGGTTTAAAGAGCGGACGGAAGCTCGCCGCCTGGTTGATATCGAACATCACCAGCTCGCTGCCGTTTGCCGGAAGCTGGTCAAACAGGCCGCTGACCACCGCGCGAGTGCTGACCGTAGAATCCATCACCGACTGGAACGCCAGAACCGGCGGGAGCTGCGCCAGCCGTTGCTCCCGCGCCGCGCGGCCAATTTGCTCCTGCAGGGCCTTCGTCAGCAGCCACGACTGGCGGGCGGCGTTCACCGGGAAAGAGTTGTATTTATACGGATTATATTCCGGGGAGATATTCAGCCAGGCCGCTTTGGCAAACGGCGGCAGCAGCGCCGGTAGCCCGGCAAAACCGGCGAACCGCGCAAAGGCCGTCACGCCAATCATCGGTGAGAGCAGGATCACCTGCTGCGGTTTACGCAGCGCTGGCGCGTCCAGCGCATCGAGGGCATATTTCATCGCCAGCGCCCCGCCGTTGGAGTAGCCCACCAGATGCAGAGGCACAGCATCACCCGCCAGGCGCGTGGCTTCCCGTACGGCAAGGCGCGTGGCCGCCAGCCACATTTCCCAGTCAACATCCGTCAGCGCGCCGGGCGCGGTGCCGTGTCCGGGAAGACGCGGGACCACGGCCACAAAGCCGTGCTGCTGATAGTTCACGGCAAGGCGCCTGACGCTGTATGGCGAATCCGTCAACCCGTGCAGCAGCACCACCGCGCCGAGGGGCTTGCCGGCTGGCATCAGCACAAAGGAGCGGTTGGCATCGGGGGCAAACTGACCGGGCCACACCAGGCTATGACGGTAATAGCGGTTTAACGGGGTTTGTTCCTCGCCCGCTGTTTTCGCCGTCACCGCGTTATCCAGATCGGTGAAAATCGCCTTTTCCCGCGCGAGGTACCCGGCAAAGTCGGCGTTATCCAGCTCGCGCACGGACATCTCATCGGCCCGCCAGGTATGCCAGAGATGCAGTTCCGGCCCCTGCTGCGAGAGATACACCCGCACCGCCAGCAGAACGACCAGAACGATCCCCACGACCATTCCTGTTTTCTTTGCAAGCGCGATCAGGCGCACGCTGACTCGCCAGGGCAAATTCGCCATGAGGGATCCCTTTTATGTTCTCAGTGCTTCTATCTTATCAAAAATGTGAACAGGCTGACGTATTCACCAAATTCATACCTGTCCGGTCAGCCAGTGCACCAAAAGTGAACTACGCTGCACAAATGTTGATCATTGGTTAACCAAATATTGCATGAAGTTTACTGCGCAGCGGGTTTTCGCCCTCCTGTGAACATGGCACGCGTCATGCATTGTTAACCAGGTAACACAATTTCGGCCATTGACAGCCTGTTAACAGCGAGGCGGTATGACGACGAAACCTGAGATGTTGAGCCGTATCGAAGCGACCTTCAGCCAGCTGACACCCAGCGAAAAGCGGGTCGGGAGCTGGCTGCTGGCGCACGCCGCGCAAATCCCGTTTGAAACGGCGGAGAGCGTCGGGCTGGCAAGCGGGACCAGCGGAATTACCGTCGGTCGCTTACTGCGCAAGCTGGGGTATCGCAACCTGGAGGATGCCAAAAAGAGCCTGCGCGATCCTTACCAGCCCTGGGGCATGAACGAGCGCCTCGACTCCTGGCAGCAGCAGCGCCCCCTGCCCAACCGCCTTCAGCACGCCCTGTCGCTGGAAGTGGACGCCATTACGCAGGTGTATCAGCTGGCGCAAACGGACGCTTTTCGTCAGGTGGTGCACCATCTGGCCCACGCGGACGCGGTCTTTGTGCTGGGGATCCAGTCCACGCGCGGGATCGCCAACGCCTTCTTCAGTCACCTTGAATACCTCCGCCCGCGGGTGAGTTACTCCGAAGGGGCATCCGGCAGCTGGGTGGAATCCCTGAACTCGGGGTTTGCGCACCCTTATGTCGTGCTGACCGATACGCGTACCTACTCCACGATGGCCCGACAGTACTGCCGCGTCGCGAGCGAGAAAGGCATTCCGCTGGCCTTAATCACCGATATCTGGTGCCCGTGGGCGCGGGATTATCCGATTGATTTACTGCAGGTGAAAACCGATACCGGTCATTTCTGGGATTCACTTGCCCCCGTGAGCTGTCTGTTCAACCTGCTGCTGTCGGGCGTGGTGGAAGCGCTGGGTGAGGCGCTCCCGGCGCGTCTGGCGGTAAACCGACAATTACAACAAGAGTTTGGTCAATTCGAACGCTAAAGGAGCGGAGCTATGCCCGAAGAGAGTGAACTGATTGATGTGGCGAAGACGTTTCCCACGCTGCATATCGATCTGAAGTACGCCACCGCCGACAACATCACCGGCCGCCCGATCTATCAGGAGGCGCTGTGCCTGCTGCATACCGACGCGGCCACCGCCCTGGCAAAAGCCATCAGCATTGCCTCTCTGGCCGGTCTGAAGCTGGTGGTCTACGACGCCTATCGGCCGCAGCAGGCGCAGGCTCAGCTGTGGGATGCCTGTCCGAACCCGGAATACGTGGTCGACGTGGCGATTGGCTCCAATCACAGCCGCGGCACGGCCATCGACGTTACCCTGATGGATGAACATAACGCCGAGCTGGATATGGGGGCCGGTTTTGACGAAATGCATGACCGATCGCATCCGTATCACCCCTCCGTGCCGCCGCACGCCCAGCGCAACCGTCTGCTGTTGAACGCCATCATGTTTGGCGGCGGTTTTGTGGGTATCAGCAGCGAATGGTGGCACTTTGAACTGCCGAATGCCGCCAGCTACCCGCTGCTTGACGACCGTTTTGCCTGTTTTCCACTGACGCACACCCCTCTTTAAACCTGGAGCACTGCCATGAAAACATCGCTTATCTCGACGCTGATCGCCGCCACGCTGGCCCTGAGTGCCCCGCTGGCGCTGGCTGCCGTCCCGAAAGACATGCTGGCGATCGGTAAAGCCGCTGACCCACAAACGCTCGATCCGGCCATCACCATTGATAACAACGACTGGACCGTCACCTATCCGTCCTACCAGCGTCTGGTCAAGTACAAGCCAGGCTCTACCGAGGTGGAAGGCGATCTGTCGACGGGCTGGAAGGCGTCCGACGACCAGAAAGAGTGGACCTTTACCCTGGCGGATAACGCCAAATTCTCCGACGGCACGCCGGTCACCGCCGAGGCGGTCAAACTCTCCTTTGAGCGCCTGCTGAAGCTCAGCCAGGGGCCATCCGAAGCCTTCCCGAAAGATCTGAAAATTGATGCCGTTGATGAGCATACGGTGAAGTTCACCCTCAGCCAGCCGTTCGCGCCTTTCCTCTACACCCTGGCGAACGACGGCGCCTCCATCATTAACCCGACGGTGCTGAAGGCCAATGCCGCGGACGATGCGCGCGGCTATCTGGCGCAAAACACCGCCGGCTCCGGACCGTTTATGCTGAAGAGCTGGCAGAAAGGCCAGCAGCTGGTGCTGGTGCCAAACCCCCACTGGCAGGGTGAGAAGCCACACTTCAAGCGCGTCTCGGTAAAAATTATCGGTGAGAGCGCATCGCGTCGTCTGCAGCTTTCCCGCGGTGACCTGGACATTGCCGACTCCCTGCCGGTCGATCAGCTGTCGGCCCTGAAGCAGGAAGGGAAAGTCGCCGTCGCCGAATACCCGTCCCTGCGCGTGACTTACCTCTATCTCAACAACAGCAAACCGCCGCTCAATCAGGTCGATTTACGCCGCGCGGTCTCCTGGGCGACGGACTATCAGGGGATGGTGAAAGGCATTCTGAGCGGCAACGGCAAGCAGATGCGCGGCCCGATCCCGGAAGGCATGTGGGGCTTTGACGCCACGGCAATGCAGTACAGCTTTGACGAGGCCAAAGCCAAAGCGGCGCTGGAGAAGGTCAAAGATAAGCCCGCCAGCCTGACCTTCCTCTACTCAGACAACGATCCGAACTGGGAGCCTATCGCCCTCTCGACACAGGCCAGCCTTGGCAAGATCGGCATTAACGTCAAGCTGGAAAAACTGGCCAACGCCACCATGCGCGACCGCGTCGGCAAAGGCGATTACGACATTGCCATCGGCAACTGGAGCCCGGACTTTGCCGACCCGTACATGTTCATGAACTACTGGTTCGAATCGGACAAAAAAGGGCTGCCGGGCAACCGTTCGTTCTATGAGAACAAAGAGGTCGACTCCCTGCTGCAGGCGGCGCTGAAAACCACCGACCAGGCGGAACGCACCAAAGATTATCAGCAGGCGCAAAAGGTGGTCATCGACGAGGCGGCCTACGTTTATCTGTTCCAGAAGAATTACCAGCTGGCGATGAACAAAGAGGTCAAAGGCTTCACCTTTAATCCGATGCTCGAGCAGGTGTTCAACATCGCCACCATGAGTAAATAACGGTTCTCGCCGGGGGAAAGTGTATGACGTTCTGGAGCATCGTGCGCCAGCGCTGCTGGGGGTTACTCCTGGTGGTGGCCGGTGTCTGTATTATCACTTTTATTATTTCACACCTGATCCCCGGCGATCCGGCCCGTCTGCTGGCCGGCGATCGCGCCAGCGACGAAATCGTGCAGAACATCCGCCAGCAGTTAGGGCTGGATCAGCCGCTGTATATACAGTTTGGCCGCTACGTGGACGCCCTGGCCCACGGTGATTTAGGCACCTCCATCCGTACCGGACGTCCGGTCGCTGAAGACCTGAAGGCCTTTTTCCCCGCCACGCTGGAGCTGGCCTTTTGTTCTCTGGTGCTGGCGCTGGTCATCGGCGTGCCGCTGGGGATTTTGTCGGCGGTTTACCGCAACCGCTGGCTGGATCATCTGGTGCGTTTAATGGCGATGACCGGGATCTCCACGCCGGCCTTCTGGCTCGGTCTGGGCGTCATTGTCCTGTTCTACGGGAATCTGCAGATCCTGCCGGGCGGCGGCAGGCTGGACGACTGGCTCGACCCGCCTGCCCACGTCACCGGCTTTTATCTGCTGGACGCACTGCTGGAAGGTAACGGAGAGGTCTTTTTCAATGCGCTGCAGCACCTGATTTTGCCCTCGCTGACGCTGGCGTTTGTTCACCTGGGCATCGTGGCGCGTCAGGTCCGTTCCGCGATGCTGGAGCAGCTTAGCGAGGACTATATCCGCACCGCGCGCGCCAGCGGCCTGCCCGGCTGGTATATCGTCCTGCGCTACGCCCTGCCGAATGCGATGATCCCATCGATTACCGTGCTCGGGCTGGCGCTGGGCGATCTGCTGTACGGCGCCGTGCTGACCGAAACCGTCTTTGCCTGGCCGGGCATGGGCGCCTGGGTGGTGACCTCCATTCAGGCGCTCGATTTCCCTGCCGTGATGGGCTTTGCCGTCGTTGTTTCGCTGGCCTACGTGCTGGTTAATCTGGTGGTCGATCTGCTTTACCTGTGGATTGACCCGCGAATCGGGCGCGGAGGTGCCGAATGATGTTAACGCAGGAAACGCCCGTCCCGGTTAAAACCGCCAGACAACGCATCAACTGGGCAAAGCTGTTCTGGATGCTGCGTCAAAGCCCGCTCACGATCGTTGGCGGCGTCATTATGATGGCGATGCTCTTTCTGATGGTGACCTCACCCTGGATAGTCCCGCATGACCCGAACGCGCTGGATCTGACCGCCCGCCTGCAGGCGCCTTCTGCGCAACACTGGTTTGGTACTGATGAGGTAGGTCGTGACCTGTTCAGCCGCGTGCTGACGGGCAGCCAGCAGTCGATTACCGCTGGGCTGGCGGTCGTGGTGATTGCGGGCGGCATTGGCTCGCTGCTGGGCTGTTTGTCCGGCGTACTGGGCGGGCGCGGCGACGCCATCATCATGCGGGTGATGGACATTATGCTCTCCATTCCCTCCCTGGTGCTGACCATGGCGCTGGCCGCAGCGCTCGGTCCGAGCCTGTTTAACGCCATGCTGGCGATTGCGATTGTCCGCATCCCGTTTTACGTCCGCCTGGCACGCGGCCAAACCCTGGTGGTGCGCCAGTTTACCTACGTGCAGGCCGCCCGCACCTTTGGCGCCTCCCGCTGGCATTTGATCCGCTGGCATATCCTGCGCAACGCCCTGCCGCCGCTGATTGTGCAGGCGTCTCTGGACATCGGCAGCGCCATCCTGATGGCCGCCACGCTGGGGTTTATTGGCCTGGGGGCGCAGCAGCCGACCGCCGAATGGGGCGCGATGGTGGCCGTCGGCCGTAACTACGTTCTGGACCAGTGGTGGTACTGCGCGTTTCCCGGTGCGGCGATTTTGATAACCGCCGTGGGCTTTAACCTGTTTGGCGACGGTATCCGCGATCTGCTGGATCCGAAATCGGGAGGGAAACAGTAATGACCGAACCGGTATTACGTATTGAAGACCTGCATCTGAGCTTCCCGATTTTTCGCGGCGAGGTCCACGCGCTGAACCACGTCTCGCTGGAGATCGGCAGGGGCGAAATTGTCGGCGTGGTGGGCGAGTCGGGATCGGGTAAGTCGGTGACCGCCATGCTCGCCATGCGGCTGCTGCCGGAGGGCAGCTACCGCATTCATCATGGTCAGGTTAAGTTACTCGGCGAAAACGTCCTGACGGCGTCCGAGAAGCAGCTTCGCCAGTGGCGCGGCGCAAAGGTCGCGATGATTTTTCAGGAGCCGATGACTGCCCTCAACCCGACGCGGCGAATTGGCAAACAGATGGTGGAGGTGATCCGCCAGCATCAGCCGCTTTCCCGGCATGAGGCACAGCAGAAGGCGATTACCCTGCTGGAAGAGATGCAAATCCCGGACGCGAAACAGGTCATGGCGCGCTATCCGTTTGAACTGTCCGGCGGGATGCGCCAGCGGGTGATGATCGCCCTTGCCTTCTCCTGCGAGCCGGAGCTGATTATCGCCGACGAACCGACCACCGCGCTGGACGTCACCGTCCAGCTGCAGGTGCTGCGCCTGCTGAAGCACAAGGCGCGGGCCAGCGGCACCTCGGTGCTGTTTATCAGCCACGATATGGCCGTGGTGTCCCAGCTCTGCGACAGAATGTACGTGATGTATGCGGGCAGCGTGATCGAGAGCGGTGCCACGCAAACGCTAATCCATCAGCCTGTTCATCCCTATTCCATCGGCCTGCTGCAGTGCGCGCCGGAAAACGGCCAGCCGCGCGCCCCGCTTCCCGCCATCCCCGGCACGGTCCCCAACCTCAGCGAGCTTCCGCAGGGATGCGCGTTCCGCGAACGCTGCTTTGCCGCCGGGGCGAAATGCAGCGAAACGCCGCGCCTGCAGCCCCATGGCGCAGAAGGCCAACAGGCTGCCTGCTGGTATCCACAACGGGAGAAACACCATGTCTGATGTACTGCTGGAACTGGATAGCGTGCACGTGAACTTTGCGGCGCGCAAAAACTGGCTGGGTCGCGTGACGGAACAGGTCCATGCGCTCAACGGGCTCGACCTTGAAATCCGTCGGGGAGAGACGCTTGGCATTGTCGGGGAGTCCGGCTGCGGGAAAAGCACGCTGGCCCAGCTGCTGATGGGCATGCTTAAGCCCAGCACCGGTGCCTGCCAGCGGACGCACCACGCGGGCGGCATGCAGATGGTGTTTCAGGATCCGCTCTCCTCGCTCGACCCGCGCCTGCCGGTCTGGCGCATCATCACCGAGCCGGTGTGGGTACAAAAGCGCAGCAGCGAGCGCGAGCGCCGTCAGCTGGCTGAAAACCTGGCGCTGCAGGTGGGCATTCGCCCGGAATATCTCGACCGACTCCCGCACGCCTTCTCCGGCGGGCAGCGCCAGCGCATTGCCATCGCCCGGGCGCTCTCGTCCGATCCGGATATCATCGTGCTCGATGAACCCACCAGCGCGCTGGATATCTCCGTGCAGGCGCAAATCCTCAACCTGCTGGTGACCCTGCAACAGAAGCGTAATCTGACCTACGTGTTGATCTCACATAACGTCTCGGTGGTCAGGCACATGAGCGACCGCATGGCGGTGATGTACCTTGGGCAGATTGTGGAGCTGGGTAGCGCCGCGCAGGTGCTTGGCGAGCCGCGCCATCCTTACACCCGTCTGCTGCTCGACTCTGTTCCCCGCACCGGTGAACCGCTGGATGAGACGCTGGCCTTACGCAAAACGGAGCTTCCCGGCAACCGCCGCCTGCCCGAAGGCTGTTTCTTCCGCGACCGTTGTCCGATGGCAACGCAGGGGTGTGAGCGTCCCCAGCCGTTACAGCCCTCTCACGAGGGCCGTGACGTCCGCTGCTGGCGCAGTGTGGGTTAAATTTGCGCCATCCCGCCGTCCACGAACAACTCCGTGGCGTTAATAAAGCTGGCCGCGTCGGAGGCCAGAAACGCCACCGCTTTACCCACCTCACCCGGCGCGCCTAAACGGCCGAGCGGCACCTGAGCGGCCAGCGCGTCGTACAGCCCCTGACGATGTTCTTCCGGCACCAGATCGCCGAGACCAGGGGTTTTGATCGGACCCGGGCTCACCACGTTGACGCGGATCCCACGGCCCTGCAAATCCAGCGCCCAGGAGCGGGCAAAGTTGCGCACGGCGGCCTTGCTGGCGCTGTAGACGCTAAAGTTTGCCGTCCCCTTAATGGACACCGTCGAGCCGGTCAGAATAATTGAGGATCCGGCGGAGAGCAGCGGCAGCGCCTTCTGTACCGTAAACAGCACCCCGCGGACGTTGGTGCCGAAAATCCGGTCAAACTGCTCTTCGGTTATCGCGCCCAGCGGCAGCATATCGCCGCCACCCGCATTGGCGAACAGAATATCGAGGCGGCCTTCTTCTTTGGCTATCCGGGCATAGACCTCGTCCAGGTCCGCCAGTTTTGACACGTCAGCGCGAATGCCCACTGCCGTTGAAGCGATTTCAGCCACCGCCGCGTCCAGCTCGGCCTGACGTCGTCCGGTGATGTACACCTTCGCGCCCTGGGCCGCCAGCTCCTGCGCCGTGGCAAGACCGATGCCGGTGCTGCCGCCGGTGACCAATGCGATTTTTCCTGAGAGAGTCGTGTTCATGTCATTTACCTTTTGTTGGGTTTGCGTTGGACAAACTTTAGCCCTTGCAGGATTAGTGAAAAACCGGCAAAAATGAAAATGACTATTCACATACAGAAATAATCAGGGGAGCCTAATGGACCAGCTCATGGCGATGCGCGCTTTTACCCGGGTGGTGGAAACCGGCAGCTTTACCCGCGCGGCGGACTCGCTGAACATGCCCATCGCCACCCTGAGCAAGCTGGTGAAATCGCTTGAGGCGCATCTGGAGATACGACTCCTGCACCGGACGACTCGTCGGGTGGTCGCGACGCCGGAAGGGATGGAATACTATGAAAAAGCGCTCAGGATCTTGATAGATATCGAAGATATCGACACCGCGTTTCGCGTTTCCCGCGCGACGCCCAAAGGGCATTTGCGGGTTGACGTGGGCGGCTCCACCGCCCGGGACGTTCTTATCCCTCGGCTTCCGGATTTTATGCAGCGTTATCCGGAAATCCGCATCGATCTTGGGGTAGCCGATCGTCCGGTGGATCTTATCAGCGGTAACGTAGACTGCGTCATCCGCGGCGGCCCGCTGAACGACTCGACCCTCATCGCCCGCCATATTGGCAACGCCGAAATGGTCACCTGCGCGACGCCGGGTTACCTGAAAAACCATGGCGTTCCGGCCTATCCGCAGGAGCTGTGCAACGGCCACAAGCTTATCAGCTACCTTTCGCCCGTCACCGGGCGGGCATTTCCGTTTCGCTTCAGAAAAAACGGCGAGGCGCTGGAAATCAATATTCCGCATTATCTCGGCGTAAACGAAAGTAATGCTCACCTGGCGGCGGCTGCGGCGGGGCTGGGCATTGTGCAGACATTTGAGTATTCGGCAAACGCGTATTTACAGGCGGGTACGCTGACGGCGATCCTGAGCGACTGGCGCCCTGCCGCCTATCCGTTTCATGTGGTTTACCCTCAGAACCGGCATCTGACGCACCGTCTTAAGGTGTTTATTGCGTGGCTGGCGGAGGTGTTTCCCGCCGCGCTGAAGGGTAGCCGGGCGTAAACCCGGCTGTGGCTTAGTTAAGTTTATAGTCCAGCGTAATCTCAGCCTTCAGGAGCTGCGATACCGGACAGCCCGCTTTGGCTTTCTGAATAATACCGTCGAACTGCTGCGGGGCGATGCCGGGAACGGTCACCTTGCTTTTCAGGGCAACCTTCGTAATAGCAAAGCCGCCGTCGGTCTTATCCAGTGAGACGTCCGCAGTGGTATCAATAGAGTCAGCGGTATAACCCGCTTCGCCGAGCATCAGCGACAGCGCCATCGAAAAACAGGCCGCATGTGCCGCGCCGATCAGCTCTTCCGGGTTGGTCCCCTTTTCACCCTCAAAGCGGGTGTTAAAGCCATAAGGCTGCTGATTGAGAACGCCGCTCTCGGTGGAAACCGTTCCTTTTCCGCGCTTAATGTCGCCAGACCAGTGTGCCGAACCGTGCTTATGAATAGTCATTCTTGCTCTCCTTTTGGCTTACAAAGGGTTAAGTATAGAAGGCTGTCCGGATTCTGCGGGCAAGACAGACGAGTTTTAGTCACTGAGTAAATGGTGCGCCAGCGCGTCAAGGAACACCCGCAGCGCGGCAGGCTGGTATTCACGGGACTGATAAATGCCATGGATGGCCAGCGGTTTCGGCTCCAGTGTCTCCAGTACCGGCACCAGTATTCCCTGCGCCAGCGCGGTTCGCGCCTCACGCTCCGGCAGCATAGCGATACCGCAGTGCTTAATCGCCGCATCCATCAGCAGCGAAGAGATGCTGGCGCTCAGGTTGCCGCTGACGGCCACGCTCAGGCTCTCGCCTTCCGGCGTCAGGAAGTGCCAGGACTGCCCGGCGAAAAAGCTGTAGTGCAGGCAGTTGTGCTGCGCTAATTCTTCGGGGCTGACGGGGGTACCGTGCTGCGCCAGATAGTCCGGCGAGGCGCAAAGCACCGAGCGACATTCCCCCAGCCGGCGGGCAATCATGCCGGGTTCAGGGTTATCCGTAATGCGCACGGCGACGTCGATGCGCTCTCCCACCAGGCTGACCGGGTGGTTATTCACGTCCAGCTCAATGCGCAACTGTGGGTAGCGCGAGAGCAGACCGGGCAGTACCGGCGCAATCAGGTGCATCGCGGTAAAGTGCGCGCAGGCCACCCGCAGCGTGCCGGACGGGAGATCTTTCTCCGACTGGCCTTCAATTTCCTGCGAAATCTGCGAGAGCGTCCGCGTTTTTTGCAGCACCTTTTCCCCTGCCGCGGTCAGCGTCAGCTTGCGCGTGGAGCGGTTTACCAGCCGCGTTCCCGCCCACTTTTCCATTTGTTCAAGGTAGCGGCTCACCATCGGTCGGGAAATGCCCAGCGCGCGGGCCGCCGCGCTCAAGCTTCCCAGCTCGCATATCCGGTTGTAGACCTGAGCGGCGATAACGCGATCCATATAAGCTCCATTTGCTCGATTTATGAAACTAAGCATGTCCTGTTTCAGGAATTCTGGCAAATGCGAATATCCGTACAATAGAGACATTCCTGAACAACAGAGACAACAGCATGAAATTCACTCACCTTGCCCTGCTTTCCACCCTTATCACGCCGGCTGTTTTTGCCGCGCCGTTGAGCATTGATACCTATAACCCGCAGGAGAAAGGCATTTTCGCGGTCTCCTCCACGCTGGTTTCCGGCCCGAAAGAGGCTGTGCTGTTTGACGCGCAGTTCAGCGTGAAGGATGGCGAAGCGCTGGTAGAGAAAATTCGTCAAAGCGGTAAGACCCTGAACAAGATTGTGATCACCTCCGGCGATCCGGATTTCTATTTTGGCCTGCAGCCGCTGGTCAAAGCCTTCCCGAACGCCAAAGTGGTGGCCACGCAGCACGTGGTTGACCACATCAAGGCCACCAAAGACGCCAAGCTCGCCTTCTGGGGTCCGCAGATGAAAGACGGCGCGCCAACGGAGCTGGTCGTCCCGCAGGTGCTCGCCTCCACCACGTTTATGGTGGACGGGGAAAAGATCGATATCGAAGAGCCTGACAGCTACGCGGCCTATGTGTGGATCCCGTCAGCGAAAACCATCCTCGGCGGCACCGGGGTAGCCTGGGGGATCCACGTCTGGACGGCTGACACCCAGACGGCGGCAAGCCGTAAGCAGTGGCAGGAAACGCTGGTAAATATGGCGGCGCACAAACCCGAGCGCGTGATCCCGGGTCACTATCTGGGTACCCCGCCAGCCGGCGCGGGTGCGATTGATTTTACCCGTGACTATCTGCAGCGCTTTGAAAAGGCCTTATCCGTTCATAAAGATTCTGCAGGCGTCATCAGCACCCTGAAAAAACAGTATCCGAACCTGGCTGAAGAGAGCTCGCTGGAATTAAGCGCCAAGGTGAATACCGGCGAAATGAAGTGGTAATGTAAACTCTGCTCCTGCTATATTTTCGTGATAGCAGGAGCACCGTTATAATATCCTCTCAACGCCACTTCAATTTACCCCCCCACATTTCAAAAGCACACAAAAGCATACACTTATGTCATTTTTATTTCTAAGATGAATCTGAGCCACAACCGGGAAAATATTTGCCATTCTGTTTATGAATTAAATTTTTTGCGAGCCGTACCATTAAACAGACAACGACACGGAGGCAGCATGTTTACTTATTACCCGGCTAATACCGCAGCAGCACAACCTGAACTCGTTAACGCGATTGCGCAGGGTCTTCACGCCGAGCACGGTGCTGTGACTGAAGATGACATTTTGATGGAACTGACCAGGTGGGTGGAATCCACAGATAATGACATCCTCAGTGACATCTACCAGCAGACCATTAACTACGTAGTCAGCGGGCAAAACGCACCCTTGTAAAAACCTGCTAAGCTGGATCAGCAACCTAAGGGGTTACATTTCGTTTGCGTAAGCAAACTGGTCCTTAAAACTATCAACAGGATTGAGGAGTTAACATGAAATCGAACCGTCAGGCACGCCATATTCTGGGACTGAACTACAAGCTTTCTAATCAGCGTAAAGTGGTGATTGAAGGCGACCATGAAACGCAGGTCACTCACGCCACCGGCAGAAAACGCCACGCGGGCAAGTAAGTTCCAGACTGAGATCCAGAACACCATCGGTAATCCCGATGGTGTTTTTGTTTATGTGTTGCGGTAATTAATATTTAGCTCCTTTATAATACCGCCTGACCGCCTCCCAGCGCACAGGCCAGAAAGATGACAAACAGCAGTGTCAGGGACGGATCTTCATAAAAAGAGTGAGTGACATGGACAACAAACTGAAAAAACATCGTTCCTTATACATCCCATACGCCGGACCGGTTTTACTCGAATTCCCCCTGCTCAACAAAGGCAGCGCCTTCAGCATGGAAGAGCGCAGCAGCTTTAACCTGCTTGGCCTGCTGCCGGAAGTGGTTGAGACCATTGAAGAACAGGCGGAGCGCGCGTGGATCCAGTATCAGGGTTTCAAAACCGAAATCGACAAACACATCTACCTGCGTAACATTCAGGACACCAATGAAACCCTCTTCTATCGCCTGGTGCAGAACCATCTCGAAGAGATGATGCCGGTGATCTACACCCCGACGGTGGGTGCGGCCTGTGAGCGTTTCTCAGAGATCTACCGTCGTTCACGCGGGGTATTCATCTCTTATCAGAACCGTCACAACATGGACGATATTCTGCAGAACGTGCCGAACCACAATATCAAAGTGATTGTGGTAACCGACGGCGAACGTATTCTCGGCCTTGGCGACCAGGGCATTGGCGGGATGGGGATCCCAATCGGTAAGCTCTCTCTCTACACCGCCTGCGGCGGCATCAGCCCGGCGTATACCCTGCCAGTGGTGCTGGACGTTGGCACCAACAACCAGCAGTTGCTCAACGATCCGCTCTATATGGGCTGGCGCCACCCGCGCATCACCGACGATGAGTACTATCAGTTTGTCGACGATTTCATTCAGGCCGTGAAGCACCGCTGGCCGGACGTTCTGCTGCAGTTTGAAGACTTCGCGCAGAAAAACGCGATGCCGCTGCTGAACCGCTATCGCGATGAGATCTGCTCCTTTAACGATGACATCCAGGGCACCGCATCCGTGACCGTGGGTACGCTTATCGCCGCCAGCCGCGCAGCCGGCAGCCAACTGAGCTACCAGAAAATCGTCTTCCTGGGCGCAGGCTCTGCGGGCTGCGGTATTGCCGAGCAGATTATCGCCCAGACGCAGCGTGAAGGGTTAAGCGAAGAGCTGGCCCGCTCCCGCGTCTTTATGGTTGACCGTTTCGGCCTGCTGACCGACGGTATGCCAAACCTGCTGCCGTTCCAGACCAAGCTGGTGCAGAAACGCGAAAACCTGAAAAACTGGGATACCGACAACGAAGTCCTTTCCCTGCTGGACGTGGTGCGCAACGTGAAGCCGGATATTCTGATCGGCGTTTCCGGGCAAACCGGTCTCTTTACCGAAGAGATCATTCGCGAGATGCACAAGCACTGTGAGCGCCCTATCGTGATGCCGCTGTCTAACCCGACTTCCCGCGTGGAAGCGACGCCGCAGGACATCATCGCGTGGACCGAAGGTAACGCGCTGGTCGCGACCGGCAGCCCGTTCGATCCGGTGGTGTGGAAGGATAAAACCTATCCGATTGCCCAGTGCAACAACTCGTACATCTTCCCGGGTATTGGTCTGGGGGTGATCGCCTCCGGCGCGTCTCGCATTACCGACGAAATGCTGATGTCGGCGAGCGAAACCCTTGCGGGTTACTCTCCGCTGGTCAATGACGGTGAAGGGCTGGTGCTGCCGGAGCTGAAGGACATTCACAAGGTGTCGCGCGCCATCGCGTTTGCGGTAGGTAAAATGGCGCAGCAGCAGGGCGTGGCGGTGAAAACCTCTGCCGACGCGCTGCAGCAGGCCATCGACGACAACTTCTGGAAGCCTGAATACCGCAGCTATCGCCGTACGTCGATTTAATCCGCTCTGCCCGGTGGCGCTTCGCTTACCGGGCCTACGGGCTGGCTGTTTTCCCTCTCCCTGTGGGAGAGGGTCAGGGTGAGGGCAACAAACCGCACCATCGAATACCCACTAGCCAAACCCCTTTTCCCCCGCTACACTCCCTTTATCCATTAACCCACTGAATATATAAGGAGGCCAATTATGCTGTACTGTGAAATTTTCAATGTTTCACATACATTTGGTGATCGCACCAGCTCAAGCGTTATCGGTATCGTGCTGCGATAACTTCTGCTTGAGCGAAGACACCAACCCCTGAAATCCCTTCTCTCGGGCTTACTGAGTTATCGTCAGCGATGTTTGACGAGGCATAAACATGCCTGTAACTCTTGGGTAAGCAACAATGAGCACTTTACTCACTGCACAATCTTTACGCGTTGATACGGCGTTTGGCACGCTCTTCGACTCACTCTCCTTTACGCTGAAAAAAGGCGACCGCATTGGCCTGCTGGGCGACAACGGCTGCGGCAAAAGTACGCTGCTGAAGGTGCTGGACGGCACGGACTCCCCTGCCGCCGGAACGGTAGCACTGGCCGGACACTGCCTGATGGCGCGCGTGGAGCAACATCTCCCGGACGCTATTTTTCCGCTGACCATGCTGGATGCCGTCCTGGCCCAGTTGCCCTCAACTGAACGGGAGAGTCTGCGCTGGAAAGCCGAAACGCTGCTGGCGAGCATGGGCTTCACGCCGCAGGATATGATGCTGCAATCCGCCACGCTGAGCGGCGGACAGCACACCCGCCTGCTGCTGGCGCGGGCGCTGATTCACGAGCCGGATCTGCTCCTGCTGGATGAACCCAGCAACCACCTGGACCTGCCGACCATGCTCTGGTTGGAACACTTCCTACAGAACTGGTCGGGCAGCTTTGTGCTGGTCTCGCATGACAGACAGCTGCTGGATGCCGTCACCAACGGCAGTTGGATCCTGCGCGATAAAACGCTGCACTACTTCGCCCTTCCCTGCACGGCCGCCCGCAAGGCGCTTGAAGCAAAGGATGAAAGCGATGCCCAGCGCCACAAGGCCGAGCAAAAGGAGATCGATCGCGTGACCGCCAGCGCGAAGCGGCTGGCGACCTGGGGCAAGGTTTACGACAACGAAGACCTGGCCCGCAAAGCCAAACAGATGGAAAAACAGGTCGAACGGCTGAAGGAGAGCCAGACGGCGCTCACGGCAGGCAGCCAGTGGACGTTAACCCTGCGCGGCGACGCGCTGCGGGCTGACCGTCTGCTGGAGATGGAAAACCTCAGCGTCCCGCCTGCGCCCGGGCTACCGCCGCTGTTTAACATCGACATGGCGCGGCTGAAAAGCGGCGATCGCGTAGCGATTGTCGGGCGTAACGGCTGCGGCAAATCGTCGCTGATGAGGCTTATCTGGCAACAATTTGCTGATGAGTCCGCAGACAGCGGGTTGAAAATCCATCCGCGCGTGTCGCCAGGCTATTACGACCAGACGCTTCATCAGCTGCCGGATGACGCCACGCTGCTCGACGCGCTGGAACCTTTCGCGCCGGATCCGCAGAACCGCAAAATGGCACTGATAAGCGCGGGTTTCCCGTGGGCGCGCCACGGACAAACGGTCAGCACGCTCAGCGGTGGTGAACGCTCGCGCCTGCTGTTCGTAGGCCTGACGCTCGCCCGCTATAGCCTGCTGATGCTGGATGAGCCGACCAACCACCTCGACATGGAAGGCAAAGAGGCGCTGGCGCAAACCCTTCAGCAGTTTGAAGGCGGCGTGCTGCTGGTCAGCCACGATCGTCAGCTAATTAGCCAAAGCTGCAACCGTTTCTGGCTGATTGAAGGGGGAAAGCTGAGCGAGTGGCACGATGCAGAAGCGGTGTTTGAGCGTCTGCGTGAAAGCGCGGGGCTTATGACATCCGCTGCGCCCGCTGTCGCCGCGACGATTCAATCCTCGCCGTATGACGATCTGCTGGAGCGGTTGATCGCGCTGGAAACGCTGCTGGAAGACGATCTGGCGCGTAAGCCGAAGCATCAAAAGCCGCAGTTACAGGCGCAATGGCGTAAAGAGATAGAGGAGATAGAAGCACAGCTGTAAGTCTGCGCCCGGCGATCATCTCGCCGGGCCAGAATTTTCCCCCTTAATTATTAGAGGAACGCCGTATTCTTAATCTGAAATCGAATCAAATGATGACATTATGTTGCCGCAGCCTTGCATTACCAGGCTAATGTATTAATCCTTAAGAGGTACTACACCTGCTATGCAGATTCTTATCATGAACAAGGAGATACACATGAAGGCTGCTGTTGTCACTCAGGATCACCAGGTCAACGTTACCGAAAAAACCTTACGCCCGCTAAAGCACGGGGAAGCCCTGCTGAAGATGGAGTGCTGTGGCGTATGCCATACCGACCTCCACGTGAAGAACGGTGATTTCGGCGATAAAACCGGGGTTATCCTGGGCCATGAAGGGATTGGTATCGTAAAAGAAGTCGGCCCTGGCGTGAAGTCGCTGAAAGTCGGCGACCGCGCAAGCGTGGCCTGGTTCTTTGAAGGCTGTGGCCACTGCGAATACTGTAATACCGGCAACGAAACCCTGTGCCGTGACGTGAAAAACGCCGGTTACTCCGTTGACGGCGGGATGGCGGAAGAGTGCATCGTCACCGCAGATTACGCGGTAAAAGTACCGGACGGTCTGGATTCGGCGGCGGCCAGCAGCATCACCTGCGCTGGCGTCACCACCTATAAAGCAGTGAAGGTGTCGGGTATTAAACCGGGCCAGTGGATTGCGATTTACGGTCTGGGCGGGCTGGGCAACCTCGCGCTGCAGTACGCCAAAAACGTCTTTAACGCCAAAGTCATCGCCCTTGACGTTAACGACGAACAGCTGAAGCTGGCGGCCAGCATGGGTGCGGATCTCACCATCAACTCCCGCAGCGAAGATGCCGCTAAAATTGTGCAGGAGAAAACCGGCGGCGCGCATGCCGCAGTTGTCACTGCCGTCGCAAAAGCCGCCTTCAACTCAGCCGTTGATGCCGTGCGTGCCGGTGGCCGCGTGGTCGCCGTTGGCCTGCCGCCGGAAGCGATGAGCCTCGACATTCCGCGCCTGGTGCTGGACGGCATTCAGGTAGTGGGTTCGCTGGTTGGCACCCGTCAGGATCTGCAGGAAGCCTTCCAGTTCGCCGCTGAAGGCAAGGTCGTGCCGAAAGTCACGATGCGCCCGATCGAGGACATCAACGCCATCTTTAAAGAGATGGAACAGGGCCAGATCCGCGGCCGTATGGTGATTGACCTGCGTTCATAATCACCCACCGTTCAATTACCGCTCCTGACAGGGGCGGTTTTTTTATAGCCATTTTCCGGCAATCCTTATCTTAATTCCTTTGTTCCCTTGTTTTCCCCCGCGCCCGATGATGAATCCGACGCTAACAAGAAGATAACAAAGGAATTCACCATGCAAACCCCATTTCGTCTGCAGCTGCTGACGGCGCTCATTCTGACGACAACCGCAGCCTGGTCCGCGGATGCGCCCGTCAAAGGCGGCACGCTGATTTATCTGGAGCAGCAGGCGCACACCAACCTCTATCCGCCTGCCGGTGGCTTTTACCCGAACGGCGGCATCCTGAACCAAATCACCGACAAACTGACGTGGCAGAACCCAAAGACGCTGCAGGTGGAACCCTGGGTGGCCGAAAGCTGGACCACCAACGCCGATAAAACCGAATACACCTTTAAAATTCGCCCCGGCATCACCTTCTCCGACGGCACGCCGCTGGACGCCAACGCCGTAGCGAAAAACTTTGATACCTACGGCTTAGGTAACAAGGCGCAGCGACTGCCGGTGTCAGAAGTGATCAATAACTACGATCGTAGCGAAGTCATCGACCCGCTGACCGTGAAGTTCTACTTCAAAAAACCGTCGCCTGGGTTCCTGCAGGGCACCGCCACAATCGGGTCGGGCCTGGTCTCGCTCAGCACGCTGAAGCGCAACTTTGAAGAGCTGGGTGATGCCCGGCATATCATTGGCTCCGGCCCGTTTGTAGTGAAGGACGAGAAGCTGGGTCGCGAAGTGACGCTGGAAGCGCGTAAGGACTACCAGTGGGGACCGAAAAACCTGGCGCAGCAGGGGCCAGCCAATCTTGACGGCATCAAGTTTATCGTGACCCAGGAGGACAGCGTGCGCGTCGGCGCCCTCCTGGCCGGTCAGGCAGATTTTATTCGTCAGGTGCAGGCGTATGACGAAAAGCAGGCGACAGATCAGGGCTATAAAATCTACGCCGCCCCGACGCGCGGGGTGAATGACAGCATCAGCTTCCGCCCGGATAACCCGCTGGTCTCTGATATTCGCGTACGCCAGGCGCTGCTGCATGCCACCAATGCAAAACAGGTGGTCGAGACCCTCTTCTCGGCCAACTATCCGCAGGCGAAGTCGGTGATTGCCGATTCCGCCGCAGGCTTTGTCGATCTCAGCGATAAATTGACCTTTGACCCGGCAAAAGCCAACCAGCTGCTGGACGAGGCGGGCTGGAAAGCGGGTGGCGACGGGATCCGCGCCAAAGACGGCCAACGTCTGGCATTGACGGTGTATGAATCCCTGCCGCAGCCGCAAAATAAAGAGGTGCTGCAGCTGGTTGCCCAGCAGTGGCGACAGGTGGGCGTGGCGCTGAGCGTTAAAGCCGGTGACGCAGGCAGCCGCACGCTGGATAACCTTGATCCGCTGAAAACCCCGTTAACCGTCTCCGAAGTAGGCCGCGCCGATCCGGACGTGGTGAAAAGCATGTTCTACCCCGCTAACCGCGACGCGCTGCTGCAAAAAGGCGGCTCCAGCGACAAGGTCAAAAGCTTCCGTGACGACAAGCTGAATGAACTGCTGGTGAACATTTCTGCTGAAGTCGATCCGAAAAAACGCCTGCAGCTGACCGGCGATGCCCAGCGCTACCTGCTGGATAACGCCTACGTCATTCCAATTTTCGAAGAGCCGCAGGTCTTTGCTGGTGCGCCGTGGCTGAAAGGCGTCAATTTTGAAGCGGTCGGCCGCCCGTCGTTCTACGGCGCGTGGATTGAGAAACACTGAGGAGCTGACGATGCGCCACGCACTTCTTCAACGCTTTGGGCACGGGCTGCTGGTACTGTGGGCCGCCTTTACCCTTTCGTTCGTGTTGCTCCAGGTGCTGCCGGGCGACGCGGTGCTGATTAAATTTCAGAACCCGGACCTGGGCTTGAGCCCGGCGCAAATCGAGGAGATGCGCGTGGCCTATGGCGCGGACAGCCCGCTGTGGCAGCAATACGGCCATACGCTGCTGGCGATGCTGCGCGGGGATTTCGGCTATTCGTTACAGGCCGGGGTGCCGGTCAGCGAGCTGATTGCCAGCAATCTGCCGGATACCCTGAGCCTCGCCCTGCCCGCGTTTGTACTCGCAGTCCTGCTGGCATTTGCGCTGGCCTTTGCGTCGCGCCTGCCGGGTCTGCGCTGGCTGAGTAATACCCTGCAGTCGCTGCCGGTCCTGTTTATCTCTTTACCGACGTTCTGGCTGGGGATTGCCCTCATCCAGCTCTTTTCTTTCCAGCTGCGGCTGATTCCGGTGATTAACCCGACGCCGCTGCAGGGGCTGATCCTGCCGATTGTGACCGTCGCGATCCCGATTTCCGCCCCGCTGGCACAAATTCTGATGCGCAGCCTGGACCAGGTGGCGACGCAGCCGTTTGTCGCCGTGGCCCGGGCAAAAGGGCTGAGTGAAACCGCCGTCCTGTGGCGTCACGTTACCGGCAACGCCCTGCTGCCGGTCCTGAATATTGCCGGATTGCTGCTGGGCGAGCTGATTGCCGGGGCGCTGATCACGGAAACCGTTTTTGGCCGCAGCGGGCTCGGACAGCTGACCCAGCAGGCGGTAAATAACCAGGATATCGCCGTGCTTCAGGCGGTCGTGATGATTTCCGCCCTCGGTTTTGTCCTGATCAATCTGCTGGTGGATCTGCTGATGCCGCTGCTGGATCCCCGCCTGCAAACCGTTACCGGAGGTGCATCATGAGTCTGGTCGATTACGCTGCCGCCGCGCGAAAACGCGTTCCGGCGTGGCAGGGGATGGAATGGCAGCCGGGACTGTGGCTGGCATGGGGGGTGATTATTCTCGCCGTTTTTGCCGCCGTGGCGCCCGGCCTGTTAACCCACTACAGCCCGATTGAGGGCATCGCTGGCGCACAGCGCCTGGCGCCTCAGGCGGAACACTGGCTCGGCACCGATCAGCTTGGCCGCGATGTTTACACCCGTATTATTTATGGTGCGTCCCACTCCCTTAGCGCGGCGCTCGCCGCTGTCACGATGGGGCTGGTGGTGGGCACCGGTCTGGGGGTGATCGCCGGGGCATTCGCCGGACGCGTCGAGTCTCTGCTGATGCGTTTCGTCGACGTGCTGTTGTCCATCCCGTCTCTGCTGCTCTCGCTGACGGTCATTATTCTGCTCGGGTTTGGCACCGTTAACGCCGCGATTGCCGTGGGCGTTGCCTCCATTGCCAGCTTCGCCCGCCTCGCGCGCGGTGAAGTGGTACGCATCCGCCATACGGATTATGTCGAGGCGGCGTTTGGCAGCGGCGGGACGTTTTTCGCCGTGCTGTGGCGACACATCCTGCCCAACGCGTTAACCGCCGTCCTCGCCTTTGCCACGCTGCAGTTTGGTCAGGCCATCCTGGCGCTCTCCACGCTGAGTTTTCTCGGTTACGGCACCCCGCCGCCCGTGCCGGAATGGGGCTTATTGATTGCCGAAGGCCGTAACTATCTCTCAACCGCCTGGTGGTTAACCACCTTCCCCGGCGTCGTCGTCATCGCCGTGGTGCTGGCCACCAACCGTATCAGCCAACAGTTCAGCGGAGGTCGCTAATGACCGTTCTCTCAGTGGAAAATTTGACGATCAGCTACCGCACCGCACGCCAGTGGAGAGAGGTGGTGCATAACGTCAGCTTCACGCTCGGGCGAGGGGAAATGCTGGCGTTTGTCGGTGAATCCGGATCCGGTAAAACGACCACGGCACAGGCGATCATTGGTCTGCTGGCCGATAACGCCCGCCGTGATGCAGGAAAAATCGTGCTCAACGGCGAGGAGATTAGCCGGTGGTCCGCTAAGCGTCTCGATACCCTTCGCGGGGCGCGAATTAGCCTGGTTCCGCAGGATCCGGGTAATTCACTCAACCCGGTGAAGACCATTGGCGCGCAGGTCGGAGAGATTATTCAGCTACACCAGAAAGTGACCCGCGCCGAGCGCGACGAGCAGGTGCTCGCCCTGCTGACAAAGGTCGGCCTGAGCCACCCCGAACAGCGCATGACGCAGTATCCCCATCAGCTCTCCGGTGGGATGAAACAGCGCGTGCTGATTGCCATCGCCATTGCCCTGCGCCCGGACGTGATCGTTGCTGATGAGCCCACCAGCGCGCTGGACGTGACGGTGCAAAAACGCATTCTCGATCTGCTGGATATCCTGCGGCGGGAATCGGGCACTGCCGTTCTGTTTGTCACCCACGATCTGGCCCTGGCCGCCCAGCGCGCGGACAGGCTGCTGGTTTTTCGCGATGGCGAAATTCAGGAGCAAGGCAGCACCGTCGATATTGTCCGTACGCCGCAGCACGCCTACACCCGTCAGTTGCTGAGCGATCTCCAGGGCCAGCGCCTGACCATTGCCCCGGTATCAGGTCTTCCGCTCGCGTCACCGGCCATTCGCGCTCGCGCCATCAGAAAACAATTCTCGCTGGGCAAAGGTCATCAGCTTCAGGCGCTGGATCGGGTGACGTTTGACGTCAGGCGCGGCAGCACGCATGCGCTGGTCGGTGAATCCGGCTCCGGGAAGACCACCCTCGCCCGTATTTTGCTGGGTTTTGAACAGGCGGACAGCGGACAGGTCATTATTGATGATATTGATGCCACCACGCTCAGCCGCGAGGCCCGTCGTCAGCTGCGCCAGAAGATCCAGTTTGTCTACCAGAACCCGTTTGCCTCTCTCGACCCGCGTCAGACGCTGTTTGACATCATCGAAGAGCCCCTGAAGAACTTTTCTCGCCTCGGTAAGGCGGAGCGAAAGGTTCGGGTGGAAACCGTGGCGCAGCGGGTTGCCCTGCCCGTCGAACTCCTGGGCCGCACCGCCCGGGAACTTTCAGGCGGACAGCGTCAGCGCGTGGCCATCGCCCGGGCGCTGATCCTGGAGCCGACCATTCTGGTGCTGGACGAAGCCACCTCCGCGCTGGACGTCACCGTGCAGGCGCAGATTCTGGCTCTGCTTCAGCAGCTGCAGCAGCAGCTGGGATTGACCTACCTCTTTATCACGCACGATCTGTCTACCGTCCGCCGGATCGCCCACAGCGTCACGGTGCTGCGCAGCGGTCAGGTAGTCGAACACGGCGACGTCGGAACCTTATTTGCATCGCCGCAGAACGATTATACCCGCGAGCTGATTGACGCCATTCCCCATTTTTCACCCGCTACGGAGGAGTTCGCATGACGCGAAAACGCCTGGGATTTTTCACCCGCCTGCTTGACGACGCTACGCCGAAGGAGCGCTATCGTCTGGCAACTGAACAGATCCGCCACGCCGAACGCCACGGTTTTGACAGCGCCTGGATTGCGCAGCACCACTTTCACGAAAGTGAAGGTGGACTGCCGTCACCGCTACTGTTTCTGGCACACGTAGCCTCACATACCGAAACCATCCGCCTGGGTACGGCTATCATTACCCTGCCGATGGAAAACCCGCTGCGCGTCGCAGAAGATGCCGCCGTGCTGGATTTACTCGCCAATGGCCGTCTTGAAGTCGGTTTTGGTTCAGGCGGCACACCGACCTCATTTCTGCCGTTCGGCCTGACGTTTGAGGAGCGCGGCGCGGCCTTTGCCGACCATTTGCATGTTATTCAAAGCGCCTGGCGCGGGGATTCGCTCACCCATCCGGATAACCACCTTTACCCGCCAGCGCCACAGCTTGCTGACCGGATTTGGATTGCCACCTTTTCGGTCGACGGTGCCGTTCGCGCCGCGCGGGCCGGACACGGTTTAATGCTCTCCCGCACGCAGCCGCGCCCGGCAGACCAGTTGGATTTAACGCTCGACGCGATCCAGAACCCTATTGTGGATGCCTACCTTGAGGCGCTGCCCGCGGGCAGCGCACCGCGCATTCTGGCTTCCCGTACGGCATTCGTCGCCGACAGCGACGACTATGCGCTCAAGGTCGCCACACCGGGTCTGACGAAACAAGCCCAGCAGCATCGCGCTGCCGGGCATGCGGTTAAAGGTGACACCGTCACCGATTTTCATCGCCAGTTCGACGCCCATATCGGTTCGCCCGAGACGGTGCTGCGTTCGCTGCAGGCCGATTCCGTTCTCCGGCGCGCCACGGACATCTCATTCCAGGTCCATTCGGTCGAGCCCACCCATCGCGACACGCTGCGCTCCATCGAACTGATCGCAGAACACATTGCCCCCCATATACGTTGAGGAGATACCTATGTCATTAAGTCACGACATTCTCGCCGAGCTGGCGGAAATTAAACCCGGTTCCCCTCTGGCAGAGGCGCGCGCCACACGGGACGCCGCCACGCGCCACGCACAGGGCAGCTACGAAATCTTATTTACCCAGCAGGATAGCGATTTTGCGCTGGACGAGCGCTTCGCCGTCGCGGCAAAAGTCGCCAGGTGGCACAACGCGGAGGCGCTGGCCGCGCACTATGCGGGGTTTGGCCTGGCCGACCCGACCTCTGAACGCCTGACCCCGGCGCTCAATTTCGCGCGGCTGCTGACCTTCTCCCCCGTCGAAGCCACGCCGGCATCGTTAAGGGCGCTGACCCAGGCGGGATGGAGCAAGGAAGGCATCGTGACCCTGGCGCAGCTTATCGCGTTTGTCAGCTTCCAGAGCCGACTGATTGCCGGGCTGCGGCTGCTGAACGACAGGCCTGTCGCCAAAAGCGATGCGCCGGTGGCGGCAGGCATCTGGCACACGACCGCCACCACGGCCACCGGAAAGGCGGCTCCCGTCGCGTTTACCCAGCAGGAGCTGGGATGGGAGCCATGGATAGCAGCAAAACCGCTGGCGGATTTTCGTGACGATGAGGTTGCCATCCTTGCAAAATTTGGCCATACCGATTCCGACTATTTCCGCCTGCTGGGGCGCAACCTGCCGGTGCTTGAACAGCGCACGCTAACGGATAAAGGGATTTTTTATACGCCGGGGGGATTGCCGCGCGCCGAGCGCGAGCTGGCGGCAACGGTCGCCAGTAAAATTAACGGCTGCATTTACTGCGCATCTGTCCATGCGCGGAAAGCCAGCCAGCTGTCAAAGGATGACCCGGCGGTAGAGGCCCTGCTGGCCGTGCGTCCGGGACAATCCCTGAGCGAGGGGCAATCTGCGCGCTGGCAGGCGGAAATCGATTTTGCAGCGGCGCTGTCGGTTACCCCGCCTGCCGCCACGCCGCTGCACCTTGCCGCGCTGGAAAAAGAGGGGCTGGACACCTTAGCCCAGCTTGATCTGGTGCAGTCCGCCGCGTTCTTCGCCTGGGCCAACCGCCTGATGCTGACCCTGGGTGAGCCCTGGCTTGCCTGAATTCAATCAGGCTAGCGCACGCGCGTTAGCCTGAGCCCGTCTGGCCCGCAGGTAACCGTAGATCAACAGCGCGCTCATGGCAGAGAACGAGAGTATCGCCGCAGGCAGCGTGACGTAGCGCCAGCTAAAGCCGAGGGTAATCATCATCCCGCCAAAGTACGCCCCGATCGCGCTACCGAGATTAAACGCCATCTGCCCCCCAGCCGCCCCCAGCATTTCGCCACCCTTCGCATTTTGCAGAAGCAGGATCTGCAGCGGCGCAGAGAGCGCGAACAGCCCGGCACAGCAGATAAAGCCCATGATCAGCGAGGCCGTTTTGAGTTCACCACAGGCGAAAAGCAGCAGCAGCGAGGCGACAATCACCATGTCGGTGGTCGCCGCAATGCGCAGCGGGCTAAAACGCCCCGAGAGTTTGCCGCTCAACAGGTTGCCCAGCACCATGCCAAGCCCCATCAGCATCATGATGATCGTCATCACGCCTTCGGTGAAGCCTGAAACGTTGACCATAAACGGTTTAACGAAGCTGAACCACGCGAACACCCCGGCGTTGCCAAACATGGTGGCGGCAAAAATCAGCCAGGGTTCTGGTTTTTTCAGAAAGTGGAACTGCTCGGTCAATTTGATTTCCGATGTGTCGTGGATGTCCGGCACCCAGAGCAGAACCGAGAGGATCACCAGCGCGTCGAACACCGCAATCAGGAAAAAGGTATAACGCCAGCTGAACTGGTGCCCCAGCCAAGTACCCAGAGGGACGCCTACCAGGTTGGCCACGGTCATCCCGGCGATCATTCCCGCCACTGCGACCGTCACCTTCCCCGGCGGCGCAATTTTAGAGAGGATAATCGCCCCGACGCCGAAAATCGCGCCGTGCGGAAAACCGGAAATTAAGCGTCCCGTCGCCAGCCAGAAATATGATGATGAAAAGGTAAACAGGGTGTTCCCCACCGCGCACAGGGCAACCAGAAACAGCAGCGTCGTTTTTAACGAGAACTTGCCTGAGAACAGCGCCATAATCGGGGCGCCAATCACCACGCCGAAGGCATAAAACGAGATCATATTCCCGGCGGAGGGAATCGAAATACCGGTGTCATGCGCCAGCTCGGTTAACACGCCCATAATGCCAAATTCGGCCATGCCCAGGCCAAATGTGCCAAGCGCCAACGAAAATATTGTCTTTTTCATACCTCAACCACGGGTTAATCACTCGCAGCGGGCATTATTGAATAATCTTGTATGGTGAGCCAGTTCAAACTGGCAGACTGACACGTTAATCCATTTATACAGCGTAGACTGTGAATATTGTCAGCCGATAATCGCGATGCCAAGGCGTTCCATAATTTGCGACACCTGATAACTGTCCAGCTTAACGCCCTGTAGATCAGTGCCACGCACGTCCAGTTCACCCAGTTCTGAATTGGTTAAATCGCAGTGTGTGAAATTTGCTGCACGCCAGTCAAATGAAGAAAACTCGCCACCTGACATATCCGAACCACTGAAAGTTGCCCCCAGGATCTGCGCGCCGTTCCAGCGGTTTTCCCACAACTCGCATTTTTCCAGAACCACCTTCGAAAAATTGGCATAGCTCAGGTTGCTTTTTGTTATATAAGCACTGCAAAACCAGGTACGCGTGGTGATCATGTTCATAAAACTGGCACCGCGAAAATCAGCCCCTTGCGCCCTGCATTCACGGATTTCGATGCCTAAGGCATTCGAATGCCTGAAATCTGCCATCGATAAATCGCAGCTTTTGAAGATCGCGTCCTTAAGTTGCGCCCGGCTAAAATTTCCGCCGATCTGGCGTTCACGATCGTAAAACTGACAACCGATAAATGCTGTGCCGGTCAAATCTGTGCCAGAGAAATCGCAATGACGAAAAACAGCATTTTCAATCTTTTCACCGGTAAAACGGTTACGTCCAATTTTTTCGCCTTCAACAATCAATGTCATAACAATCCTGTTTATTTATACAGTTATTTTTAATCATTTTAACCAGCGATTCGCGAAAGAGAAAGTCTTGACTGCGAAAAAAGTCCGCTGAGATTTCCACTCAGCATTACACTTCAAAGTGTTAGTTCCTTCTAAGCACATCACACGTTCCGGAGATGAGGATTATCATGGGAAACGCAAAACAGAATAAAACCAAAGCAGTGACCGTGACCAAAGCGAGTGTAGATAGCGTGGTTAAACCCGTGCTGAAGACCAAAGAGTACGAAAAAGAACTTCGTCGCCTGCACGTTGAACTGGTTAAGCTCCAGCAGTGGGTCGTCGCCAAAGGACTCAAAGTGTGTATTGTTTTTGAAGGACGCGACGGTGCCGGTAAAGGCGGCACCATCAAAGCGATCACCGAGCGCGTCAGCCCTCGCGTGTTTCGCGTTGTTGCGCTCCCTGCCCCAACTGAAAAAGAAAAAAGCCAGCTCTACTTCCAGCGCTATGTGCCGCACCTGCCTTCAGCAGGCGAGATCGTGATATTCGATCGCAGCTGGTATAACCGCGCGGGTGTTGAACGGGTAATGGGATTCTGCACTGAGGAACAGGTGGAGAAATTTTTGGATGGCGCACCGGTGATGGAAAAAGCGATGGTCGATGCCGGAATTATCCTGCTGAAGTACTGGCTGGAGGTGACGCCTAAAGAGCAGGAGCGTCGCCTGCGCGACCGTATTAACGATGGTCGTAAGATCTGGAAGCTATCGCCGATGGATATTAAATCCTTTAACCTGTGGGACGAGTATACCCTCGCGCGCGACGCCATGTTTGAAGCCACCGATACCGCATGGGCGCCGTGGTTTGTGGCACGTTCAGAAGATAAAAAACGCGTGCGACTGAATATTATTTCGCACCTGCTTTCGCAGATCCCGTATAAAGAAATACACGTAGACAAGGTGGATTTACCGAAACGCAAAATCGGCAAAGTCAAACCCACAAAATACCCGTTCCGGTATGTGGAGGAGCGGTTTTGATTTGAAGAGTAGGCCCGCGCAAGCGCAGCGCCGCCGGGCAGAGCCGACGGCGCAGGGTTTACTTCAATCCTTCCGTACTTTCCTGTTTCGCTTCAAGACGCTCCACATCGCGATACCAGCGCGGGTGGTGTTTCTGCGCCCAGCGGCGGCTCACCTTCCCTTCAATCATCCCTTTAATCGAGCCTTTCACCCAGAACGCCATATACATATGGATCAGGATGGCATGAATCAGGATGATGGCCGACGTGGCGTGGATAAGCAGCGCGTAGCGGATCACCTGAATCGGGAAATAGTGCGCAAAATACGGACGCCAGATAATCACCCCGGTCACCAGCAGCACAAAAATCATGCTCATGATGGTCCAGAACATCATCTTCTGGCCGGCGTTGTATTTCCCCACCTTCGCCACTTTATGCTCGTTACCTTTCAGGACTTCAACAATCCCTTTCACCCACGGGATATCCTGCTTGTCCGGGATGTTGTGATGAACAAAACGCACGAACATAAACATCAGCACCACAAAGATCAGCACGCCGAAGAATGGGTGCAGAATGCGCCCCATTTGCGGCGTACCGAAGGTTTCGGTCAGCCACTGCAGCGTCGGGAAGAAGAACGAAATCCCCGACACCGCCACCAGGAAGAAGCAGATCACCACCGTCCAGTGACAGGCGCGATCGACAAACTTCGTGCGCACTATCATTTTCGACTTACTCATGATGCGCCTCCTCGTCGTCATCCACCTCTTTGTTTGGCCCAATACCGATGTAGTGATATATCAGCCCCGCAAAGGTCGCGATAAAGCCCGCCGCCGAGAGCGGTTTAAGCGCCCCTTTCCACAGGTTAATGGAGGTGTCGATCGCCGGATCCTTCGGCAGATTGTGGTACAGCTCCGGCTGATCGCTATGGTGCAGCACGTACATCACGTGCGTACCGCCCACGCCCTGCGGGTTGTAAATGCCCGCTTTGTCGTAGCCCCGTGCTTTGAGCTTATCGACGCGCTGCTGCGCTACGTCCAGCATCTCTTTTTTGGTGCCGAAGTGGATCGCCCCGGTGGGACATGTCTTCACGCACGCAGGCTCCTGCCCGACGCTGACGCGGTCCACGCACAGGGTGCATTTGTATACCCGGTTATCCTCTTTATTGAGGCGCGGGATATTGAACGGACAGCCCACGATGCAGTACCCACAGCCGATGCAGTTGTCCTGCTGGAAGTCGACGATCCCGTTGGCGTACTGAATAATCGCGCCCGCTGAAGGGCACGCCTTCAGGCAGCCCGGATCTTCACAGTGCATGCAGCCGTCCTTGCGGATCAGCCACTCCAGCCTGCCGTTCTGGTCGGTTTCGCTAAAACGCATCACCGTCCAGGATTTGGCGCTCAGATCCGCCGGATTGTCGTAGACACCCACGCAGTGCCCCACCTCGTCGCGAATGTCGTTCCACTCTGAGCAGGCCACCTGGCAGGCCTTGCAGCCCACGCAGGAGGAGACGTCGATAAGCTTGGCGACTTCTGCCTTGTAGTCCCGCGCGCGAGGCGCGGGCGTTATCGGGTTAGTCGCGGAGCGTTTGATAATGTCTTGTGTTTCCATCGCCATTGAATCGCTCCTTACGCTTTCTCGATGTTGACCAGAAACGCTTTGTATTCCGGCGTTTGCGAGTTGGAATCGCCGACGTTTGGCGTCAGGGTATTGGCGATGTAGCCTTTCTGCGCCACGCCTTCAAAGCCCCAGTGAAGCGGGATACCGACGGTTTCCACCTGCTGACCATGCACGTTCAGACTTTGCAAACGACGGGTCACCACCGCCACCGCGCGAATAAAGCCGCGCTTGCTGCTCACCTTCACGCGGTCGCCGTTGGCAATACCTTTCGCCTTCGCCAGCGTCTCGCTGATCTCCACAAACTGCTCCGGCTGCGCGATGGCGTTCAGCCGCGCGTGCTTGGTCTAGGTGTGGAAATGCTCGGTCAGGCGGTAGGTCGTTCCCACGTACGGGAATTTGTCCTTTTTGCCTAAGCGCAGGACGTCGTCTTCGTAGATACGCACCACCGGGCTGGAGACCACGTTCGGGTGCAGCGGGTTGGTCCCCAGTGGCGTTTCCATCGGCTCGTAATGCTCCGGGAACGGCCCTTCCGCCAGCTTGTCGAGCGCAAACAGGCGCCCCAGCCCTTCCGGCTGCATGATAAACGGCCCGGTGTTACTGCCCGGCGCGGCGGTGTTGTAGTCCGGGATATCGTTCCCCGTCCATTTCGCCCCGTTCCACTGGATCAGCATGCGCTTCGGATCCCACGGCTTGCCGTTTACGTCTGCAGACGCACGGTTGTACAGCACGCGACGGTTCAGCGGCCACGCCCATGCCCAGCCCAGCGTATTGCCCAGCCCGGAAGGGTCAGCGTTTTCACGGTTGGCCATCTGGTTACCCTGCTCCGTCCAGCTGCCGGTGTAGATCCAGCAGGACGACGCCGTCGTGCCGTCGTCGCGCAGCAGCGCGAAGCTGTTCAGCAGCTGACCTTTCTTCGCCACCAGATTGCCGCTCGCGTCATACAGATCCGCCAGCGCCATGCCGTTGTTCTCTTTCGCGACTTCTTCAGACTCGGGACGTTCCGGCTGCTTGTAGCTCCAGCTCATCTTCAGCAGCGGCTCCGCGCCTTTGCCGCCTTCGGTGCGATACATTTCGCGCAGGCGGTGGTAGATCCCGGCCAGGATCTCGCCGTCGTTGCGCGCTTCACCCGGGGCGTCCTGGCCTTTCCAGTGCCACTGCAGCCAGCGGCCGGAGTTGGCAATGGAGCCATCCTCTTCCGCAAAGCAGGTGGACGGCAGGCGGAACACTTCGGTCTGAATCAAGGCCGGATCGACATCGTTTGATTCCCCATGGTTCTGCCAGAAGGTGGAGGTCTCGGTCACCAGCGGATCGATAACGACCATGTACTTCAGCTTGCTCAGGCTGCGAACGACTTTGTTCTTGTCCGGGAAGGAGGCCACCGGGTTGAAGCCCTGGCAGATATATCCCGTGACGTCGCCCTTATCCATCATGTTGAAATACTTGATGACGTCGTAAGCCTGGTCCCACTTCGGCAGCCACTCAAAGCCCCAGTCGTTTTCTTTCTGCGCCGCGTCGCCGTAGAAGGATTTCATCAGGCTGACGTAGAACTTCGGATAGTTGCTCCAGTAGTTCACCTGGTCCGGCAGCGTCGCTTTTGGCGTATTCGCCGCCAGATAGCTTTGTAGATCGACCTGCTTTTCAGACGGCAGCGTCAGGTAGCCCGGCAGGCTGGTCGACAGCAGGCCGAGGTCGGTGAGCCCCTGAATGTTGGAGTGACCCCGCAGCGCGTTTACGCCGCCCCCCGCCATGCCCATGTTGCCGAGCAGCAGCTGGATCATCGCCATGGTGCGGATGTTCTGCGCGCCAACGGTGTGCTGCGTCCAGCCCAGCGCGTACAGGAACGTGGTGGTTCTGTCGGCGGCGCTGGTGGAGGCCAGCACTTCACACACCTTCAGGAAGTCCGCTTTCGGCGTGCCACAGATGTTTTCCACCACGTCCGGCGTATAGCGGGAAACGTGCTGTTTCAGCAGGTTCCACACGCAGCGCGGATGCGTCAGGGTTTCATCCCGCATCGCATAGCCGTTTTCATCGAACTGATAGTTCCAGGACGTTTTATCGTACTGGCGTTTTTCGGCGTCATAGCCGCTAAACAGTCCGTCATCGAAGGCAAAGTCATCCCGCACCAGCAGGTTCGCGTTGGTGTAGTGCTTAACGTATTCCGCGTTAATTTTGTTGTTTTCGATCAGGTACAGCAGCACACCGGACAGGAACGTAATGTCCGTACCGGAGCGGATTGGCGCATAGATATCGGCCACTGATGCCGTACGCGTAAAGCGCGGATCGACGACGATAAGCGTCGCATCGTTGTTGTTTTTCGCCTCCATCGCCCAGCGGAACCCCACCGGATGGGCTTCAGCGGCGTTACCGCCCATCACCACCACGACGTTCGCGTTTTTGATATCAACCCAGTGGTTGGTCATCGCACCGCGACCAAATGTTGGAGCAAGACTTGCTACCGTTGGTCCGTGTCAGACGCGCGCCTGGTTGTCTACCGCCAGCATGCCGAGAGAGCGCACAAATTTTTGCGTCAGCATGCCGGTTTCATTACTTGCCGCAGACGCGCACAGCATCCCGGTGGAAAGCCAGCGGTTAACCGTTACGCCCTGCGCGTTCTTTTCTATAAAGTTGGCGTCGCGGTCGGCTTTCATTAATTTGGCAATACGGGAGAAGGCCTCATCCCAGGAGATACGCTGCCATTTATCAGAACCCGGCGCGCGGTATTCCGGGTAGCGCAGGCGATTTTCGCTGTGAACATAGTCCAGCAGCCCCGCCCCTTTCGGGCAAAGCGCCCCGCGGCTCACCGGATGATCCGGATCCCCTTCAATATGGTAAATCGCTTCTCTGGCGTTCTTTGCGCCATCGCCCAGGCTATACATCAAAAGCCCACAACCTACGGAGCAGTATGTGCAGGTGTTACGGATCTCTTTCGCGCGCAGCAGCTTATAGTTGCGTGCCTGAGCCAGCGCCATTTTGGGAGCAAATCCCAGCATTGCGGCTGTTGTTCCGGCCATACCGCCCGCGCAGATTTTAAAAAATTGTCTGCGGCTGACGTCCATCGTTGTCCTCGTATTCGTATAAGACTTCGCGCCGCAAACTAGCAGTAAAGTCCCTGTTTTTTTTGCGTCAAATCAAGGTCATCTGTCTTCCCCCCCTTAATAGTCACCCCCGGTACATTTCATTACTCCTTTTTGATTAACGGCTTAAGAGAATAATTCACGACAGCGACAGGCGTAATGCGATACATTTTTCCTTTGATTTTTATTGCAATGGCGAAGTAATGGACAGAAAAAAGGCAACGCTTATTGGGCTGGCGGCAATACTGTTATGGAGCACCATGGTCGGCCTTATTCGCAGCGTGAGTGAGGGACTGGGGCCGGTAGGCGGTGCGGCGATGATCTACACCCTCAGCGGATTACTGTGTCTGGTGACGGTAGGATTTCCTGATATCAGACGGTTTTCACCCCGCTATCTTATTGCGGGCAGCGTTTTATTTGTCAGCTACGAAATATGCCTGGCGCTGTCGCTGGGCTATGCTGCAACGCGATCGCAGGCGATTGAAGTCGGTATGGTGAATTACCTCTGGCCGAGCCTGACCATTGTGTTTGCCATTTTGTTTAACGGACAGAAATCCACCCTGTGGGTGATCCCCGGCCTGGTCATATCGCTGCTGGGCGTCTGCTGGGTATTGGGCGGTGAACAGGGTTTACATCTTGATGAAATAACCCGCAATATCGTTTCCAGCCCGCTGAGCTACGCGCTGGCGTTTGCCGGGGCCTTTATCTGGGCCGCCTACTGCACGGTCACCAGCAAATTTGCGAAAGGACAAAACGGCATCACCCTGTTTGTTTTACTGACCGCGCTGAGTCTGTGGGTGAAATATGCCCTGAGCGATCAGCCAGAGATGGTGTTCACGCTTCCGGTGGTGGTGAAACTCGTCATGTGCGGCATTGCCCTTGGGTTTGGGTACGCCGCATGGAATATTGGCATCCTGCACGGTAACGTCACGGTTCTGGCTGCCGTATCCTATTTTACCCCGGTCCTTTCAGCCGCGCTTGCCGCCGCAGTGCTGAGTTCCCCCCTCTCATTCTCGTTCTGGCAAGGCGCCCTGATGGTCTGCGCCGGGTCGTTACTCTGCTGGTACGCAACAAGAAAATAATGCTTTCTCGCACGGCCGGGTAAATTTCAACCCGGCAACATAATTAACATAAATTTAAAGTGTGATCGCACCTCAGAATATTTATCCTAATAATAGGATGTCTGTTTAATTTCGGTTTATATTTAGCACCTTCTGTAAACGCTCAACAAGATAATTGACACAAACTGACAACGACATGAAACTAGTCAACCATGAATATTAACATTATGGATAGCATTGAATGTAATAATTCAATTCTGACACATCCATGCAAATATTCGCAATATACGTTTAAACCCTCCCCTAACTCACTGTTATTAAGCTCAAAAACTAATAGCACCCCCTCAACACATCGGGAATACCGAAATCTAACTTAATATACTAAAACTCACAGAAATTATAGCGATGGCAATAGTCCCGCAGATAACATAATTAATAATCGTATAAAATTCGGGCGCTTTGTTTGAATAAGCGCCTTTTCACACGATCGAGATCACACTAATTGAAATTACCTTTAATAATTTGAAACTTATTATTGAAATAAGACTACGAGATTTTTAAAAATAGCATGCCATTGACGAGCAGCCTCGTTTAGAAATCGTTCACAGTGGTTCAGGAAATACTGAAAAAAAATTATAAGGAACATTTAAGATGAAACTTAAATTAGTTGCAGTGGCAGTCACTTCCATGCTGGCAGCAGGCGTTGTTAACGCTGCCGAAATTTACAACAAAGACGGTAACAAGCTGGATCTGTACGGTAAAGTAACAGGTCTGCACTATTTCTCTGATGACGCAGGCGCAGATGGCGATAAAACCTACATGCGTATCGGCTTCAAGGGTGAAACCCAGGTTAACGATCAGCTGTCCGGCTACGGCCAGTGGGAATACCAGATTCAGGGCAACCAGGAAGAAGGCGACAACAAGTCCTGGACCCGTGTTGCGTTTGCAGGTCTGAAGTTTGCTGAAGCAGGCTCCTTTGATTACGGTCGTAACTACGGCGTAATCTACGACGTAACTTCCTGGACAGACGTTCTGCCAGAATTTGGCGGCGATACCTACGGCGCTGACAACTTCCTGCAGCAACGTGCTAACGGCGTCGCGACCTACCGTAACCAGGACTTCTTTGGTCTGGTGGACGGCCTGAACTTTGCTCTGCAGTATCAGGGCAAAAACGGCAGCGTAGAGGGTGAAAACACCAGCGGTCGCAGCCTGCTGAACCAGAACGGTGACGGCTATGGCGCATCCCTGACTTACGATCTGGGCGAAGGCTTCAGCGTAGGTGGTGCAATGTCCTCTTCCCGTCGTACCGCTGACCAGAATGCGGCTGGCGTATACGGTGAAGGCGACCGCGCTGAAGTATACAGCGGTGGTGTGAAATACGACGCGAACAACGTTTACCTCGCGGCGCAGTACTCTCAGACCTATAACGCAACCCGCTTCGGTACCTCTAACAACAAGCGTACCGACATCTACGGCTTTGCAAACAAGGCGCAAAACTTCGAAGTTGTGGCTCAGTATCAGTTCGACTTTGGCCTGCGTCCATCCATCGCTTACCTGCAGTCTAAAGGCAAAGACATCGAAAACTTCGGCGACCAGGATCTGGTTAAATACATCGATGTTGGCACGACCTATTATTTTAACAAAAACATGTCCACCTACGTGGATTACAAAATCAACCTGCTCGACGACAACAAGTTCACTCGCCAGGCAGGCATCGGTACAGACAACATCGTGGCGCTGGGTCTGACCTACCAGTTCTAAATATTGTCACTACAAAAGCCAGCTGAACAAGCTGGCTTTTTTTATCTTCCTATCCGGCTGACGACTCTCCGTTCGCCGCCCAACGAAGCCAGGTTTGCAGCAGCTTGCCGTCCTCGGTCATCTCTGAATCTGAACGCACGCAGAGGTGATAGTCGCGCCCGTCATCAATGGGTAAGTCAAATATCTTCACCAGCTCGCCGCTCTCAAGATACGGCGCAATCAGCGGCTCACGCATTAGCGCACAGCCCAGACCAGCCTGTACGCCCGCCAGCGTCAACAGTCCGTCTTCAAACAGCGGGCCGCTGCGCCGGAGTGGACGTTTTACCCCCTGCAACAAAAACCACTGCGTCCAGCTCGTACGCTCTTCATCGTGCAACAGCGGCATTTGCAGCAGTTGCTCAGGCGTGTCGATGTGGCCATGAACACGCAAAAACGCACGGCTGCACACCGGCACCATCTGACCGGAAATCAGCTTTTCACTCTGATAGCCCGCCCACTGCCCGTTGCCAAAACGAATCGACATATCCGACGCGTCGCTCAGATAGTTACGGTGGTTGGCATACACCACGTTGATCTCGGTTTGGGGATTGGCGCGCATGAACGCAGGTAAACGTGGGATGAACCACCCCATGCCAAAAAGCGGGATCAGGCTGATGGTGACCTGACGCGTTTGCGCCTGCTCCGCCAGGTGCTCCGTTGCCTGGCGCAGCACGTTAAACGCCGCGCGGATCGAGCGGTAATATTCACGTCCGTGCTGGCTCAGCACCAGCCTGCGCCCCTGACGTTCCGTCAGCGGCATTTGCAGGTATCCTTCGAGCACCTTGAGCTGATGGCTTACCGCCGACGGAGAGATATCCAGCTCCTGCGCGGCCAGCGTGACGCTGCCCAGCCGGGCGATGGCCTCAAAGGCACGGACAGCCCGAAGCGGAGGATCGTTTGCCATGCGACTGTCTGCATACGCGGACAAATCTGCCGATTGTTCTGTTTTATTCATATATTGATTTCTTTAGGCTTTTTAGCCGGGAACGCGATTACATTATCTTTATATAAATCATTAAGATAAAGCAATGCCGGTTTATCATAAGAAATAATATATGTGTATTTTACAATTTAATTCATTTATTGGATGGTAGCCGCTGAAACAGCACTTTGCGGGTACAGACGTTGGATACACTCATACAACAACTGATCAACAGTGTGATGCTGGGAAGCATCTACGCACTGATCGCGCTGGGCTATACCATGGTGTATGGCATCTTGCGCATTATTAACTTTGCTCACGGCGATATTCTGATGGTCGGTGCGCTCACCACGCTTTCCGCCATTAACACCCTGAATACCACCTTTCCACACATGCCGCTGCTGTTGCAGCTTGGCGTTGCCCTGATGATTGCCATGGCCGTTTGCGCCCTGCTGGCGATGGCCGTGGAGCGGTTTGCCTACCGTCGACTGCGTAACGCCCCACGCCTGGCACCGCTGATCTCGGGTATCGGCGTCTCGGTCCTGCTGCAAACCGTGGCGATGATTATCTGGACGCGTAACCCGCTGATGTTCCCGCAGATCCTGCCCATGGATCCGATCGCCGTGACGGCAGGAAGTGAACTGCATCCCCCTGCCATTGTGACCGTCACCGGCATTGTTACCGTGGCGCTGGCGCTTACGGTGATGACCGGGCTATGGCTGCTGGTGGAATACACCCGCCTGGGCCGCGGCATGCGCGCCGTGGCGGAAAACCCGCGCGTGGCCACACTGATGGGTGTTAACCCCAATGCCATTATTACCCTGACGTTCGCCATTGGCGGCGTATTTGCCGCGCTGGCAGGCGTCATGATGGCCAGCAACTACGGCAACGCCAGCTTCTCAATGGGCTTTTTGCCCGGAATCAAAGCCTTTACCGCCGCCGTGCTGGGAGGCATTGGTAACATTCGTGGCGCAATGATTGGCGGGATCCTGCTCGGCATTATCGAAGCGCTGGGCGCAGGTTATCTGGGGGAACTCACCCACGGCGTCTTTGGCAGCAACTATCAGGATGTCTTTGCCTTTATGGTCCTGATTCTGGTGCTGGTCTTCCGTCCGGCAGGCCTGCTGGGCGAGCGCGTGGCGCACAGGGCGTAAGGAATACCATGACAACACTTCAACTTCAGGCCCCGACGACGACGCGCAAATTCTGGTCAGGCATGGTCCTGTTCTGCCTCGCGCTGCTGATTGCTCCCGTAATGGCCACGCAGCTTGGCGGCAACTACTGGGTACGTGTGATCGACTTCGCCCTGCTCTACATCATGCTGGCACTCGGGCTCAATATTGTGGTCGGCTATACCGGCCTGCTGGACATGGGCTTTATCGCCTTTTACGCGGTCGGCGCCTACCTTGCGGCACTAATGGCCTCCCCACACCTGCTGGCGGTATTTCCTGTCCTCAGCGTCTGGTTCCCGGACGGGCTGCACACCTCATATCTGCTGATTATTCCGCTGGCAGCGCTCGTCGCGGCGGTCTGCGGCATTTTACTCGGTGCTCCCACGCTGAAGCTGCGCGGGGACTACCTGGCGATAGTAACCCTCGGCTTTGGCGAAATTATCCGCATTCTGATGCGCAACCTCGACCGACCGGTGAACATCACCAACGGTGCGAAGGGTATTACCGGGGTGGATACGCTCAACCTGTTCGGCCGGAAGTTTAGCGGCGTATACCACTGGTTTGGATTCAAAGTGCCCGCGCTTTGGCTGTGGTACTACCTGCTGATGCTGGTGATTGTGGCGATTATTTTTGTCTGCCTGCGCCTGCAGCATTCCCGCATTGGTCGCGCCTGGCACGCCATCCGTGAAGATGAGGATGTGGCGCGCGCGATGGGCATCAACGTGCGTAACTATAAGCTGCTGGCCTTTGCGATGGGTGCCTCTTTTGGCGGCGTGGCGGGTGCCCTGTTCGGCGCGTTTCAGGGCTTTGTCTCCCCGGAATCCTTCACGTTACAGGAATCCATTGCCGTGCTGGCGATGGTGGTGCTGGGCGGTATGGGACACATTCCTGGCGTGATCCTGGGCGCGATACTGCTTACCGCCCTGCCGGAACTGCTGCGCAGTCAGGCAGCGCCAGTTCAGCAGGCGCTGTTCGGTACGGTACTGATTGACCCGGAAGTGCTGCGTCAGCTGTTCTACGGCCTGGCGCTGGTGCTGGTGATGCTGGTGCGTCCTTCAGGCATCTGGCCGGTTCGCCACAAGGAGGTGAAAGCATGAGCCTGTTAACCGTACGCAACATGTCAAAACGCTTCGGCGGGCTTACCGCCGTGGATGACGTTTCGATCGCCGTGAACAAGGGTGAGATCTACGGCCTGATTGGTCCCAACGGGGCGGGAAAAACCACCTGTTTTAACCTGATCACCGGGCTTTATCCGGCGGACAGCGGCGAGTTTTCGATAGCGGATAAGCCCTATTTCCCAAAACACATAGAGAAAGTGACCGCCGCCGGGATTGCGCGCACCTTCCAGAACGTGCGCCTCTTCAACGACATGTCGGTACTGGAAAACGTGATGGTGGGCCGCCACGTCCGCACCCGTAACGGCCTGTGGGCCGCGCTGAGCCGCCACAAACGCGCCCGTGAGGAAGAGAAACAGACCCGCGAACTGGCCTGGCACTGGCTGGACTATACCGGCATTGCGCAGTTCGCCCACTATCGCGCCTGCGATCTGGCCTATGGCCATCAGCGCCGCCTTGAAATCGCCCGCGCGCTGGCAACGGATCCGCTGCTGCTGGCGCTGGACGAACCCGCCGCCGGGATGAACGCGGCGGAAAAAGTGGCGCTTGGCGAGCTGCTCATCCGCATCCGCGATGACGGCAAAACCCTGCTGATGATTGAACATGACGTCAAGCTGGTGATGGGCATCTGCGACCGTCTGACGGTCCTTGATTACGGCAAAACGCTTGCCAGCGGCACGCCGGAAAATGTGCGGCGCGATCCGGCAGTGATCGCCGCCTGGCTTGGAGGCAATGCCCATGTCTGAATTACTGAAGGTAGAACGTCTGGACGTGCATTACGGCGGCATTCAGGCCGTACGCGATGTCTCCTTTACCCTGCGCGAGGGCGAACAGGCTACGCTGATCGGCGCGAACGGCGCGGGGAAAAGCTCCACCGTACGCGCCATTACCGGGCTGGAAAGTTTTAGCGGCAGTATAGAATTCCGCGGTAAAGACGTCCGCAGACACAGGCCCGAGGCGCTACTGCGCGACGGACTGGTGATGGTCCCGGAGGGCCGCGGGATCTTCTCCCGCATGACGGTCCTGGAAAACCTGCAGATGGGCGCCTGGCTCAGGCGTGACACTGTCACCGTTAATCGCGAAATGAACGAGATATTCGAGCGCTTCCCGCGCCTGGGCGAACGCCAGCATCAGCTTGCCGGCCTGCTGTCCGGCGGTGAGCAACAGCTGCTGGCCCTAAACCGCGCCCTGCTCAGCCGCCCGCGCCTGCTGATCCTCGACGAGCCGTCGATGGGCCTCGCGCCGAAGATGGTTGAAAACATTTTTGCCGTCATTGCCGGCCTGCGCGAGCGCGGCGTTGCCCTGCTGCTCATCGAACAAAACGCCCGTCTCGCGCTGGAAGTCACCGACAGCGCGTGGGTGATGGACAGCGGCAGCATTGTTCATCATGGCGAATCGAAAGCGCTGCTCAATGACGACCAGATTGCACAGATTTATTTGGGCGAAATGCCCGTTTAACCACACCAGCCAACATCAGGGAAATACAATGAAAACAGTAAAAATCAGTGCGCTCAGCGCCGCTATCCTCCTCGGCAGCTTTGCCTCGCCGGCCACGTGGGCCGCTGACAGCGAAACCGTGGTCATCGGTCTCGCGGGCCCGCTCACCGGCCCGTCTGCCCGTATCGGTAAAGATCTGGAGAACGGCGCGCAGCTGGCCATTGACGACATTAACAAGCAGCACCCGACCATCGGCGGCAAAGCGGTGACCTTCAAACTGCAGTCCGAAGACGATCAGTCCGACCCGCGCACTGCCGTAGCCGTCGCGCAGCGTCTGGTGGATAGCGGCGTGGCGGGCGTCGTCGGTCACTGGAACACCGGTACCAGCATTCCTGCCGCACGTGTCTATCACGATGCGGGCATCGCACAGGTCGCACCGGTCGCGACCGGTCACGCCTATACGCAACAAGGTTTTGATACCAGCTTCCGCGTGATGGGACACGACGATGACGGCGGCCAGCTCGCCGGTCAGTACGCGGTGAATACCCTGAAAGCCAAACGCATTGCGGTGATCGACGACCGTACCGCATTTGGTCAGGGTCTGGCAGACCAGTTTATTAAATCGCTGGAAGCCCAGGGCGTGAAAATTGTCGATCGTCAGTACGTGGATGACAAAACGGTGGACTTCAGCGCCGTACTGACCGCCATCCGCAGTAAAAACGCCGATCTGATCTTCTTCGGCGGCGTCGACAGCCAGGCCGCACCGCTGGCGCGTCGCATCAAACAGCTGGGCATGAATGCCACGCTGATGGGCGCAGGCGGATTCGTCAGCCAGACATTCCTCAAGCTGGCGCAGAAAGAAGGCGAAGGCGTTGTGGCGCTGGAGCCGGGTCTGCCCGTTGACCAGATGCCGGGCGGCAAAGCGTTCGAGCAGGCGTACCAGTCCCGCTACCACACCCATATCGAACTGCACGCCCCGTTCGCCTATGACGCCACCCGCGTGCTGGTTGCGGCAATGGAAAAAGCAAACTCCGTTGAGCCGTCCGACTATCTGCCCGCCCTGCGCGCCATCAGCTATTCCGGCGTCACCGGACAGATCGCGTTTGATAAAGAGGGCAACCTGAAATCGCCGTCGTTCACGGTCTACAAGGTGGTCGACGGCAAATGGCAGCCGCAGACCGTGCTGGGCGGCGCAAAAGCGAAGTAACGCAGCGAGGCAATGTGATGAGTGATAATAACGAGCTGGGCATTCTCGCCCGCCGCAAAATTGAAGCCGAAATTATTAAGCCAATTTATGAAATCCTGGTGCGCGAGATAGGGAAAGCCCGCGCCCAGGCGGTGATTGGCGAGGCCATTGAGCAGGCCGCGATTGACGCTGGCAAAGCGTTTGCCAGCAAAGAACCCAACGGCGCGAACATCAAGAGCTTTATCGCCCTGCAGTATCTGTGGGAGAAGGATAACGCCCTGGACGTGAAGGTGATCGACGCCGACGACAAGCAGTACAACTACAACGTGACCCGCTGTCGCTACGCGGAGATGTATCACGAAATGGGGCTGGGCGAGATTGGCCATCTGCTCTCCTGCGCGCGGGATGAAAAATTCATCGTTGGCTATGCGCCGGACGTTGAGCTAACCCGCACCACCACCATCATGCAGGGCGGTGCGTGCTGTGATTTCCGCTACCGCAGCAGCAAGGACAAGCCATGATCCGCGTCAACGCCGAACGGCTGTGGTCAACGCTTGAGATGATGGCGCAGATCGGCGGCACGCCCGCCGGTGGCGTCACCCGTCTGGCATTGAGCGAGGAAGATCGTGTCGCGCGTAACCTGCTGCGCGACTGGGCGATGGACGCCGGTTTTACCTGTGACGTCGACAGCATGGGCAACATGTTTATCCGCCGCGCGGGAAAAAACCCGCAGCTTGCCCCGGTCATGACCGGTTCGCACGTGGATACCCAGCCGCTGGGCGGGAACTACGACGGGGTTTACGGCGTGCTGGCCGGGCTTGAGCTGCTGCGTACCCTCAATGACCATCACGTTGAGACGGAGCGTGACATCGTGCTGGTGAACTGGACCAACGAAGAAGGCGCGCGATTTGCGCCAGCCATGCTCGCTTCAGGGGTCTGGACGGGGCAGTTTAGCGAAGCGTACGCCCACGCCCGCGCGGATAGCAACGGTATCACCGTGGGTGAAGCGCTGGATAACATTGGCTACCGGGGTGAAGCCCCTGCCCGCGCGTTTCCTGTTCACGCCTGCTACGAGCTGCACATCGAACAGGGCCCGATCCTGGAAGATGAGGTCATCGATATCGGGCTCGTCCGCGCGGCAATGGGCCAGCGCTGGTTTACCCTGACGCTGGGCGGATTCGCCGCTCACGCGGGCACGACGCCGATGCACAGCCGCCGTGACGCGCTGACCGCCTTCGCTGAGCTTGCATTGAAAGTGGAAGAGATTGGCTATCGGCATGCGCCGGACGGACGCGCGACGATCGGTATGGCGAAGGTTACGCCAAACTCGCGCAACGTCGTGCCGTCTCGTGTGGAATGCAGCGTGGAGTTTCGCCATCCGGCGCAGCAGGCTCTGGAAGCCATGGAAGCGGCGCTGCATAAGGTGGCTGAAAGCCTGAGCCTGCGCGGCGTGTCGGCTCTCGTTGAGCGCATTTTTGACTACGCGCCCATCGCGTTTGATGCCGAATGCCTCGCTCGTACGGAGAAGGCCGTGGCGGAACTGGGCTATTCGTCGAAACCGATGGTCTCCGGTGCGGGACACGACACCTGCTATGTGAGCAAAATTGCGCCCGCCAGCATGATCTTTATCCCCTGCGTGAAGGGCGTCAGCCATAACGAAGCGGAAAGGATCCTGCCGGAGTGGTCGGAGAAAGGGGCGAACGTGCTGTTGCACAGCGTCCTGTCCGCGGCCCAGGAGAGCTAGAACGGCGCGAAAGCAGCCCCCTGCTTTCGCGCGACGCTAGACGGCAACGCGCCGGCTGATTTCAACCACCCGATCGCTGGGAAGGTGGTAGTGGTTGATGACGTGCGTGCAGTTGCGCTTCATGAAGGCAAAAATGTGCCGTTGCCAGGCCGCCATACCGGCCCCGCCTTCGCCTGCCACAATGGTTTCATGCCCGACATACCAGGTGGCATCATCCGTGGCAAAAAGCGCGTTAATCTCGCTGACCCCCTGTAACAACCGCGGAATGTCCGGGTGTTCCATAAACCCATATTGCGCAACGCCGTGCCAGTAGCCCGGCGCGCGCTGCTCCACCCTGATACGCTGCTCTTCCCCGACGTAGGGCACATTGAGTATATCAATGGTCAGCGACAACACATCCTGCTGTAGCGCCCGATTTCGCGCGACATGCCAGCGCATGACTGGTGGGATATTGTTCTGTGTACGGGTCAAAAACACGGCCGAGCCTACCACTCTGGGCACCGTCTTTTGCTGAAGCTGGGCAAAGAACGCATCCACGCTGACGCCCTTCTCGCCCACCGATGCGGAGACCGCCTTAACGCCGCGGTGCCAGATTAGCATCACCGTACAAATGGCTGCGGCCATCAGCAGCGGGATATAGCCGCCCTCCAGGACTTTAATTAGATTGGCAAACAAGAAGGTGGCATCAATCACCAGGAAACAGAGGGCAATAAGCGCGCTGCTGACCCGGCTCCAGCGCCACACTTCCCGCATCGCCACAAACAACAGCCCCGTGGTCATCAGCATGGTTAACGACACGGCGATGCCGTACGCCGCGGCAAGCTTATCGGAGGATTTAAAGAACACCACCAGCCCGATGGTCACCACCATCAGCAGCCAGTTTATTATCCCGATATAAATCTGACCGTAGCTTTCTGCCGCCGTCTGTTTGATGCGTAACCGGGGTAACCAGCCAAGCTGAATGGCCTGGCGCGTCATGGAAAACGCGCCGGTAATAATCGCCTGACTGGCGATTATCGTCGCCAGCGCGGCAAGAATGATGAGCGGAACCTGGAGAACAGGCGGACAGAGCGTGTAGAAAAGGTTTTGCTTGCTGTCGGCACCGGCCAGAATCAGCGCTGACTGGCCAGCATAGTTGAGCAGCAGCGAAGGAAAGACGATACCGTACCAGGCAAGCCAGATGGGCTTTTTACCGAAATGCCCCATGTCTGCATACAGGGCCTCGGCCCCCGTCACGCAGAGAAAAACGCCGCCCAGGACCAGGAAACTGGTGTACCCGTTCGAAAACAAAAATGCGATGCCGTAAGCAGGATTAAGGGCCAACAGTACCGAGGGGTGCTGAACGATCCCCCGCACGCCCAGGGCCGCAATCGCCAGGAACCACAGCGCCATGACCGGGCCAAATATTTTCCCTATGCGGGCGGTACCAAAAGGCTGGATAAGAAACAGCGCCAGCAACACTGCCACCGTCAGGGGTAATATGTACGGCTGGGACTCAGGGATCACCATCTCCAGCCCTTCAAGGGCAGAAAGCACGGAGATGGCCGGGGTTATCGCGCCGTCACCGTATATCAACGCGGCGCCAATCAGGGCGGCAAAAATGACCCAGCGCCCGCCTTTGCCTTTCTCCACCAGAAGCGACATTAAGGCCATGATGCCCCCCTCGCCATGATTATCAATTCGCATGGCGAAGGCGGCATATTTTATGGATGTCACCAGGATGAGTGTCCAGGTGATCAGGGAGAGTAGGCCCAGTATGACGCCGGGCGTAGGGTCATGCTCAGAGAGCGAAAGTACCGTCCGGAAGGTATAAAGCGGGCTGGTGCCGATATCACCAAAAACGACGCCCAGCGCCCCCCCTGCAAGCAGGGTTAACCGGGAGAGCGGTTGGGACGGTTCACTGCTGTGGCGAAGGCTCATATTTTCCAGCAAGAGTCAGATAATCCTGTAAAAAACATAGCTCATCTGCCCCGCCCGCGCCAACCGCTGCCCCTGTTTTACCGCGCGGTTTACTGCGGATTGACCTTCGCCAGGCTGAACCAGATCCCCACTGCCAGCAACAGCAGCATGCCGCCCGCACTGCCCAGCGCCACGCTGTGGGAGGTAATAAACGCACTTTTCGCCGCCTCAATCACCGGCTCCGCCAGGGACGGCGTCAGATCCTGCGCCACCTTCATCGCTTCCCCAATCGATGACGAGGCTTTATCGATGAGCGAGGCATTCAGCCCCTGCGGCAGGTCAATCGACGCCGAGAAGCTGCGGGTCAACAGCAGACCAAAAATGGCGATCCCCAGCCCGGCCCCCAGCTCATAGGACATGGTTTCAATCGCCCCTGCAGCGGCGGCTTTCTCCTTCGGCGCGGCAGCCATAATGGCGGAAGTCGAGGCCAACAGCGCGCTGGCGGCACTGAAGCCGAGCAGCACCATCAGCCCCCACGCCTGCCACTGCTGTGTGCTGAAGTCGAGCATCGACAGCCCGATAAAGCTGACGGCGCTGAGCCCCATGCCGCCGGCCGCGACGATGCGTAGCCCTAATCGCCCAACCAGCACGCCTGCGATCGGCCCGCTGAACCCGCTGGCGACCATCACCGGAAGCATGAACATGCCCGCTTCAAACGGCGTAAAGCCATGAACAAACTGCAGCTCCTGGGCCATCAGCAGCTCAAACCCGACCAGGGCAATCATGGCGGTCATCGCCATCACCACGCCGCTCAAAATGATGCGATGGCAGAACAGACGCATGTCGATCATCGGTACGCGAGCGCGGAGCTGAATACGCACGAAGATAAACAGCAGTACCGAGCCGGTAATCAGCGCGGACGCGACTATCCACGGTGACAGCGCGCCTTTCAGGGCGGTTTTCGCACTGTAGACCAGCAGTAAAATCGCCACAATCAGCATAATGGCATGGCTAATATTCAGCGGCTGCTCCGGGCGGCCGTGCTGAGGAGGCACAAAACGCGCGGCCAGCGAAACCACCACCAGCACAATCGGCACGTTAATTAAAAACACCGATCCCCAGTAAAAATGCTCAAGCAGCATACCGCCAATCAACGGGCCAAACGCCGCCCCACCGGAACCGACCGCCGCCCAGACGCCGAGCGCAATATTACGATCCCGCGCGTCGATAAACAGCGTACGGATCCCAGCCAGCGTAGCCGGAATAATCATCGCCGCACCAATTGCCAGCGAGGCGCGCGCCGCAATCAGCCACCCTGCTGACGGGGCAAACGCTGCCGCCAGCGATGACAGGCCAAACAGCGTACTGCCAATCATCAACAGCCGTTTAAAACCGATACGGTCACCCAGGGCGCCCATAGGCAACACCATACCCGCCATCACCAGCGAGTAAATATCGATGATCCACAGCAATTCATTGCCGCTGGCACCCAGCGTCATGCTCAATGTCGGCGCCGCCACGTGCAGCACCGTCGCGTCGATCGCCACCGGGATATACACCAGCACGATAATCACTAACGCTAACCACTGACGAAACATAAATTTCCTTTTCTTTTAAAACATGGACACATGTCCAGGATGCGATCCTACGTAAAGTTGAACGCATGTCCAGCTTTTTGTTACACTCGTTTCGTTCCCATTGAGAGTGAGTAAACATGCGATATCTGAGCAAGGATGAACGGCGGGAAGCCATCTTACAGGCCGCCATGCGCGTGGCGCTGGCAGAAGGACTGGCGGCAATGACGGTCCGCCGCGTTGCGGCTGAAGCCGGAGTCGCCACCGGACAGGTTCACCATCATTTTACCTCCGGCGGGGAGTTAAAATCGCTGGCCTTCGTACGGTTGATTCGCGAGCTGCTGGATGCGGATGTCGCGGGTAAACAGGCCGGTTGGCGGGAGCAGCTTCATGCCATGCTCGGCAGCGATGACGGGAGGTTTGAGCCCTATATTCGCCTGTGGCGTGAAGCCCAGATCCTTGCCAGCCGTGATGCCGACATCAAGGGCGCCTATGTGATGACCATGGAGATGTGGCATCAGGAAACGGTGGCGCTTATCAAAGCGGGAACGGAGGCCGGGGCATTGCGTCCGGGCGATCGGGCAGAAAATATTGCCTGGCGCTTGATTGGTCTGGTGTGTGGTCTTGACGGGATGTATATCTTAAACATGCCCGAAATGGACGAGGCCGCGTTTAACAGGCATCTCGATACATTAATTACGCTCGAGTTGTTTACTACCCCGTCTGAGCAGTGATGTTGCCGGGTGGCGGCGACGCCTTACCCGGCCTGCGTTTCACCATCTCCTCATCCGTTAAGACTGCAGCATGCCGTGCTGCATCAGGAATCCCCACCAGGGAATGCCGAGGAACATGTGGATTAAAAACGTGCACAACGCCACGAGCGTACCGATAGTCCACCATGACCTGATGTCGTTGTACCCCGCAGCGAAGATAATCGGCCCCGCTGCGCCGCCATAATGCGTGATGCAACCCCCATAGGAGTTGGAAAACAGAATGGCGAGAGCAAGCAGAACGGGTGCCGTTCCGGTAACCAGCCCCACGGTGGCAAAGACCGGCACCATCGCCGCGACGTACGCCCCGCCGGAGGCAAAGAAATAACGAACCAGCACGCTGAGAAACACGATAATAACGATGGTCATATTCCCCGCGCTGAGAAAATTGAGGTGCGCTGACAGGAAATCAGCCAGCCAGCGGAAAAATCCCTCCTTGCTCAGCGTGGCGCTCAGACCGATGATGCCCCCGTACCACATCAGGGTATTCCAGCCGCCTTTGTTTTTCTGCACATCGCTCCAGCCGATAATATTAAACAGCAGCGCCGCGCCCATTGCGATAATGGCGACGGCGGATTCATTGAGCCCAAGCTGACGAGAAAAGATCCAGCCCAATAAGGCAGCAATAAAAATAACGACCAGGCCCTTCTCTTTGAGGCTCATTGCCCCGAGACTTTGCAAGCCGTTGGTAGCAATAGCGACATTATCAATTTTTTTAATTTCCGGGGAGGCAACGCGATAGCAAATATAGGGGATGATACACAGCATCAATAACCCCAACGGTGCTCCCGCCAGCATCCAGCCTATCCAGCTAATATGAACATGGAAGATATCGGAAATTAGCTGTAGCGCTAACGCGTTTCCGGCAAAGCCCGTTAAAAACATATAGCTGGTCGTTTTAGTCACCATATAGACATTGACCATTAAATAACGGCCAGCCCTGCACGGCGTCTCTTTTGGCGTTGAGCCTAATACCGTCGCGATACTGTTAATAATAGGGAAAACCACGCCACCTGCTCGCGCGGTATTTGAGGGTGTCGCCGGCGCCAGCACCAAATCCAGCAAGGCGGTCACATACCCCAGCCTCAGCGTCGTGCTGCCAAACTTGAGGATAAACCAGTAGGCAAGGCGTTTCCCCAGACCGGTAGTAACAAAAGCCGCGCTAAGCGTAAAGGCGCTAAACACCAGCCAGGTTGTACCTGAGGCGTATCCGCTCAGGACATCCATTGATTTGACAGGAGAATCCGGGAATTTTGTTACGGTAAAACAGGTTAATGCCACCGCGACCAGCATAATGACGGGTTCGGGATACGGTTTAATGACCAGCCCAACGATAGCGGACAGATATATGCCTGCCAGTATCCACGCCTCTTTGGTTAATCCATCAGGCGGAGGAATAAATATTGATAATAATATTATTGCGGCAAGTAAGATTGTTTTTAAAACATTGGAGTTAAGCATATCTCACCCATGAGAAAAGGGTCCCTGAATAGCGGAGGCCGCTCCTGAGAGAAGCCTCCACCGATTAAATACATTTATCAAATAAATAACTTAGAATTACACACTAACAATATTGATATTATCACCTTCCCTGGACTGATATTCGGTCAAAGCATCAAAACTGAGATGGCGATAGATATTTTCATGCGCATCGTGAAGTTTATCCGTATAGCTAAAATAGTCTTCCACGGTTGGCATTTTCCCGAGCATGGCCGCGACGGTGCTTAATTCAGCTGAGGCAAGGAACACTTTCGCATTCGTTCCCAAACGATGCGGGAAATTTCGGGTGGACGTCGATACTACGTTGCTCCCTTCACGCACCCTCGCCTGGTTCCCCATGCACAGGGAACAGCCCGCAGGCTCGATTCTCGCCCCCGCTTTAATAAACTGATTAAAATAGCCCTCGCGGGAGAGTTGTTGGGCATCCATTTTTGTCGGCGGTGCGAGCCACAAACGCGCCTGGCTTTCGCTGCCACCAGCCATGATTTCACCCGCAGCGCGGAAGTGACCGATATTTGTCATGCAGGAGCCTATGAAGACCTCTTCAACAGGAGTGCTGGCAACCTCCGAAAGTAGCCGGGCATCGTCCGGATCGTTCGGGGCGCAGACCACCGGCTCGGTGATGTCATTGAGATCGATCTCAATGACTGCCGCATATTCCGCGTCAGGATCGGCGCGGAGCAGCGACGGGTTAGCCAGCCACGCCTCGATTTCAGCAATGCGTCGTTCAAGCGTGGCGGCGTTCTGATACCCCTGCTTAACCATCCAGCGCAGAAGAGCCGCATTGGAGCGCAGATATTGCGCGACATTCTCTTCCGCCAGGCGCATAACGCACGCGGCAGCGGAGCGTTCGGCGGAGGCGTCAGCCAGTTCAAACGCCTGCTCTGCGCTTAATGTTTCCAGGCCTTCAATTTCGAGGATCCGGCCCGAGAAAACGTTGCGCTTATTCTTTTTCTCGACCGTCAGCAGCCCCTGCTTTCTGGCGTAGAGCGGAATGGCATGCACCAGGTCGCGCAGGGTGATCCCTTTCTGCATCTCGCCCTTAAAGCGCACAAGCACCGATTCAGGCATATCCAGCGGCATAATGCCGGTTGCGGCGGCGAACGCCACCAGCCCGGAGCCGCCCGGGAAGGAGATCCCCAGCGGGAAGCGGGTATGGGAGTCGGCACCCGTGCCTACCGTATCCGGCAGCAGCATGCGGTTAAGCCACGAGTGGATAATGCCGTCACCCGGCTTGAGCGCCACCCCATTCCGGCGGGTGATAAACTGCGGCAGGGTTTCATGCAGTTGCACATCTACCGGCTTAGGGTAGGCAGAGGTGTGGCAGAAAGACTGCATCACCAGGTCGGCTGAAAACGTGAGGCAGGCCAGGTCGGTCAGCTCGTCGCGCGTCATCCCGCCGGTGGTGTCCTGAGAACCGACGGTAGTGATTTTCGGCTCGCAGTATTGCCCTGGACGGATCCCCGCTACGCCGCAGGCTTTACCCACCATTTTCTGCGCCAGCGTAAAGCCGGTTTCGGATGGCGCAGGCAAAGCGGGCGTGCGGAATACCGCGGAAGGCCCAAGCTTCAGCGATTCCCGCGCTTTCGCGGTCAGGCTGCGTCCGATAATCAACGGGATCCGCCCGCCGGCGCGTACTTCGTCCAGCAGCACCTCGGTTTTAAGGGTAAAGGTCGTCACCAGCCGCTGGCTTTCTGTCTCACGAATTTCGCCCTTGTACGGATAAAGATCGATCAGCATCCCGGTCGTCAGCGCGGAGACATCCATCTCTATTGGCAGCGCACCGGAATCTTCCAGCGTGTTGAAGAAAATGGGCGCGATTTTGCCGCCAAACACAAACCCGCCGTTACGTTTATTCGGCACGTACGGAATATCGTTCCCGATGTGCCAAAGGATGGAGTTGGTGGCGGATTTACGTGAGGATCCTGTCCCCACGACGTCACCGACGTACACCAGCGGCCAGCCCGACGCTTTGAGTTCTGCCAGCTGGTGCAAAGGGCCACGTACGCCGGGTTCATCAGGTGCTACCCCTTCCCTGACGTTACTGAGCATGGAGAGCGCGTGCAGCGGAATATCAGGACGTGACCACGCCTCCGGTGCCGGAGACAAATCGTCGGTATTGGTCTCACCGGGAACCTTAAACACCTTCAGGGTAATTTTTTCAGGCATGGCCGGGCGGCGCGTGAACCACTCGGCATTTGCCCAGGAGTGAAGCACCTCTTTTGCCCGGACGTTGCCGCTCTTCGCTTTGGCTTCCACCCGGCTGAATTTTTCAAAGATCAGGATGGTAGAAGAGAGCTGCTCAGCGGCCAGCGGTGCCAGGTTCGGATGGTCAAGGAGCTCAATCAGCGGCTGGACGTTATAGCCCCCCTGCATGGACCCCAGCAGCGTCGTAGCCGCTTCAGGAGAAAGCCCGTTAACACGGTATTCCTGCAATGCCACCTTGAATAAAAAATCGGCTTTTAGCTTTGCCGCAGGATCGACGCCCGGCGGGACGCAGTGGGTTAATAAATCGATTAATAGCGGATGATGCGCGGGCGCATCATTTATTAAACGATAAATAAGTGCATCGGTTTGTTCCGCTGTTAACGGTTTCGCCGGAATACCCGATTCAGCGCGCGCTTTCTGGTGCTGATGATAATCATCTAACATAGGTTCTCCTGTTAAAGCTAAAGTTGTTCACAAAATTCTGTTAATCGTTCGAGTCCGTAAGGCCATTCGCCAAAACCGGACTCAGAATTAATATGTCCGGCCTCACCGATATCGATGAGATGGCCGCGCCAGCACGTGGCCCAATAGTGAGCGCGGGCAAAAGGCATCAGAGGATCGTTTCGGCTGGCAAATATGATGCAGGGGACGGGTAATGCCGTTGGCTGAATGGCCTCTTCAAGTCCGAAAAAAGCAGGCTCTGCCGGTGCGACCATCACCACCCCGGCTACGTTTACCCGCCGCGTTTGCAGCAGCCGACATGACGCCAGCGCGCCAAAGCTGTGGCCGACGAGGATGGCGGGCAGCGGGCACATTGCCAGCTCGCGGGTAATGGCGGAGACCCAGTTTTCGATATCGGGCTCAAACCAGTTTTTCTGCTGGATCCGTTTCCAGAAGGGAAAACGCCGACCCCAGCAGCTTTGCCAGTGATGTTCATCGCTGTCTCTGAGACCCGGGACCAGAACAAGGGTATAACCCTTACTGAGCTGCTGCAGGCGTTGTTCAATCATGACGTTTTCCTGTTACGCTATTCGCGATTAGTCGGGTGGAAATTGCGACAATAGCCAGCCAACGGAAATAAGATCGGCGCTACCGCCGGGGCTTAAATTGCGTTTGATAAATTCCGCGTCCATTCTGAGCAGCGCGATAACTAATTTATCCGCCGTGAGACGTTTTATTTTTAATAACCGCCTCGCATAGCGTCTGGCGTAGTTCAGACCTTCTATTCCCCCACGGGAAACCAGATTGGTATCCGGATTCGCCGCCATCAAACCCAGCAGCATCCTCAAGAGCGCTACGTCTTCGGATTCGCCCTGACCTGACGCGGTGTGCAGGTGCGGGAGACCCGCCTGGCGAACGGTGATAAAACCGCTGGCCGCTTCCCCTCTCGCCCCGGTAAACCCGTATGTCTGGAACTGCTGCTCGCCCTTCGTTCTGGCGATACCGGTCGTTTTCAGCTCCTGTTCAACGATGCCGGTACAGATAATGCGGGTCTCGCGGCATAAGCTGCGCTGTGTAAGCGTTTCATCCCTTTGCGTCAGACGTCCCGCCGCGGCACACAGCAGCCCCAGAGAGAAGATCCCGCCTTTATGGGTATTTATCCCGCCGGTGGCGTTAAACATCGCCTGCTCGCAGGCCAGGCCTGTTGGTCTTATGGCCCGCAGCGTTTGCGGGCCAGTAAGATGAGCCGTCTCTCTGCCAACGTTAAAGAACGTTGAGAACCAGGGCGCAATCGCCGCGATGCTGGTCATGAACAGCGCAAAATCCATGTCGCGATGCGCCCCGCTGTTTACACGATCCACCAGACCTGGCTTCGGGGTTAAGCGAATTTCCCGATACATGGCCTCGGTAGCCAGCTCAGCGAAGGTGCGCTGAACCTCTGGCGCATTACATCTGGCAAGCGAAGTAGTCATCGGTTAACGCCTCGATTACGCGCGTGAGTTCGGCCTGCGAATGATGCCGCGCACGCGAGCAAACATGGGCCGGTTCATGACAGATAAAGCATCGGCGCATCGGCTGCTGGATGGCGTTTCTTTTTAACAGTCCCGTCTTCGGACAAAACACGTCGATGTCCCACAGGCGTCCCAGAGGATGGTTATCTTCCAGATGCGCCGTGACGTGTTTTATCATCCACGCGGGTGCCGACACCGACCAGAGCGCTTCTGGCCCCGTGACCGGCTGCAGGATCTGATGCCGACAGACCGTCCACTGATGCGTACGGAATACCTCGCCGAGGGCCTGATTCGCGACGGCCATCACCCGTCTGGTCAGGTCGGTATCCTTCACCTCCCCCGGCCAGACCAGCGTGACGGATACAACCGTATGTTCGGACTGAAACAGCCACGCCTGCTGGCGACGGGCTCGCTGTTCTCTGGCGCTCAACACCTGTTCCAGAGTGACTTTCACGTTCGAGGCTTTATCCGTCATGACGATTACTCCTTCACCTGACGAACCACGTCAATCACGCTGCCGTCGCGGTAGCGCACCACGCCGACGATCCGGTCAGTGAACTCAACAGGCTTGGGTTCACCCGAGATGAGCAGCGCCTTTTGATACAGGGCGTCGATGTCTACGACGGTCAGCCCGGCGTTAATCAGGCGTTCGCGAATTTCCGGGCGCGCCGGATTCACGGCAATACCGTGATCGGTAACCAAAACGTCAATACTTTCGCCCGGCGTCACCAGAGTCGTGACCTGCCTGACGACGGTAGGAATGCGGCTGCGGATCAGCGGGGCAACCACAATGGTGAGATTGGCCGCCGCGGCGACGTCGCAGTGTCCGCCCGACGCACCGCGCATCACGCCGTCGGAGCCGGTCAGGACATTGACGTTGAACTGAGTGTCCACCTCCAGCGCGCTGAGGATGACCACGTCCACCCTGTCGCAGCAGGCAGCTTTTGCAGCCGGGTTCGCATAGACGTTGGTGGAAATTTCCACGTGTTCGGGATTGACCGCCATAGAGGCTGCCGCCGCGCCGTCAAAGCTTTGCGTATCGAGGATCTTCTCGATTAACCCTTTCTTATGCAGATCGACAATGCTGCCGGTGATCCCGCCGAGCGCGAAGCGGGCAACGATATTGTGTTTGCGCATCCGGGTTTCCATAAACCGTGTACAGGCGGTTGACGCCGCCCCTGAACCGGTCTGAATCGAAAAGCCGTTGCGGAAATAGCCGGAGTGTTCGATAACGTCGGCAGCAGAGCGGGCAATCATCAGCTCGCGCGGATTGCTGGTGACCCTGGCGGCACCTACGCTGATTTTTGCCGGGTCACCGACGCTCTCAATCTGCACCACATAGTCAACCTGATCCTGAATAATACTGGCTGGCAGGTTGGGGAACGGCTTCAGGGTTTCGGTAAGCAAAACCACCTTTCTGGCATATTTTGCGTCGACCATCGCATAGCCGAGAGAGCCGCACTGCGATGTGCCGCCGTTGCCGCTGGCATTGCCATATTCGTCGCTGCACGAGACCGCCAGAAACGCGACATCAATGGCAATTTCGCCCTTCTGAATCAAATTTACCCGCCCGCCGTGGGAGTGGATTTGTACCGGCTCGTCCATCAGCCCGTGTGAAATCGCATCCGCCAGTTCGCCGCGCATCCCGGAGGTGTAGATTTTGCCGATCACGCCATTGCGTATGTGATCTATAAGCGGCGTATTGCAGGACATTAATGAGCTGGACGCGAGCGTGATGCCTTTCAGGCCGCGCTGAGCCAGTTTGTCCATTACGTAATTGATGACCTTATCCCCTTCGCGGAAGGCGTGATGGAAAGACACGGTCATGCCGTCATGCAGATCGCAGCGGGCCAGCACCTCGTCCACGCTGGCAAACAGTTTGCGCTGTGACTTTTGCTGGCTGTCAGCAAGATAAGGCGTCGCCGCGTTAGCGCCGCTGAAGGCGACGTATTCACGGCGAGAGCCAGGAATGTGATGCAGGGTTTCAGTTAGGTTTTTCATTGTTCATCCTGTCGCTTGCAATAGGGGATTACTGACGAATGCCGGAGGCATTTTTGCGTTCGATCACCACGCGGGCATGGTTGATGATTGGCGCATCGATCATTTTGCCGTTCAGCGAAATCACCCCCAGTCCGTTGCGTTCCCCCTCCTCTGCGGCGGCAATCACGCGCTCGGCGTAGTCCACTTCTTCCTGCGTTGGCGCGTAGGCGTTATGAAGAATTTCAATTTGGCGCGGATTAATCAGTGATTTTCCGTTGAAGCCCATCCGGCGGATGAGATCCACTTCTTTCAGGAAACCGGCCTCATCATTCACATCGGCGTATACCACGTCGAAGGCGTCAATACCGGCCCCGCGCGCGGCATGTAATACGGCGCACCGGGCATAGAAGAGCTCTGTCCCGTCGCCCCGCTCTGTTTGCATATCCATCACGTAGTCAAAGGCGGCCAGCGCAATACCCATTAAGCGGTCGGAGGACTTCGCAATGGCGACAGCATTAATCACGCCCACGGCAGATTCTATCGCCGCCATTAATTTGGTTGAGCCAACGGGACGTCCACAGGTTTCTTCGATGCGGACGATTTCACGTTCGAGCTGATGAATATCTTCCGGGGAGTCGGTTTTGGGTAAACGAATGACATCGACACCCGCCCTGACGGCGGCTTCGAGATCTTTTAATCCAAAAGGCGTATTCAAAGGATTAATTCTGACAACGGTTTCAATATCGTTGTACATAGGATGTTGCAGGGCATGAAATACCAGAAGACGGGCGCTGTCTTTTTCTTTTAACGCGACGGCATCTTCCAGATCAAACATTATGGAGTCAGGTTTATAGATAAATGCCGTCGAAAGCATGGCGGCACTTGAACCGGGAATAAATAACATACTGCGGCGTAACTTTTTCATTATAACGTTTCCCATGTGATGTCTTCCCGGACCATTCCTCTGAGCAGAGCAGCCTGCACGCGGGCGCGGATCACGCAATCCAGCGCGCCTTTATCATCAACGACGATCAGCCCCTGCTCGATGTTGAACGAAGCCAGGGTTTCATTGACAACCTCTGTAATACGTTCGCCAAATTGCTTATACACTTCGCTCTGGATGACCACATCCAGCCCGCTCTCGACGGGACTCACCTTCACCATCAGGTCGCTGGACTCCAGCGTCCCCGCCATTGCGGCTTGCACAATTTTCATATCAATTTTCCTGTGATCATGCGGTTAAACCGCTGCCGACATCGGTTCGGATAAACAAGGCTGATGCTGTACCTCTTTATTCAGAAACGCGCGCGTGGTGGCCGGCACCATACGGCTGGCGGCAGAGATTTTGTTTTCATTCAATAAACGACGAACGGCTGAAGCCGACACCGGAACATTATTGCCATCGGTTTTTCTTTCTATTTCTTGCACACTAATACGGGCCGCCGTACTCGTTTCATCTTCCAGCCAGCGATGCATCGCCCGGTTATACTCCGCGGTTAACGGGCAAAACGGTTCGGTACCGACAAAACGATGGTTAATATTCAGCGCGGGGGCGATGTAATTTCTGAAAAGCATGAGATCAATGGCAGCGTAGGCTTTATCAATAACCTGCTTTTCCTTCAGGAAATAGCCCGGGAATGTGCCGCGGGAAATAATATACGCAGACCCCGGATGAACCGTGACATTAGGGAGATGCTGCGATCCGTTCCTGACCATCGCAAACCGTTCTTTAAACGAAAAAGCGGAGACATCTTCCTGAACAACGAAAACATGCAGCCAGTCGCACTGGCGTGCCGCATGCTCGATTAGATATTGATGGCCCAGGGTGAATGGATTGGCGTTCATCACGATCGCGCCAATGTTTTGCCCCGGCACGAAATGATGGCGACGCAGCTGGCTGCAGTAACGATGAATACCGACCGGCGTATTCTCCATTAATGCCGCACAATTCTCGACTGTCACCAGCGGGTAAAACCCGCATCCGCGAAACGACTTTACGTTATCCGGGCAGGTAAAAAGAAAGAGCTGATGTTCGCCGTTTTGTGCCGCCAGAAGCTCGGCCTCATGAATTAACGTCAGGCTTAACGACGTGCCCCGCCACACGGCATCCACGGCAATGCACTTTAGCGTGTTACCCGCAATACCGGTGCAGGCAACAAGCTGACGCCGATCGCGCGCAACGATAAATTGCTCGATATCGTTATCAATGCCTAAACCGTTGCGGGCCAGAAAACAGGCAACCTCCTCTCTGGCCTTCGCGTTACCGGCGTTAATCACCTCAAATTCTGGCGCTGTGGCGGTGTACATCGTCTCTCTCCTGAGCGTTTAGACGGTCAATTCTTGCTGCTGGGGTTGCGCTTCCACGATGGTGTTCATCAGGCGGCCAATGTTTTCGATTTCGACTTCGACACGATCGCCATCGCGCATAAACAGAGGCGGATTACGTTTTTTCCCGACGCCACCGGGCGAGCCGGTGATAATGACGTCCCCGGCGCTGAGGGAGGTGAACGTACTGATATAGGCGATGAGATCCGCGACTTTGTGGATCATGCTGCCGGTGGAATCATTCTGAACCAGCATGCCGTTCAGCCAGGTGTGGATGGTCAACGCGTGAGGATCGGGGATCTCATCCGCCGTGGTCATATAGGGGCCGAAGGCGCCGGTCTGCTTCCAGTTTTTACCGGCGGTGAACCAGGCGTGCTGCCAGTCGCGGACGGAGCCGTCCATATAGCAGCTGTAGCCCGCGACATGGCCGAGCGCTTCTTTAGCGTCAATGCCGCTGCCAGACTTGCCGATGATGACAGCCAGCTCACCTTCATAATCAAATTCACTTGAGAGAACTGGTTTCATGACTGGCCGCGCGTGGCCCGTTTGCGAGTCTGGAAAACGAATAAAGAGCGTCGGCGCATTATTCGTCTCAGCAAACTCTTTTCGTTTTTCAGCGTAATTCATTCCCACGCAGAAAATTTTTCCAGGCTCTTCTATAACGGGCAGGAAGGTAATGTCTTCAGGCATAATATCCACAGGGTAATCGTGATATTGTCTGGCAACCTCGACCGCATCCCATTGAAGGAGATCTTTCAATGTCGCATATTGATGGCCGATTTTATTACCCAAATCGATAATGCCGTGTTGCGTATAAATCCCGTAGCTTTTGCGGCCCTGATGAATATAACTTGCTAATTTCATAATGATACCTGATTGATATTCGTACTCATTCTGTGTTCACACCCAGGGCGTGAACACATTGTCATGCTATTTATTCTGCTGACTGCGCTGGAACCAGTACCTGCTTATTACCGGATGCCAGATACGTAGCCACGACTACGCCAACGCCAAGTAATGCCAGAATAAATCCGGTCATTCCCTGCCAGCCCATTGAATGGAAGACAAAACCGTTGATAAAACCAATCACCGAACCGCCCATGTAGTAGAAGAATAAATAGAGCGCGACGGCCTGGCCTCTTGCGTGCGTGGCATTTTTACTGACCCAGCTTAAACCGATAGAATGGCAGCCGAAGAAACAGCCGGTAAAAATCACAGCGCCAACAATAAAGGTGACGACATTCGACGTCAGCGTCAGCAGCATCCCTAAGGCCATCACCAGGAACAGCACGCGCAAGACTTTCATTGCGCCATATTTCGCCGATAAGCGACCAGCCTGTGGCGCCGTAAAGAAACTCAGGGCGAAGCTAAAGGAAAGCAGACCCGCGTTTGCCGGTGAAATATGGAACGGCTCGCCTTTCAGGAAGAAGGCCAGATAGTTATACAGTGATGTAAATGCGCCGAAAATAATGAAGCTGATGACAAACGCCAGCGCCAGATTTTTGTTTTTGAAATGCGATGCCGCCCCTTTCACCATACGCATAACGTTAAGGTTCTGCGTAGGCGTAAAGTTTTTCGATTCCGGCAGCAGGAACTTCACCAGAATGGCAACTGCAATCAGACTGACCGCAAACCCGTAAAAGATCACATTGATTGAAACGTGGTCGATCAGCTGGCTAGCCACAATACGCCCGGACATGCCGCCCATTGAGTTACCGAAAACAAAGTATCCCGTCACGATGCCTGCCGCCACCGGTGCGACCTCTTCGCTGATATAGGCCGTTGCTGCCGCAGCGATGCCGCTCAGTGCCAGACCAATCACCGCACGCAGCGCCACCAGCATTGCCCAGGATTGAACCAGCGGGCAGAGCAGCGTCAGAATGCCGCCCAACAGGAGAGAGACAATAATTAACCGCTTCCTGCCGTAGTGATCGGATAATGTTCCGGTAAACAGCAGTCCAATTGCCAGCAATGCCGTTTCTGCGGATAAGATAATACTCACCTGGCTGACCGGGACATTATATTCCACAGCAAGCATCGGCAGCAGTGGTTGGATAAAAAACAACGAAGCCAGCTCCGCAAGTCCGGATAAAGCCAGGGCCAGAATCACGCGAATATTTGCGCTGGCTTTTGCCGGATCGGGTGCTTTCAGGGTATTGTTAGCATGCGTTAACGCCATAATAACCTCAGTATTATAGTTAAGGTACAGAATGTATTATTTAAGATGGTTAATTTTTTATTTGAGACTTTATTCAATCAACTTCAGAGAGCATTTTTTCAGGTACACAAACCACACCTTCAAATAACTTTCGTGAAGTTCGAATAACCGCAGCACGGGTATTTTCGATATTGTCATCCTCTCTTAGCAATGACACCGATATTTTTCCACTTGGGTGTTCAATATCGATAATGTTGGTAAAACGTTCCTTTGGACGATCGGCAACAATTTTCGCGGCGACGGAGCCTTCAATAAGCGTCGCGGTCGAAATACCAATCGAGCCGGTAATCGCCAGTGATTTATGGCAGGTATGCGGCATGAAATAACGCACCTGAAGCGTTCCGCCGTTACGCGCCCGGCTAAGAAGAACCGGTTTAGGGATCACTTTGTTGGATACATCCCCTAAGCCCATCGCCTCGCCAGCCTGACGGCGCAGGTTCTCCAGCCTTTCCTTAAACGCCCTATCGCCATCTAATTCTACAGGTGACTCCCCGCCTGTTTTGCCCAGCGCCGACGCGTCAATCAAAACCATCGGCATCGCCATATCAATACAGGTGACTTCAATACCGTCGAACACGTTTGTCACGCTACCGGTCGGCAGCAGTTTTCCCGTTTTGGAACCCGCAGAATTCAGGAAGGTTAAGCCTATCGGTGCCGCTGTACCCGGGACACCGTCGATTTGAGTTTCGCCTTCATAAACGACGCGATAATCAGGCGTTTGTACTTCGGCATCGACCAGCGTTCCGGTGTTCAGATTGCGGATACGCACCGTCGTCACCGGGCTTTGCGCCTTGACCAGCCCCTTTTCAATGGCAAAGGGGCCCACGGCACAGAGCATATTGCCGCAGTTCGGCGTGGTATCAACGCGACGTTCGTTCACCATCACTTGTGCGAACAGATAATCCACATCCGCGTCCGGACTGTCGGACGGACTGACGATCGCCACCTTACTGGTTTGCGGACTTCCCCCGCCAATACCATCAATTTCGAGTTCATGCCCAGCGCCCATCAGGCTGAGTAAAACTGCATCACGCGCTTCGGTTTCCGCTGGCAGGTCGCTGGCCAGAATGACCGGGCCTTTGGAGGTACCGCCACGCATTAATACGCAAGGGATCTTTAACATGTCTTTTTCTCATTTCGCGTTTATCAGGAACGCAATTAGGTTTTCACACTCCTGTTGATAACTCTAATGTCGAAAAAAGCAGGATTAATACGCTTTGCGTATTAATAGCCCTTACGTTATCGTGGATTTAGGAAAACAATAATCAGGTGCGGATATGCAGCATGAATTACAGGGAATACAAGCGTTTGTAAAAATTGCAGAAATCGGATGTTTTACAAAAGCATCTCAATTTCTTCACATTTCACAACCAGCTTTAACACGCAGAATTCAGAAGCTGGAAGAGAGCCTGGGGACCACGCTGTTTGAACGTTCCACGCGCAGCGTTAAGCTCACAACTGTGGGACGGGAATTTTTACCTAAGGCAAAGAATTTAATCGATTTTTATGAAAGCTCGATCCTGAGTATTAAAGAGATGGCGACGCATCAGGCAGGGGTTATTACCGTTTCCTGTATTCCAACTGCCGCGTTCTATTTTCTGCCTTCCGTGATACGAGATTATAACAATGACTACCCAAACATCCGTATTCGCATACTTGAGCACAGCGCCAGCGATTGTCTCGAAGCGGTGTTAAATGGCGACGCAGATTTCGGCATAAATATGATAAACATCACACATCCCAATATCGATTTTGCGCCGCTGGTGAACGAACCCTTTGTCCTGGCATGCCGACGGGATAATCCGCTGGCAAAAAAACCGCTGGTCACCTGGGACGATCTGGCAGGCATGAAGCTGATTGGCGTCAGGCGCTCCAGCGGAAACCGTTCGCTTATCGATCAGGCTTTCGAAAAGATGGACTGGAAACCGAACTGGTTTTACGAGGTGCGTCATCTTTCAACGTCGCTGGGGATGGTAGAGGCGGGTCTCGGGGTGTCTGTTGTGCCGAGTCTGGCGATGCCAACCGATGAACATCATGTCCTTGTCAGCCGCCCGCTGATAGAACCGGTTATCCGACGAACGCTGGGGCTGGTACAGCGCCGGGAAACCCCTCTCAGCCCGGCGGCGGAAAAATTCAGAGAGCTGCTTGTTCAGCTGTGGTCAGCGGAAAACAACAGCCCGTGGATCGGCAAGTTTACTCAACTGTAAGCCATGATACGACAAAGGGGCTGAGGCCCCTTTCCGCATTATTTTCCCGCCTGAGGATGTGTATCGAAACCGGCCATCACTGCCGTCAACTCTGCAAGTGAAAAACCGTGCTTAGGATCGTCAACGCCCAGCCCAAAGCGTTCCCGCATCAGTTGGTAAAGCGACTCAGCATCCGGCAAGTGGATCTGCTCCTCCACATGGCCATTCTGCCAGTGGGTAAAGTTGAAGTTAGTTAACGTCAGCTTGCCGCCGTCAGGCAGATGGCGGCACATCAACAGATGATGACGGAAGTGCGACTGCGGCCAGTGCGCTGACCAGAAATTCCCCATCACGTAATCACTGAAATACTGTGTCGTCAGGTCAAACTGGTACATCGACTGCCAGTGCTCGTGGTGACGGAACTGCAGCACCCAGTCATTACCCTCGCTCAGCAGACGATACAGCCCGTGCGGCGTATCTTGTTCTTCACTGGCGAGCAGACGAATCGGCGCCGTCAGCGTCTGGCCGCCAAACCCCACGTCCGCAATCCAGCGCTCGCCGTTAAGCTCAACCAGCAGCAGGCGGTGCGTGCGCGGCGGCATTTGCGTCGGACTCGCTAATACCACGCGTCCCAGTACGCTACGCACGGTAAACCCGACCTCACGCAATACGCGTTCGAACAGACCGTTTTGCTCAAAGCAGTACCCTCCGCGACGCGCGGTGACCAGCTTGTCGACCAGGCACCGATCGTCAAGCTGGATTTCGCGTGGCAGAACGACATCCATATTCTCAAAAGGGATCGCACAGTTGTGATGTAAATGCAGCGCGCGCAGGGTATCAATATCAACAGCGGTCGGTTGCGTCCAGCCGATGCGGGCGAAATAGGCGGTCAGGAATGGGGACATTAATCAGTTTCCTTTGATTGTGATGTTCTGTTTATAAACTAATTTTACGCACTCACTTTGATTTACGTGCTTTTTCGTCATACTCATCGATGTAGATGAGGAGATCCTATGAGCCACTTTCGCCCTGTTGAATTACGTCATGCCAGCCGTCTGCTGAACCACGGCCCTACTGTGCTTATCACCAGTCGGGATGAAAGCCTCGACAGACGCAACGTGATGGCCGCCGCATGGTCAATGCCCGTTGAGTTTGAGCCGCCGCGCATCGCAATCGTGGTGGACAAAAGTACCTGGTCGCGCGAGCTGATTGAACGCAGTGGGAAATTTGGCATCGTCATCCCCGGCGTGGCGGCGGCCAACTGGACTTACGCGGTCGGCAGCGTCAGCGGGCGCGATGAAGACAAATTCAACTGCTACGGGATCCCGGTCGTGAACGGTCCTGAACTTGGCCTGCCGGTGATTGAAGAAAAATGTCTGGCGTGGATGGAGTGTCGGTTATTACCTGTAACTTCTGCGGCAGAAAAATACGATACGCTGTTTGGAGAAGTGGTTTCAGCGGCAGCCGATGAACGCGCGTTTGTCGCCGGACGCTGGCAGTTTGACGAGGATAAGCTGAATACCCTGCATCATCTTGGAGCCGGGACATTTGTGGCGAGTGGGAAGATGGTGAAGGCGCTGGATTGATTTTCTAAATGATATCTTACTGAATTATATTAAATTTCTATGGCATTTTATGTTTACTATTGCGTGGTAAAACGGAGGATATTTCCGGAGTTGCTGCATTAGCATTCTCGCATTAAGGAAATATCAATGACATGGAATAAAGATGGCGCAATCTCATATGCCAAATCACACGCCCAACCTAAGAGCACGGGGTATTGTGCTCACTACGTCACCGAAGCGATCAGAACGGGGGGAAGATTAAAAATCCCCAATACGCGTCTGGCAAAAGACATGGGGCGTACATTGGTCAACGCTGGATTCCGCCTGGTATACGATCAACCTCATGCCGGTGACGTAGCCGTTATCCAAAATATTGTGGGTCACGATAGCGGGCACGTTTGCATATACGATGGTCAGCAATGGATAAGTGATTTTGTACAACGCACTCTGTATTCAGGACAGGCTTACCGAAACATACAGCCCCATTACGAACTGTTCAGGCATGACTAATGAAAACACTCTGCTTTTTTCTTTTAGCCCTGTCTCCCTTCGCGGTCGCAGATAGCATCTCTTCACCAGACCAGGCAGCACTTAAATTCAATCAATGGTATATCGCTCAGCTGAATCAGGACAAACCGCCGGTGCTGAAACCAGACATCATGAATGAATATGTTGCCTCAGGGACCATTGCAGCGATTAAAGAAATGTACTCTGGCGACAGTAACGAAAAAGACATGCCCGATGCTGATATGTTCATCAAATCGCAGGACTGGGATGAAGACTGGAATCAGATAACCGTCTTACACTCTGATTTTGATGCCGTTTGCACAAACGTCTATCTCGCATTTGGTAAGAAACAAGATCACGTTGTAGCAGATTGTCTCGTTCAGGAAGAAGGGAAATGGAAAGTTCGATCGGCCACGCTGATCAAGTAATAATCGGATATGAAAGCCCTCTGCTACAGCGGCAAAAGCACACGGTAACCCAGCGGCTACCGTGTGCAATTCATTAACTACTTCGCACGTCGTGAAATAATCTCATCCGCAACATTCCGCGGGGCTTCCGCAAAATGATGGAACTCCATCGTATACGTCGCGCGTCCCTGGGACATCGAACGCAATGTGGTGGCATAGCCAAACATCTCTGCCAGCGGCACGTCAGCACGAATAATCTGGCTGCCGTACTGCTCCGCCATCCCCTGCACCATGCCGCGTCGTGAAGAGAGATCGCCCATAATGTTACCGGCGTACTCTTCCGGTGTTTCCACCTCCACGTGCATGATCGGCTCAAGGATCACCGGATCCGCCCTGCGGGCGCCCTCTTTGAAACCGAGGATCGCCGCCATGCGAAAGGCCATCTCCGAGGAGTCGACATCGTGATACGAGCCAAACGTCAGCGTCGCTTTGACATCGACGACCGGATAGCCTGCCAGTACCCCGCTGTTCATTGCTTCCCGCAGCCCTTTCTCAACGGACGGGATATACTCACGCGGCACCACGCCGCCCTTAGTGGCATCTTCAAATTTAAAACCACTTCCGGGCTCCAGCGGCTCCAGGCTCAGCACCACATGACCGTACTGGCCTTTACCGCCGGACTGACGGACAAATTTGCCTTCGATATCCTTCACCGTTTTACGCAGGGTTTCACGATAGGTCACCTGCGGACGACCGATATTTGCCTCGACGCCAAACTCACGTTTCATGCGGTCGACGATAATCTCGAGGTGTAGCTCACCCATCCCGGAGATAATGGTCTGGCCGGACTCTTCGTCAGTATGCAGGCGGAAAGACGGGTCTTCCGTTGCCAGACGCTGCAGCGCGATCCCCATTTTCTCCTGATCGCCTTTGGTTTTCGGCTCAATCGCCAGCGAGATCACCGGATCCGGGAACTCCATACGCTCAAGCGTAATGACGGCGTTCGGATCGGTGAGCGTGTCGCCGGTGGTCACGTCTTTAAGCCCGACACAGGCCGCGATATCCCCGGCACGCAGTTCGTCCACCTCGTGGCGATCGTTAGCATGCATCAGCACAATACGTCCGATACGCTCTTTCTTCCCTTTCACCGGGTTGTACACCGCGTCGCCTTTGCGCAGCACGCCAGAGTACACGCGGATAAAGGTCAGCTGCCCGACATACGGGTCGCTCATCAGCTTGAACGCCAGGGCCGAGAACGGCTCATCATCGCTCGGATGACGCTCCGCATGCTGCCCTTTTTCATCCACGCCATCAATGGCCGGCACGTCCAGCGGCGACGGCATGAGCTCAATAACCGCATCGAGCATGCGCTGTACGCCTTTATTCTTGAACGCGCTGCCGCACAGCATCGGCTGGATTTCGCCCGAGATGGTGCGAATACGCAACCCTTTGATGATTTCCGCTTCCGTCAGGTCGCCCGTCTCCAGGTACTTATCCATCAGTTCATCGCTGGCTTCCGCCGCCGCAGAGACCATTTTTTCCCGCCATTCCCGGGCGGTGCTGACTAAATCATCCGGCACGGGCGCATAGGTAAACACCATGCCCTGCGTCGCATCGTCCCACAGAATGGTGCGCATCTTGATGAGATCCACCACGCCGGTGAAGTGATCTTCAGCACCCACCGGGATGACAATCGGCACCGGATTGGCCTTCAGGCGTTCCTGCATCATCCGCACGACGCGGAAGAAATCGGCACCCGGACGGTCCATTTTGTTGACGAAGGCCAGTCGCGGAACGTGATATTTATTGGCCTGACGCCAGACGGTTTCTGACTGCGGCTGCACGCCGCCCACGGAGTCATACACCATCACGGCACCGTCGAGTACGCGCATGGAACGTTCCACTTCAATGGTGAAATCCACGTGCCCCGGGGTGTCGATGATGTTAATCCGGTGCGGCTCATATCCTCTGTCCATACCCGGCCAGAAGCAGCTGACCGCCGCGGAGGTAATCGTGATCCCGCGCTCTTGCTCCTGCGCCATCCAGTCAGTGGTTGCCGCGCCATCGTGTACTTCACCCAGCTTGTGGCTCATCCCGGTATAAAACAGGATGCGCTCAGTGGTGGTGGTTTTACCGGCATCGATATGCGCGGAGATACCGATGTTGCGATAACGTTCGAGAGGGATGGGTCGGGGCATGATATTTCCTTAAGTCTTATGACTTGTCTGTGACGACCAGGATGGTCGTGCATTCGTTCGTTTGCTATAATAGTCCTATTGTACGAGTATTATCGAACTATTTTTTAACGGTTGACCTATTGTTGATATAGCTCAATCTGACGCCATACGCAGGAAAACGATGATCCCAAACCACCCTGAAACTGAACAAATACTGCTGGAAAATGTGCTGTTTGCCCTCGGCAACCCGCTCCGGCTGTCGATAATTCGCCGGCTGGCCGATGGCAGCGAACTCAGCTGTAACGCGCTGCGCCCGGAAGATGTGGTTAAGTCTACGATGACCCATCACTGGCGCGTATTGCGCGACAGCGGCGTGATCTGGCAGCGTCCGCAGGGACGAGAAAACATGATTTCATTGCGCAGAGAGGATCTGGATGCCCGCTTTCCGGGGCTGATGGCGATACTTTTACAGGCTAAATCATAAGGGCATATCGGGTTAAAGCCCCTTAATGATGTAAGGGGCATATCGTCAGCAAAGGGATTTACCTTACCTGCATACGATATTCAATCATTCCACTTTTTTTCGCAATCCAGTCATACAATCGTTGCCCGCGATAGTTGGCTTCATGCGTATGCCAGTAAAGATGACTGGCATGATGTTTTCTGGCTTCTCTCTGAACATATTCTATTAACTGTTTGCCAATATGTTTGCCCCTGACAGCTTCGCAGACATATAAATCTTCGAGGTAGCAGTAATCGCTCTCAGCCCAGGTCGAACGGTGAAAGAGATAATGCGCAAAACCCACTATTTCTCCATTACATCGTGCCACCACGCAGAATAGCGGCTCAACGGGGCTGAAAAATCGTTGCCAGGTTCGTTCTGTAATCGCCCCGGACAGATCGACGTTGTAAAACGCCTGATATTTTCCCCATAGTGGCATCCAGCTTTCAAAATCACGTTCTTTAACTGCCTCAATTGTCACGATCGTACTGTTCATATTGCCTCTTCTCTCACCCGTTTATTCGTTTCAGGAAGAGTGTATTCGCTGAATGGCACGTTTTGCCCCGCCAATTCTCGCCATCAAAGCAGACCAATTTTTCATCCTGCTGCATGCAGTATTGCTTTAGAATCAAGAGACACAGAGGAAAAGTGGACAACGTAATGTTTAAGCACGCGCAGCTTGAAACGGTTAAGGCATGGATTATCGACCCCGCTAACGGATCGCTACCGCTTCATGAAAGGATCCAGAGAGCAATACGGACGCTGATACTGGAAGGGGTATTATCTCACGGTAAGGCCCTTCCTGCTTCACGCGCTCTGGCGGCTTCTCTCAGCGTTTCCCGGGATACCATAGAAGTGGCCTACTCCAGCCTGCATGCCGAAGGTTTTATTGAGAGACAAACAGGCAGAGGGAGCTTCGTCTCTTCCAGCGCGCGCTTTTTAAAACCCCGTCCTCGACAGCATCAGCCAACCGCTGAGATACGAAAAGCAAAACTCAGCGTCCGAGGTAAGATCGTTTATGAAAGCGGCGGGATCCGCGAATTTTCCTCCCCTCGTCCCCTTGCGCCCGGCATTCCAGAAACCCGCATGTTTCCCATTTCAACCTGGGAGCGTCTTCAGCGACAGGTCCTGAAGGAGTTTCAGCATCAGGCATTAGAGCAAAGTCCACCACAGGGTATAGAGCACCTGCGACGGGCCATTGCGGAATATGTCAACCTTGAGCGCGGGACGCGTGCGAGGGCAGAACAGATCATCGTTCTGACAAGTTCTCAACAGGCGCTTGCGCTCTGTTCCCACGTGCTGATGGATGCCGGAGACGGCATTGTCATTGAAGATCCCTCCTATCAAGGGGCACACAAAGCGTTCAACGCCGCAGGACTTCGCTGCATTCCGGTTCCTCTTGATGAAAAAGGCATCTCGGTTGACGGTCTTAATTCTCTGACCGAGCCAGCCAGGGCGATATACCTTACGCCTTCTCATCAGTACCCTACCGGGGTGACGCTCTCTCTTGACCGACGACTGTCAGTTGTCAAATGGGCAAACCGTTACGGGGCCTGGATCATTGAGGATGACTATGACAGTGAGTTTCACTACGAAGGTAAGCCTATGGCCAGTCTTCAGGGGCTTGATACGTACAACCGGACAATTTATATCGGCACGTTCACCAAGTCTCTGTTCCCTGGGCTGCGTATTGCCTACATGATCGTTCCCTCAGAATTGACAGAGCCCTTTACCATGGCGAGGACATTGATGGATGGTCACACCGCCTCAATAACCCAGCTGACGCTGGCTAAATTTCTGGAGGGAGGCCATTTTGGTGCCTATGTTCGTAAGATGCGGGGAATTTATGTTGCTCGTCGCGACACGCTGGCAAGCCTGATGGATGCGTATCTTTCTGAGTATGTTGCCTCTGAAACGCCTGCGGGGGGAATGCAAATGCCTTGTCACCTCAAGCACGGAATATCCGAGAAAGAGATAGCCACCGCCGCCCGCCGTGCGGGTGTTGATATACTTGGGCTTACCGATTTATATGCAGGTCCCCCCGCGTCCACCGGTTTTTTGATGGGATTTGCTGCTTACACGGAAAGGGAAATAGAAGACGCTGTAAAAAAACTGGCCGCCATTTTCCGTCATGTTTGATGCAGTCGACCGCTCAGCGGCGAATACTCATTCCGGGCGAGCAAGGCTATATACGGGGATCCGTCGGCTGGTCTTTGTCAGCGTATCAAAGACTTCGGTCTCCGACGTCACAATTCTCACGCCCATTTTCCTTAACCTCTGTACATCCGCCGCAATGCGCTGAATGCCAAACCAGAAAAGCCCGTCAAGTGCCGTCACAGACAGGCCGTTTTCCAGCGCCAGCTTGAGACGTTCCTTTGGGGCTTTGACCTGCTGGGCAATTTGCCTGTAAGGCACTTCATTACATCCTGTCGCGTCACTGCGCTGGATCCGCGTTTTCAGCTGATAGGTAAACTCGTCAGGTATTCCATCGAGATCCCTTTTCAGGCTATAGACGCAGCCAAAGCGCTTGCCGTTAAACAGAACATTTTTCTGACTGAGCTGAAGCTCTTTTCTGACAACGTCTATTAACTGGGGCGCACGGGTGAGAAGTAGCCTGAAGGGCAGCTCGAAGCTGGTGACGTAATCCACATTAAGCAACGCGAGACGCAACCGCTCCTCTGCCCCGGACTTTTGCTCACGACACTCTTCCATCACCTCCGCCCACTGGCGCGTCAGGCGCTCCGGCTCGGCGGCTTCGGTAAGGAGATATTTTTCAATCTGATAATCAACTCTTCCGGTCATCGTGTGGTATCCCGTCGCTGTGGATGCGGTAATTCTATACAGTACGGTGATATTTATAAAGGACTGAACCGCAGCGACATCCTGAAAATGTCGTTGCGATTCAGTATCCTGACGTTTCGAATCAGTGCGCCATAATCCAGCCCATCAGCAGCGTGGCGAAAATCACCGTCGACGCGCCGCCGATGCGGGTGGCGATCTGCGCGAACGGCATGAGCGACATCCGGTTAGACGCGGACAAAATGGCCACGTCCCCCGTTCCGCCCAGCCCGCTGTGGCAGCAGGTTACAATAGCCGCTTCCACAGGATACATATTCAGACGCGACGCGATAAAGTAGCCGCTCAACGCCATTGCAATCACAACCGAACCGCATACCACCACGTATCCTACCGAGAACACCGACACCACGCTCTCAAGCGGCACGTATAACATCCCAAGGCCGATCATCAGCGGCCAGACCAGCGCAGCCGAGACGAATTTATAGCAACTGTGCGCGCCCTGCTCCATTGAGGCCGGGATCACCCTGAAGTATTTACACAGAACAGCAATCAGGATCATCAGCACCGGGCCGGGAATGTGGACCAGTTTTTCAAACAATCCGCCGACGATGAAAAACGCGCACACCATCAGTAACCCGCCGCCCATCAGATGAAAATCCGTCTGCTGCGTGCTTTGCGCTCCGGCAAACAGGCTGGCGTCGTCTTTACTCCGCGTGAGCATGCCATTTCCCGAAAGCGCAGGACGTTTCGCGCCGAGACGCGCCAGCGAGCCCGCACAAATAATGGCGAAGATATTCCCGACGACCGCAGCGGGTGCCAGCTGTGCAACGTAGACGTCCGGCGTCTGCCCCAGTATTGCCGAATAGGCCAGGGACAGCGGCAAAATGCCCTCGCCAATTCCGCCGCCAATGATGGGCACAATGATGAAGAAGAAGGTGTGGTAAGGCGTATAACCAAACAGTGAGCCCACAATGAGGCCGCTCAGCACGGCCATGCATGTTCCCGCCACCAGCGGAACAAACATGCGCATCATCCCCTGGATCAGCAGCACCCGGTTCATCCCCAGAATGCTGCCGACCACCAGGCAGGCAATCACGAAATAGAGCAGGTTCGCCTCTTTCATCAGCAGATGCACGGTATCAAGGGTATGTTTCCCGAATACGCCAAAATAGACCAGCACGGAGGGCACCATCAGGCACAGGATCGCCGGGCCGCCGATATCTTTCAGCACCGGGATTTGACGCCCTACTTTCGCAAACGCGAAACCGAGGGTCATGATCACCGCGAGGCCACCTATCATATTTTTCGGCAGCAGCCCTGCCCAGGCGGATGTCGCCACAATCGCGGCAATCCCGACGAACAGCATCAACGGGACCGTGCCCACCTCGGTATTGTTGAGCCCAAAGGCAAAACGCGAGGTAGACAGCTCAGAAGTCGGTACAGGATTATCTTTCATATAATCACCTGAAAATTGTGTTCGGATATACAGAGAAAGGAATAACTGAAACTATTCCTGATACGAAAAAATGTTCTTAAATATAAATAATGATTTAGATGGCCTTTTCTAAAAACAGGCTCAGGGTGAAATTATCACGGGCCTGCAGGGAGAAATGTGAACAATTCGGCTCTTTGCCTTTAAATAACTTAATTCAGCGTTAAGTAACTAAAGTTATTTATGGCAACTCATGTCGCATTCTTGCGTCTTATCAATTTTTAACGAAAGTATTACTTATCCAACTAATGCAATCTTTTTGAAATTAATAAAACCAGAGAGAGTGTGACACTTGTCACTCCTGCCCTGCTATCTAAGCGCTAGATTAGCGCTAGATTAGCGCTAGATTAGCGCTAGATTAGCGCTGCAATAAAACACATAAAATACCCTACAGGAAATACTATGCCTTCATTACTATTACAGTCACTGTTTCCGCTCGTCTTTATTATGTTACTTGGATGGCTAAGTGGAAAGCTGGGATATTCCCGGCGTGAAGATGCAAACGTCATGGCAACCGTGGTGATTCGTTTCGCCCTTCCTTTTCATCTTTTCATTGGTGCATTGCATACCGATCCCAATAAAATTAAAAACCTGACCTTTATGGCCGTCCTGGTTGTCGGTTTAATGGGGTCGTATTTACTGACGCTGTTTATTTCACGCTATGTTTTTCGCCACGATATCAAAACCAGCGCCATTCAGTCTCTGGTTTGCGCCTTTCCTGATATGGCCTACTTTGGCGCGCCGGTCCTGGCGGTATTGATTGGGCCGGAAGGATTTATCGGTGTGCTGATAGGTAACATTATCACCAGCGTTATCATGATCCCTCTGACTATCGTCCTGATTCGTATGGGTGATAAAAACGGTCATGATGGCCTGGAGGCGCTGCACCCGGGGGCGATGATCGTGCAAAACCTCATCAAAGCGGCTCGCAACCCTATCGTCTGGATCCCGGTCTCCGGCGTCTTGCTCAGTCTCGCCGGTGTGCAAATCCCTTCCATTCTCAGCATGCCTATTGAGATGGTTGGCAAGGTTTCCGGCGGACTGTCCCTGTTTGCCCTCGGCCTGCTGTTTTACGGTGAACGTCCAAAACTGAACGTGCAGACATTTACCAATATCAGTATTAAAAACCTGATTCAGCCGGCAATGATGGCCGCCGCAGGGATCGCCTTTGGCCTGAGTCATACCTTACTGCAGCAGGTCGTAATTATTGGCGCAACGCCTTCCGCTATTGCCGCAGGGATGTTTGCTTTACGCAGCGACACCTATATTGATACCGCATCCTCTTCCATATTAATTGGTACTGCCGTCGGGGTCGTGACCGAAGGCATTATGATCTATTTCATCTCTTAATCTGTTTTATATAAAAAATTCAGGAGTTAACCATGTCCCGGAAAGAAGTTCTGTACACCCCTTACAATGGGGCCGTATTGCTGGAGAATCCGCTATTAAATAAAGGACTCGCTTTTATTAAAGAAGAGCGTGATAATTTTAATCTGCATGGGTTATTGCCGCACAACGTTGAAACCATTGAAGAACAAACCGAGCGCGCCTGGGTACAGTTCTGTCATTTCAAAAGCGATATCTCGCGTCATGTTTATCTGCGAAATATTCAGGACACCAATGAAACTCTCTTTTACAATCTCTTGCGTTCGCATCTGAAAGAGACGTTACCGATTATCTATACCCCGACGGTCGGTGAAGCCTGCGAGCATTTCTCTACGATTTATCGCCGCGCGCGCGGCTTGTTTATTTCATGGCCTAACCGTCATCGTATTGATGAGATGCTGCAAAGTTTTTCACGCAACGACGTTCGCGTGATTGTGGTGACGGACGGGGAACGTATTTTAGGGCTTGGCGATCAGGGTATCGGCGGTATGGGCATCCCGATTGGTAAGCTGTCGCTGTATACCGCCTGCGGGGGGATCCATCCGGCCTCTACCCTCCCGATTATGCTGGATGTCGGCACCAATAATCAGCAACACCTCGACGACCCGATGTACATGGGCTGGCGTCATCCGCGCATCAGCGACGACCAATACGCTGAGTTTATGGATATGTTTGTCAGCACCGTGAAAGCACGCTGGCCCAATGTTCTCCTGCAGTTTGAAGACTTTGCGCAGAAAAACGCAACTCGCCTGCTCCAGCGCTACCGCGACCAGCTGTGCTGCTTCAATGATGATATCCAGGGCACGGCAGCGGTCACCGCAGGTACGCTGATGGCGGCGGCCCATGCGGCAGGCACCCGCATTCGCGATCAGCGCGTTGTCTTCCTGGGCAGTGGTTCTGCCGGATGCGGGATCGCTGAAAAAATTGTGGCGCTGATGGTGGATGACGGCCTGAGCGAGTCCGAAGCGCGCAGCCGGATCTTCATGGTCGATCGCTTCGGTCTGCTGACCGACGACATGACCAACCTGCTCGATTTCCAGAAAAACCTGCTTACCGCGCGCGACGCCGTTAGCCGCTGGCAGGTAGAGGCGAAGAATATTTCCCTGCTGGACGTGGTGAAGAACGCGCATCCTACGGTGATGATCGGCGTTTCAGGCCAGCCGGGTCTGTTCAGCGAAGAGATTGTCAAAGAGATGCATCGCCACTGCCCCCGTCCGATTATCATGCCGCTCTCAAACCCGACGTCGCGGGCGGAGGCCCAGCCTCAGGATCTTATCGCCTGGACCCAGGGAGCCGCGCTGGTGGCCACCGGCAGCCCGTTCGCGCCGGTATTCTGGGAGAATGCACACTACGAGATTGCCCAGTGTAATAACGCCTATATCTTCCCTGGTCTGGGGCTGGGCGTTCTGGCCTGTAACGCGCGCCGGGTCACGGAAGAGATGCTGATGGCAGCAAGCCGCAGCCTGGCCGCGCAGTCTCCTCTGGTCACCACGGAAAAAGGTGGATTGCTGCCGCCGGTAGCTCAGATTGAAACGGTCTCACGCCAGATTGCCGTCGCCGTCGCCCGGGCTGCGATTGAACAGGGCGTGGCACCGGCGATAGATGATGAGACGTTGATGGCGCGTATCGAGAAGACGTGGTGGCAGGCGGACTATGCGCCGTACCGCCGATCCGCGCTGTAGCGACGGTCATGCCCTCACCGCAGGGTGAGGGCATCGCTGAGGCTTTAGTGCTGTATGCCTGAGCGATCAGAAAAATCGCTGGCGGAGAGAATATCACCCCGTGGGGCCACGCTCTTGCGGCGGTCATACCGGTCAGGTACACCTTCAGGACGCGTTTTGAAGCGCCGGTGCAGCCACATATACTGTTCTGGCGCCATCCGTACAGCGTGTTCAATCGCCCTGTTCATCTGCGTCGCCACGGCTTCTTTATCGCCGCCCTGCAACGCCTCGCTGATATCTTCCAGAATGATCAGCTCGTAACCGGTGCCATCCGCCTTGCGGCGCGGCACAAAGGGAATGACGGCAGGCTTAGCGCTTTTGACCAGCATATAGCTTCCAGCGGTCGTCGCGGCATCCGGCACCGCAAAGAACGGCACAAATACGCTATTGGTTTTGCCATAGTCATGGTCCGGGGCGTACCACAAAATTTCATTTTGCTTCAGCGAGCGGATCATGCCCTTTAAATCATGACGATCGAGCATGGTTTTATTGGAACGCAGGCGCCCGCGCGTCTGAAGCCAGTCCAGCAGGGCATTATTATTAGGACGATACACCCCGATACCCGGGTTAAGCATGCCAAATATCCGCGCGCCCAGCTCAAGCGTCAGAAAATGCATCCCCACCAGCACCACGCCCTTTCCCTGCGCCCTGGCCTTTTCCATGTGCTCATAACCCCGCACGGTAAAGTATTTCTTCACCCGCCACTCGGGCCAGAACCATGCCATCCCGGTCTCGACCACCCCCATTCCTACCGATTCAAAATTACGCTGCAGCAATGACTCTCGCTCCGCCTTTTTCATCTCCGGGAAACAAAGCTCCAGGTTGCGGCGGGCAATTTCGACGCGGCGGGGAAGCAGGCGCATCGCCAGTCGACCAAGGCAATGACCGATTCTGAACAGAAGCGGATAAGGGAGCAGCATGATGAGCCACAGCGCGGCAATGCCGGCCCAGCTTAGCCAGTAACGGGGATGAAGAAAGGCGAATGAAAAACGGGGTAATTTTGTCATCAGAAAATTATCCTTTAACGTGTCTGTCCTTAATTGATTCTGTTGAAGATCTTTCCTAAGGATTAATAATATGTCAGCCAGAAACGTTAAGTGTAGCGGATAAGACAAAACGCATTTTTATCGATTTTTGCGAAAAACGGGAAAACAAGCCGGGGAGGACTTATTCGCTCCCCGGCAAAGATCTTACATCGAATACCCGGGCTTCTTAATAAGCTCCTCCAGCTTCGGTCCAATTTCGGTATCCCAGACCTGCGCCTTCCAGTCTTCAGGCGCGATCTGGTTCAACGCCACCGACACGGAACTGTCTTTGCTGTTGAAATGGCGAATAATCACGTCGGCAATATCCGCCGCCAGGGCCGTTTTTTGTTCGTCGTTCAAATCACGGGGAAAACATTTGATATCTACGTGTGGCATGTGCAGGCTTCCGGTTGTGAATGTGGGTTACACGTTATCAGATAATATTGTTTGCCTTTAACACCTTGTGCAGTTCCGGTAGCTGACATACGGTGTCCGCAATTGCCGTGAATTTAGGGGTGTTTTCGGCAAACCAGGCGTGACGAGGCCCCCAGGTGCGCGCCACCGCAATATACACATCCAGCAGCGTCAGCCTTTCCCCCAGCGCAAACGGGGCGGCCTTAAGCTGACTTTCGAACCACAAATAGAGGGATTTCCGGTATTCGATGCAGTTTTTCTGCAGCTGTTCCGGCGCATCCGGCACCCAGCGTTCGGGATAGTCTGCATACGTAAATGTGGGATAGACGTTGGCCACAAACCAGATCAGCAGACGCTGAAACTGCTGGCGTTCGGCCTGCCCCACGGGCGGAGCAAGGTCGGGACATCTGTCGAGCACCATCAGGGCAATCGCCGCCGTTTCGGTCATGATGGCACCATTTTCCAGCGCCAGCGTCGGCACCTGACACAGCGGGTTGAGCTTTTGCAGGAGCTCACGCTGCGGGCCGGGCTGGTCAAACCCGTCCACGTTGATAAATTGATAAGGGATATCAGCCAGGGTCAGCATCACTTCACCGATCGCCGAGCCCCAGCCGGGTACGCCATAGAGTTTAATCATGTTGCCCCCTCAGGAGTGAAAATCCTAAGTGTAGAGCACCATTAGTAGGTTATCCCAGGCGGGTTGACCTCCGACTGTGCCACCGCTTCGCCCTGTTCGCCCCAGCGCGCCAGCACCTTCTGGTAATCTCCCCGCTTGATCGCGCCGTCCAGCGCCGCCTGTAACGCGTACACCAGCTCATTGCCTTTTTTGGTCGTGGTCGCGACATAGGCTTTTTTCGGCCCTAAACCGACCACGCGGGTTTTACCTGTGAGCGCCGCTTTATAGGCTGAAACCGACTGCGGCCCGAAGAACACATCCGCCCTTCCGGACTGGATATAGAGATTGCCCGAGGCATCATCGTGGAGATAAACCGGCAGCGCAGGCTCGCGCCCCGCCTTTTTGTTCTCTTCGTTCCAGCCCAGCAGAATGCGTTCCTGATTCGTACCGGAGCCGACAATCACCCTTTTCCCGGCCAGATCTTCCGCGCTTTTGATTGACTGGATCTCGCTCGTGGATTTCACCGAAAACGCCAGCGAGTCGACGCGGTAGGTCGCAAAATCAAACTTCTCTTTACGCTGTTCGGTCACCGCAATGTTCACCAGCGCCACGTCGTAGCGCCCTGAGGCGATCCCCAGCGGCCAGTCTTCCCACGCCGTCGGCACCAGCTTCAGCTTCAGCCCCAGGCTGCCCGCCAGCAGGCGGGCGATATCCGGGTCGCTGCCAATGCGCGTACGGTTATCGCTGGCCAGCAGCGCCAGCGGCGGGGAGTTCAGCATTGAGACGGCGACCGTCAGCGTACCCGGCTCCACGAATTTGTAACTGGCGGGGATCTTTGCCACGGCCTGACGATCCACCGTCACCGGCAGCGACTGCTCGTTGGCTTTCAGATCGATGCTGGCGTGGCTCGCCGTCGTGAAGACCAGCCCCGCCAGAAGTCCGTATTTCATTGGCACTCCTTATAAGACTTTGGAGAGAAACTGGCGCGTTCGCGCATGTGACGGACGGTTTAATACCTCGTCACTGCTTCCCTGCTCGACAATTTTTCCGTCGACCATAAATACCACCTGATCCGCCACTTCCCGGGCAAAGCCGATCTCGTGAGTGACCACCACCAGCGTAGTCCCGGACCGGGCCAGTTTTTTGATTACGTCCAGCACTTCCCCTACCAGCTCCGGATCCAGCGCCGAGGTGGGTTCATCAAACAGCATCACGCGAGGACGTAACGCCAGCGCACGGGCAATGGCAATACGCTGCTGTTGCCCGCCGGAGAGATGCCGCGACCAGGCATCGGCTTTATCCCGCAGCCCGACCACGTCCAGCAGGCTGTACGCCCTTTCTACCGCCTCTTTTTTGCTGAGCTTTTTATGCGCGATGGGCGCCTCAATCAGGTTTTCCAGCACCGTGAGATGCGGAAAGAGATTGAAGTTCTGGAACACATAGCCCACGTTGACGCGCTGTTTGAGGATCTCCTTCTCCTTCAGCTCGTAGAGCCTGTCTCCCTGACGACGGTAGCCAATGTAATCCCCGTCGATCTGAATAAAGCCTTCATCGACGCGCTCCAGGTGATTAATGGTGCGCAGCAAGGTTGATTTGCCTGACCCGGACGGCCCGAGAATGACCGTCACGGACCCGGGCGGGATCTCAAGCGAAACGTTGTCGAGCGCCTTATGGCGGCCAAAAAATTTGCTGACGCCGGTAATCGAAATATGTCCTTCAGGAGAGGCTTGCATGGATAGGCTCCTGTGCTGGCGTGGTGGTGACAGAACGGGTACGACGAGCGGCACGGTTCTGATTAACGGCAGAGCGGCGTTCGCTGCGGGCAAGTGCGCGTTCAACACCGTACTGGATAGCGGACAGGACGGTGGTGATCGCCAGGTACCAGGCGGCACCGACCATCAGCAGCGGGATCACCTCCTGCGTGCGGTTGTAGATCATCTGGATGGTATAAAACAGCTCCGGCATCGCCAGGACGTACACCATCGCCGTGCCCTTGGCGAGGCTGATGATTTCATTGAACCCCGACGGCAGAATGGTGCGCAGCGCCTGAGGCAAAATGATGCGCACCGTGCGGCGCCAGGCCGGCAGGCCGAGCGCGGCGGCGGCCTCATACTGGCCGTGATCGACCCCGAGGAAGCCCCCGCGAATGATCTCGGCGGTATAGGCGCTCTGCACCAGGGTTAGCCCCACCACGGCGGTAGAAAATTGCCCCAGCACGTTGATGGTTTCAAAGCTGCCCCAGGTGATGCCGGTGAAAGGCACGCCGAGCGAGAGCGTGTCGTAGAGATATGAAAAGTTGTACAGAATGATCAGCACCACAATCAGCGGCAGCGACCGAAACAGCCAGATGTACGCCCACGCCAGGCTGCTGAGCAGCCAGGATGAAGAGAGTTTCGCCAGGGCCAGCATGCCGCCAAACACCACGCTCAGCGCGGTGCCGATCAGCGTCAGCAGCAGGGTCTGTCCGACACCTTCGAGGATCACCGGGTCGAAGAACCAGCGGGCGAACACCGCCCACTCCCAGCGCGGGTTAAAGGCCACGGACTGAATCACGACCGCCAGGACAAACAGCGCCACCGCGGCGCCGACGGCCCGCAGCGGATAACGCGCCGGGACCACCTTAATGGTTTCAACGTTGCTCATCGTCGTTCCTCATGCGGTTTTACTGAACGCTTCACGTACCAGCGTTTTGGTGAAACGCAGCCGACCGTCAAACGGCGGCTGGCTGTACTCTTCCGGATCGCGGTTCAGATCGAACTGCGGCTGATAGCCCTGGCTAAGATAGAGCCTGACCGCCTCCGGCTGACGAAAGCCGGTTGTCAGGTAGATCTGACTGTACCCTGCCAGCACCGCCCTGCGCTCCAGCTCCTGCACCACGCGCCCGGCAAGCCCCTGCTGACGCAGGGTTTTGTCCGTCCAGATGCGTTTGATTTCCGCGGTGCGTTCGTCGAACGGTTTGTACGCGCCGGTGGCGATAATCTTCCCGTCGCGCTCCAGGACGATAAACAACCCCTGCGGCGCTAAATACCACTCGGTGAGCTCCACTTCCGCGTCTTTAGAGAAGTAGTCCCCGTAGCGGGCGGCATATTCACCGAACAGCCCCTCGATAATGGGCTGAAGTTCGGCATCTTCCGGTGATACATCACGAAATCGTTCGCTCATCACGCCTCCTTAATCGCCCAGGCCAGCCGGGTTCACTTCGGACTGAGGAATGCGCTCAACCCCTTCCCCCCAGCGGTTGAGCACTTTGTCGTAATCGCCGTTTTTGATGACGCCGTTCAGCGCGGTTTGCACCGGCTCAACCAGTCCGCTGCCTTTTTTCAGCGTCACCGCGATGTGCGCCGCCTTCGGCCAGCCGCCGTCGACGCTGCCCACCAGTTTGGTTTTCCCGTTCAGCGCCGCTTTCCAGGCGCCAATCACGTTCGGACCGAAGTAGGCATCCGCGCGCCCGGACTGCAGCGCCAGGGTTTGGGCCGCATCGTCTTTGGTGTAGATCGGGGTAAAGGGCTTCAGCCCCTTCTTCAGGTTTTCGGCATTCCATGCGAGCAGAATGGCCTCCTGGTTGGTGCCGGAGCCGACGATAATCCTCAGCCCGGCGATGTCCTCAGCCTTCTCAAGCGACTTGATCGGGCTGGTTGATTTCACGTAGAACCCGAGGGAATCTTTTCGGTAGGTGGCAAAATCAAACTTCTGTTTGCGCTCTTTAGTGACGGTGATGTTGCTGATGGCGGCATCGTATTTCCCGGAGGCCACGCCCAGCGGCCAGTCTTCCCAGGAGGTGGGCACCACGTTCAGCTCCAGCCCGAGGCTGTCGGCGACCAGACGGGCGACGTCAACCTCGCTCCCCAGCAGCGTTTTGTTGTCGTCGGAGAAGACCGTCAGCGGCGGTTGATTGAGCCCCGCAACCGCCACGGTAAATTTCCCCGGCACGGCAAAGCGATAGTCTTTCGGCAGCTGTGCCACCGCATCATTGTTTTTGGCAGTGTTAACCGGCGTTTTATTGGCCTCGATGCTCACGCCGGTGCCGTTAATATTCACATTCTCTGCCCAGACGGCAGGGGTAAAGGCCAGCGCGAGCGCCAGAATAAGCGATGATTTCTGCATAGCGGGGTTCTCTTTTATTGTTGTGTGAACTGGTTTTTCGGTTGGTCTAAACCCAGGCTTTCGCGCAGCGTGGTGCCCGGATAGTCGGTACGGAACAGGCCGCGGGCCTGAAGAATGGGCACCACCTGGTCAACAAAGCGCGGGAAGGTATCCGGCGTACCGCCCTGAATGATGAAGCCGTCAGCGGCATAGCCTTCAAACCAGGTCTGCAGACCGTCAGCCACCTCTTCCGGCGTGCCGGAAAAGCGCGGGCGCGGTGATGCAGCTTCAAGGGCTACCTGACGCAGGGTTAAGCTGCGCTCGCGGGCGTTACGCTTAATTTCATCGGTGGTACTGCGGAAGCTGTTTTTGCCTAAATCGCCGATATCCGGGAACGGCTCGTCGAGCGGATACTGGCTGAAATCGTGATGTTCAAAATAACGCCCGAGGTAATTGAGGGCATCGTTAATCGACACCAGCGCCGCCGTGGTCTGGTACTGGTTTTCCACGTCTTCGGCATCGCTACCCACAATCACGCTGACGCCCTGGAATATATGCAAGTCAGACGCGCGGCGACCGTTTGTTTCCAGCTGCTGCTTCACGTCGCGGTAAAAGGCTTTTGCCTCATCGAGCGTCTCGTGGTGGGTGAAAATGGCGTCGGCATGTTTCGCCGCCAGCTTTTTCCCGTCGTCCGACGCCCCGGCCTGAAAGACAATCGGACGCCCCTGCGGGGTGCGGCCAATATTCAGCGGCCCGGCGACCTGGAAGAAATCACCGTGATGATCCAGGGTGTGAAGCTTTGACGCGTCAAAGAATTGCCCGCTCTCTTTATTACGTACGAACGCATCACCCTCCCAGGAATCCCACAGCCCTTTCACCACGTCGAGATACTCATCCGCAATCCGGTAGCGCAGCGCATGCTCGGGGTGTTTTTCGCGGGAAAAGTTCTTCGCCGACCCTTCCAGCGGCGAGGTCACCACGTTCCAGCCCGCGCGTCCGTTGCTGAGGTGGTCGAGGCTGGCGAACTGGCGCGCCGTGGTGAAGGGTTCGCTGTAGGAGGTGGATAAGGTTCCCACCAGCCCCAGGCGCGAGGTGATGCTGGCGAGAGCAGATAACACCGTCAGCGGTTCAAAGCGATTTAAAAAATGCGGGATGGATTTCTCGTTTATATAGAGACCGTCGGCAACGAATAAAAAATCGAGTTTGCCCTCCTCCGCCTTTAACGCCGTCGCTTTGACGAAATCAAAATTGATACTGGCATCGGCGACGGCCTCAGGGTGACGCCAGGCGGACATATTTCCGGATGCACCATGCAAAATGGTCCCCAGCCGCAGTTGACGATGTGCAGACATAATCACCTCTTAAGAATTAAACGTGTTGCAGGGCTTTTTCCGCAAGCTGTGCAAAATAGCGGGCAGCGGGCTCAATTAAGGCTTCATCCGGATTAAATGCCGGATGATGTAAACCGTACGGGCTGTTGCTGCCGATGCTGACAAACGCCCCCGGGATCTGCTGCAGATAGACCGCAAAATCTTCCCCGCCCATATGCAACTCGGCGTGCCGGGTTTCGTATCCGGCGTCCCTGGCGACCGAGGTGGCGAAATCGGCCCAGCGTTCGTCATTCACCAGCGCGGTGGGCCCGGCATACCAGGTGATATCAATCTGCGCGCTGAAGGCGCTGGCAAACCCGGCAGCGATTTCGCCCACGCGGGCTTTCACATTCTGCTGCACTTCCGTGCGATGGGTGCGCAGCGTGCCTTCCAGCTCGACGCTTTCCGGCAGCACGTTCCAGGTGTTACCGCCTGCAATGCGCGTCACGCTCAGCACCACCGAATCCAGCGTGTTGACGTTGCGGCTGGCGACGCTTTGCAGCGCCGTCACCAGCTGGCTCGCCAGCACAATGGCGTCGTTGCCTTCATGCGGACGTGCGGCGTGCGCGCCCTTACCGGTAATGCGGATCACAAAGCGGTCGACGTTGGCATAGAACGGACCGCCTCGGGTAGCGAACTCACCGACCGGCAGGCCGGGCTCGTTGTGCATACCGAAAATCGCGCTGACATCGCGTAAGGCACCGGCGCGCACCATGCTCTTCGCACCGCCGAAGTTCTCTTCGGCAGGCTGAAACAGGATCCGCACCCGGCCGTTAAGCGAGGCCTCTCGCTCTTTCAGCTTTAACGCGGCGCCGAGGATGACGCTGGTGTGGATATCGTGTCCGCAGGCATGCATTACGCCTGCACGCTGCGAGCTAAACGGCACGCCGCTGCGCTCTTCAATCGGCAGGGCATCAATATCCGCCCGCAGCGCAATCAGTTTGCTGCCCGAGCCGATTTCCGCCACCAGCCCGGTAGACAGGTCGTAAGGCTGCGGGGTAATCCCGGCATTCGTCAGCCACTGGCGCAGGCGCGTCGTGGTCTCCACTTCCTGGCCGGAGAGCTCCGGGTTCTGGTGCAGTTCGCGACGCCAGGCAATCAGCTGTTCGCCAAAGCTCATACGGTGACCTCCCTGTTAAGACGCGCCTCGGCCAGCAGGCGCAGCGACGCGACGCGCGTTGCTCCCTCCGCTACCGGCGTGTCGATGATAAATTCGTCAATGCCCCACTGCTGATGCAGCGCGTTGAGCTGTTCCACTACCGACTCAGCGGTGCCCGCCAGCAGCGACTGCGCCCGGCGTGCAATGCGCACCGGCTCGCTGCCCGCCTGGCGTGCAAAGGCGTAGGCCTGCTCTTCGCTGGCCACGGTGACGCGCTGCCCGTTTGCCAGCTCAACGCCCCACACCTCGACCTTCTGCGCCAGCGCGTCTGCCTCGGCCTGCGTCGGCGCGACAATCGCCTGTACTGCCACTATCACGTCCCGCGCGCTGTTCTCACGCCAGGTCGATACCACCTCGCGCAGCAGATCCGGGTCACCGTTCAGGTGTGCGGCAAATACAAAGTGCCAGTCGAGCCTGGCGGCCAGCAACGCGCTTTCGGTACTCGCGCCCAGCAGGAAACCTTCAGCAGGCAGCGGCGGCAGCGGCGTGGCGCGGACGGCTTCTTCAATAGCGTGATGCTCAGGACGGATCCAGCGGTCGAGCTGGGCCAGCTGTTCGGCAAAGCTGCCCTTTTCCTGTTGATTCAGGCCCTGCTGCAGCGCGCGGGTTGAGAGCGGTAATCCGCCGGGGGCTTTCCCGACGCCGAGATCCACGCGGCCAGGCGCCAGCGCGGCCAGCACGTTAAAATTCTCGGCGACTTTATAGGGGCTATAGTGCTGAAGCATTACGCCGCCGGACCCGACGCGAATGCGCGTGGTTTGCCCGAGGATCCAGGCAATCAGCAGCTCCGGGGAAGGGCTGGCAAGCTGTGGGGTGTTGTGGTGTTCGGCAATCCAGAAGCGGTGATACCCCAGATTTTCTGCCTGCTGCGCCAGCGCCAGGGTACGCGCCAGTGCATCGGCAGCCGTTTCGTTTTCAGCGATGGGGCTTTTATCCAGAATGCTGATTCGCCATGACATGTTGCGTTCTCGTTTGACTTAACATGTCGTCATTATTAAAGGCGCATTTCACCACTGAGAAACAATTAATTTACATTTAGTTTGCCGGAAAACAGATATATAAAACCATGCTAAGAATAAGACTTTAAGGAGGCAATCAGCGTTTCCACCTGCTCCCGACGGGTAATGCGGACGAAGCGAATATGGCTATATTGCGGGTTTTGCAGATCGGCTTCATAGCGCGTGCGGTTGTTACGCCAGGTTTTCATCGTCCAGATGATAATCGATTCTCTGCTGAAGAACGCGCGCCGGAAACTCTCTTTATTCCCCGTTCCCGGCCAGAGCTCGTGCTTATGCCAGGCCCGCTTTATTGCTCGCGTGACGGCCTGCCAGAGGGTGCGGATAAACCCATAATCCACCCACACCACCACATCTACATCGCGCCATTTCACAGGCCGCGTGCGGTTGTAGTTACCGTCCAGCACCCAGTCTGGCGACGCCTGTAGCGCCTGCTCCAGCTTTGCCTGAAACTCGTCGTCCGGCGTGCCCTGCCAGTCAGCCTGCCAGTAGAGTCTGTCCATCTCGATACAGGGAATAGCCAGTTCGGTCGCAATCCGCTTCGCCAGCGTGCTTTTTCCACTTCCGCTGGTTCCTATGACGTTAATTTTCACCTCAGCCTCCCTGTATTTATGAAAATGAGACCAAATTATAGCGTTTTCATCCTGTTAACGAAACGCTATTTCAGCATGACAATTTTTCCCGGGAAGCGATCTCCCTCTTACAGTTTGGCTTATGTCATTTATTTAAAGCGTCTCCCAAAAACGCCTCTGAAAATATTTTCATTTTTATTACATTCGATAGCGTTAACCGTTTAAAAATAATATGTAGCGAGTATTTCAGACAGCCAAAAATTCAGAGAGAATAAGCAGCAGACAGTTATAAAAATAATCTCATTAATCTTGCCGGAGTGCTTTCCGGACGTTTTTTTATTCTTGCACAACATCATGGAGTTACTCATGAGGCGTAACACACCCGTTACACAAAACGAGTATTTACTTAACGCTGGTTCGACGTTAATGTCCACCACCGATACAAAAAGTCATATTACCTATGCTAATTCCGCTTTTATTGAAGCCAGCGGATATAAAGAAGAACATCTACTGGGTGAGCCGCATAACCTCATCCGCCATCCCGACATGCCTGCCGAAGCGTTTGGCGACATGTGGTTTACCCTGCAGCAGGGCGAGACCTGGACAGGGCTGGTGAAGAACCGTCGTCATAATGGCGATCACTACTGGGTGCGGGCCAACGTGACGCCGGTCTGGCAGGGTGGATCCCTGACGGGCTATATTTCGGTGCGAAATATCCCCGCACGGGAAGAGATCGCAGCCAGTGAAAAACTGTATGCAAAAGTGCGTAATAACGAATTAAAACATTATCGTTTTTATAAAGGACTGTTGGTTCGACGCGGTTTATTTTCCTTTATGTCGCTTTTTAAATGTCTCAGCACCTGTAAACGAATCCATCTTGGTATTGCAACGACAGCGTTACTCTCCTGCCTGGCGGTGTATTTCTTCCCTGATAAACTTGTGCAGTCGGGGAGTCTGGCGCTGCTCTTTTCTGCCCTTGCCTGTTATCTTCACGCGCAGATCGCACGGCCGGTAAAATCTATTGTTCAACAGATGCAGCGCGTGGTTTCAGGACGTAAAACGGACTATTACCATTTTGACAGGATCGATGACATCGGGCTGATGATGCGCCTGGTGAATCAATCAGGTTTGAACCTGAATTCGCTGGTTGACGATGTCGGGGCGCAAATCAGCGGGATTGGCACCATCAGCCAGCAGGTCGCGAAAGAAGGTGCGGCGCTGCAAACGCGCTCTGAAGAAACCGCAGACTTTCTGCAGCAAACCGCATCTGCGGTGGAAGAGATCGCCAGCGCGGTGAAGCAGACGGCAGAAACCGCGAATGAAGCGATCCAGATGGCGGATCGCACCAGCGACAGCGCCCACTGCGGTGAAGCGATGATGAAAGAGACCATCGGTATGATGCAGTCCGTGTCGCAGGATAACGGCCAGATCGTCGATATTATCAGCGTTATCGATCGCATTGCCTTCCAGACCAATATTCTTGCGCTGAATGCCGCCGTGGAAGCGGCGCGCGCGGGTGAAGCCGGGCGCGGTTTTGCCGTGGTGGCGGCTGAGGTGCGCAATCTTGCGCAGCACTCCGCGACGGCGGCGAAAGAGATCAAAGCGCTGATCGAGAAAAACGTTGCCAGCGTCAACGCTGGCGTGGAGAAGGTGGTACAAACCGAATCACAGCTGACGGTCATGATCGACCATGTTCTGCAGGTTTCCACCTTGATTAAGGAGATCGGCCACGCCACGCAGGAACAAACCCAGGCGCTGACGCTGATCAACGCCTCCCTCTCCCGTATCGGCGCAATGACCCAGAGCAATACGGGGATGGTGGATAACGTCACTCACGCCGCGAATCACCTGACGCAGCGGACGACGCGCCTGCAGCACGCGATTGCAGTTTTTGGCGGTTAGCCGTTCGGGTACTGCTCGTCAGTCACTTTTTCCAGCCATGTTACCGGGCTGCCGTTTACCGCTTCGGCGATGGCAAGATGCGTCATCGCCGTTTGCGCATTTGCGCCGTGCCAGTGCTTCACGCCGGGTGGGATCCAGGCGATATCGCCCTGATTCAGGATTTCCGCCTCTTTGCCCCACTCCTGTAACCAGCCGCGCCCCTGCGTCACAATCAGCGTTTGTCCCAGGGGATGCGTATGCCAGGCCGTGCGCGCGCCCGGCTCAAAGGTTACGGTTGCCCCGCCGACGCTGGCAGGTTCGGTCGCCTGAAAGGGTGCGTCAATCCGAACAGTCCCGGTAAACCAGGCTTCCGGTCCTCGTACTGAAGGTATTGAACCGCTGCGGATAATTTTCATCTTTTGCTCCTCGTTGACTGTTGCGTTAACAGTAGCGCAAAGCACTCGGCAGCATTAGGGTGCATAATCAGATAGGACACATGACTGAAACTCATAAATAGAACCGCGATGCTAAAAGATAATTTCAACGATCTGCTCTCCTTTATGGTGGTGGCCCGCGAACGTAGCTTTACGCGCGCAGCGGCGCAGCTGGGCGTCTCGCAATCGGCACTGAGCCATGCGATGCGCAAGCTTGAGGCGCGATTAGACGTTCGCCTGTTAACCCGCACAACCCGCAGCGTGGTTCCGACACCCGCGGGTGAGCAGCTTTTTTCGCGCCTCAGCCCGCATCTGCTGGAGATCGAACAGGAACTCACGGCGCTTCGCAGCACCCGCGACAAACCCGCAGGCGCTATCCGCATCGTCGCCGGCGAGCACGCGATGGATGCCGTGCTCTGGCCGGTCCTGAAGGCTTTTATGCTGCAATATCCTGACATTAACGTCGAAGTGATGGTCGACAATGGCCTGACAGATATCGTAGATGGCCGCTTCGACGCAGGGGTTCGCCTGGGTGAACAGGTGGCAAAAGACATGATTGCGGTGCGGATTGCGCCGGACATGCGCATGGCGGTCGTCGGCTCCCCGGATTACCTGGCTCGTTTTGGCGTGCCGCTCGTGCCGGAGCAGCTGGGTGAACACCGCTGTATCAATCTCCGCCTGCCCACCCGAGGGGGATTGTATAACTGGGAATTTGAGCGCGACGGGCGCGAGCTTCGCGTGCGGGTTGACGGACAGCTTACGCTGAATAACCTGTCGCAGCGCATCGACGCCGCGGAGAATGGTCTCGGATTAGCCTACGTGCCCGAGTCCTCGGTTCTGGACGCTCTGAATCAGGGACGGCTGGTCAGGGTCCTTGAATCGTGGTGCCCCACGTTTGAAGGATACCACCTCTATTATCCGAGCCGCCGGCAGCACACAACCGCGTTCAGGTTACTTCTCGATGCCCTGCAGCAGCAAAAATTTATACCATCTGGTAATAATTAAGAGAATCTGATGATTAAATAATCAACCTCGCCATTGTTTTGACTAAAAACTCATCACGATTCAGCGTGTTGTGATCCCCGTCTGCTCTGACCACACGATTTCCTTCGACGTGCATCACTTTCGGCACGGTTATATTTTGCGTCGCTTATGAATTGCAGGTAGGATGCCTCGCCATGTTTCGCCTTATCCATACGCAGAATGACTGGGAAGGCGACATGTGTTTGCGCAGAAGCAATCGTTTGTATTGCTTTCTGCCAGGCAGGACTATCACGATAATGGTTCAGACAGGCAAACAGGTAACTCAATGAAAACAAGCAATAAAAGCGCAGCCGATCATCATGCTGCTAAACGTCGCTGGTTGAACTCTCACGAAGAGGGCTACCACAAAGCGATGGGCAACCGTCAGGTTCAAATGATCGCCATCGGCGGCGCTATCGGAACGGGTCTGTTTTTAGGCGCTGGTGCACGCCTGCAGATGGCTGGCCCGGCTCTCGCCCTGGTCTATCTGGTGTGCGGGATCTTCTCTTTCTTCATTCTTCGTGCACTGGGCGAACTGGTACTGCATCGCCCTTCCAGCGGAAGCTTCGTCTCTTACGCCCGTGAATTCCTCGGTGAAAAAGCGGCCTACGTTGCGGGCTGGATGTACTTCGTCAACTGGGCGATGACGGGTATTGTCGATATCACCGCCGTTGCGCTGTATATGCACTACTGGGGCGCGTTTGGTGATGTGCCGCAGTGGGTCTTTGCGCTTGGCGCGCTGGCGATTGTCGGCACCATGAACATGATCGGCGTGAAGTGGTTCGCGGAGATGGAGTTCTGGTTTGCGCTGGTAAAAGTGCTGGCCATCGTGGTGTTCCTGGTCGTGGGTACCGTCTTCCTCGGCAGCGGTAAGCCGCTGGATGGCAATGCCACCGGCTTCCACCTGATAACCGATAACGGCGGATTCTTCCCGCACGGTCTGCTGCCTGCGCTGGTACTGGTTCAGGGCGTCGTGTTCGCCTTCGCCTCTATCGAACTGGTGGGCACCGCGGCAGGTGAATGTAAAGATCCGCAGACGATGGTGCCAAAAGCCATCAACAGCGTGATCTGGCGTATCGGTCTGTTCTACGTCGGTTCCGTGGTGCTGCTGGTTCTGCTGCTGCCATGGACTGCCTATCAGGCGGGCCAGAGTCCGTTCGTGACCTTCTTCTCTAAGCTGGGCGTGCCTTACGTGGGCAGCATCATGAACATCGTGGTCCTGACGGCGGCGCTCTCCAGCCTGAACTCCGGCCTTTACTCTACCGGTCGTATCCTGCGCTCCATGTCGATGGGCGGTTCCGCGCCGAAGTTCATGTCGAAGATGAGCAAGCAGCAGGTTCCCTATGCAGGGATTCTGGCCACGCTGGTGGTTTACGTCTTTGGCGTGTTCCTGAACTATCTGGTGCCGTCCCGCGTATTTGAGATCGTTCTGAACGTGGCTGCACTGGGGATTATCGCTTCCTGGGGCTTTATCGTGGTCTGCCAGATGCGTCTGCGCAAGGCGATTAAAGAAGGCAAAGCGGCTGATGTGAGCTTCAAGATGCCGGGCGCACCGGTGACCTCCTGGCTCACCCTGCTCTTCCTGTTCAGCGTGCTGGTGCTGATGGCGTTCGACTATCCGAACGGTACCTACACCATCGCGACGATTCCGCTGCTGGCGGTACTGCTGATTGCCGGCTGGTTCGGCGTGCGTAAGCGCGTTCACGAGATCCACAGCACCGCGCCGATTCATCACGACGATGAAAAACACGACGCACCGCTGGTGGAAGAAACCTCGCGTTAAGCATCCAGAAAGCATTAAAAAGGGAAGGCAAATGCCTTCCCTTTTTTTATCTTACAGCGCGATACGAATGACATCGTCAGGCTGGGTGGCTTCCTGCTGGCGGGTGGATTTTTGTTTCACCGTCACATACAGCGTTTTACCATCGGCAGAAAGCGCCAGGCTGTTCGGGTAGACCGGCGTGTCGAACGTTTTAGTCACCTTATACGTTTTCGCATCAATCACGCTCACCTTGCCGGCTTCACGGTGGGTCACGTAGGCTTCGTTGCGGGCCGGGTTAAACAGGACCGCCAGGGATTCCGGCGCGGTGATTTTCTCGAGCACGCTGCCGTCTTTCAGGCTCACTACCAGCACTTCCGGCTGTTTTGAATCAGTCAGGAACGCACGCTGACCGGCAGCGTCGAGGCTCAGGTTCAGATAGAAGTGCTCTTTCCCGTCGTCCTGCACTTTTTTACGGCTGATAATCTTGTTGCTGGCCGTATCAATCGTCACCAGTTCACCGTCCGCATTCGTGGTATAGAGACGTTTCGCCTGCGCATCCAGCGCCAGACCGGTGCTGTAGGTGCCAGTATTGGCAATGGTCTCTTTCAGCTTCAGCGTTGCGCCATCCACGACCCAAATCACGCTCTCTTTGCCGACACCGGTGATGTAAATCGTGTTGCTCGCGTCATCCGCCACCAGCTGGCGCGGCTGCAGCGGTTTGACGGTTTCGCTGCGTTGACGCCCGTCCAGCACCAGACGTCCTTTTACGTCGCCCGTTTTTGCATCAATCGCGGTTACCGCGCCGTTGATGGTGTTGCCAAACCACAGGGTTTGCGTCGCGCTGTCGAGAGTGGCACCAAAGGGTTTCAGATCGCTGTGAATCGCCTGCGTCACGTCCAGCGTGACCGGATCAAGACGGTAAACAACCCCGCCCTTGTCGGTTTTGCGGCTTTGCGAGGTCGCCACCCACAGCGCATTCTCCTGCTGGCTCACGGCCATTTCATACGCCCCTTTGCCCACCGCTTTACGCAGCACCTCTTCGGCGGCATGCGCCTGGAACGTCCCGGCAAGCAGTAAAGTGGCAGACAGCAGTGACAGACTCAGACGCGGCGAGCACAGATGACGTAAAGACATAACAATTCCTTTTCTGAAAAGAGGGGGTTGGGCTGACATCACTTCCGGCAGGCAACGTCATGGCATCGCCTTTTGATAATGAGAATAGTAATCATTAATCAACTGAATGTGGAGTTTTTCTTTCCCATACCACCTTTCATTAACGCAATGTGCGGTTATAGTTTTCAAAACATTTACAAAACCTTTAACATGTATGGACATGTTCCATTTGGTTCGTTTACACACCACAACCGGTTTTATTCATGAAAATCATTTCTGCCCGTAAGGCCTCTCTCCCGCTGCTGCTGGTTCCCGTTACTTTCGCGCCGCTCACCGCTATAAGCGCAGAAGAACAGACCATGATCGTCAGCGCCACGCCGCAAACCGTATCGGAGCTGGATACCCCGGCCGCGGTCAGCGTCGTCAATGGCGATGATATGCGCCACGCCGCGCCTCGCATCAACCTGTCTGAATCCCTCGGCAGCGTCCCGGGACTGCAAATTCAGAACCGCCAGAACTATGCTCAGGATCTCCAGCTTTCGATGCGTGGGTTTGGCGCCCGCTCAACGTTTGGCGTGCGCGGTATCCGTATGTACGTCGACGGTATCCCTGCCACCATGCCGGACGGACAGGGCCAGACCTCCAACATCGATCTCTCCAGCGTGGAGAGCGTTGAAGTGCTGCGCGGCCCCTTCTCTGCCCTGTATGGCAACGCCTCTGGCGGCGTGATTAACATCAACACCCAGACCGGGCAGCAGCCGCCAACCATTGAAGCCAGCAGCTATTACGGCAGTTACGGTACCTGGCGCTACGGCATGAAGGCCACCGGTGCGATGGGCGACGGCACCCACGCAGGCGATGTGGACTACACCGTTTCCACCACCCGTTTCACCACCCAGGGCTATCGCGACCACAGCGGCGCGCGGAAGAATCTGGCCAACGCCAAGCTGGGCGTGCGTATTGATGACGTCAGCAAGCTGACGCTAATCTTCAACAGCGTAGACATGAAGGCCAACGATCCGGGCGGTCTGAGCTATCAGGAGTGGCAGAATAATCCGCGTCAGTCTCCGCGTGGCGATCAGTACAACACCCGTAAGACCATCAAACAGACCCAGGCCGGCCTGCGCTACGATCGCCAGCTCAGCGCTCAGGACGACCTCAGCGTAATGATGTACGCCGGCGAGCGTGAAATGACGCAGTACCAGTCGATTCCGTATCAGCCGCAGCTAAAAGCCACTCACTCCGGCGGGGTGATTGATATGCAGCGCCACTATCAGGGCGTGGATACCCGCTGGACGCACCGCGGCGAGCTGCTGGTTCCGGTGACCTTTACCACCGGTCTGAACTACGAAAACCTGAGTGAAGATCGTCGCGGCTACGAGAACTTTGTGATGAGCAACGGCGTGCCGGACTACGGCGTCAAAGGCGATAAACGTCGTGACGAACGTAACCTGATGTGGAACGTCGATCCTTATCTGCAAAGCAACTGGCAGCTGACGCAGAAACTCTCTGTCGATGCGGGTGTCCGCTACAGTTCGGTCTGGTTTGATTCCAATGACCATTACGTTACGCCGGGCAACGGCGACGACAGCGGTGACGCGAGCTATCACAAGTGGCTCCCGGCGGGCGCCGTTAAGTATGCGGTGACTGACGGGTGGAACCTCTACGCTGCCGCAGGGCGTGGATTTGAAACGCCAACCATCAACGAACTCTCCTACCGTGCCGATAATCAGGGCGGTCTGAATATTGGCCTGAAGCCATCCACGAACAACACCTATGAAGTGGGCAGCAAAACCCGCATCGGCAACGGCCTGCTGACGGCGGCGTTGTTCCGCACCGATACGGATGATGAGATCGTGGTGGACTCCAGTTCCGGCGGCCGCACAACCTATAAAAATGCCGGGAAAACACGCCGTCAGGGTGTGGAAGTTTCTCTGGATCAGCAGTTCGCTGAGAACTGGAAGCTGAAGATGGCGTGGACGTACCTGGATGCCACCTACCGTACTAACGTCTGCAGTGACGCAGACTGTAACGGTAACCGCATGCCGGGGATTGCGCGCAACATGGGCTTTGCCTCGTTTGGCTGGCAGCCGGAGGAAGGCTGGTACGCGGGCACGGACGTGCGTTACATGAGCGACATCATGGCCGACGACGAAAACACCGCGAAAGCGCCGTCGTACACGGTAGTCGGGTTGAATACCGGGTATAAGTTTAACTACGGCAACTGGGGAATGGATGTCTTTGGCCGCGTCGATAACCTGTTCGATAAAGAGTACGCGGGCTCGGTTATTGTCAACGAGTCCAACGGCCGTTATTACGAACCTGCACCAGGCCGTAACTATGGCGTCGGGCTGTCGGTCTCTTATCGCTTCGAGTAAGAAAAAGAAAAGTTTATTTTATTAATGAAATAACCCTCCTGATGGCTTATTGCCATCAGGAGTTATTCACCAGATAAATAATTAGGTGCAGTATATAGTCGCTCTGTTAAATAATCTCTCAGTTAAAATATTGTCGCTGTAAAAGAAAATCCGCTTCATCAATCAACTTATCAATTGCCTTTTGGCTGGCATCCCCATCTCTCCGCTCAAGGGCTGAAAGAAGCTCATCATAGTGATACGTTGACGTTTTGATGTCGTTAAGTTCCTGATGCAGGTAGTTCATACAGGGTCCGATGCGCACCCATAACTGTTCAATTAAGGCATTAAGCGTAGGCATTTCCGCATATTGATAAAGCGTAAACCGGAAGATGCGATTTGCATGCAATGCCTGCTGAACGTTTCCATTGCGCATAGCCTCATGGAAGGCCTCTGACATTTTGCGCAACGCCTCCAGCTTGCCGTCTGACATATTCTGGCATGCAGCAGCAACCGCCATCGGCTCAAGCTGTTTTCTGATGGCGTTAATCTCGTTATAACGCTCCAGCGTCACCTCAGGGACCAGAAATGCCTGCGCTGGCGTGGCGTGAAGCGCGCCTGAGGAGACCAGACGCAGCAGCGCTTCGCGGACCGGCGTAATACTGGTGCCTAATTTATCAGCAATCTCTTTCGTAATCAGTCGTGCTCCTGGTTTGAGGGAACCTGTAATTAACGCCCCTTTCAAACTGTGTTCAACCTGCATGGTAAGGCTAACCCTTTGGGCTTTTTCTAAGTGATCCAAATCAAGCATGTGGAATTCCTGTAGCTAAAACTTAATGCTATTTTTAAACGCCAGTTTTAATAAAACGGCGCCGGTACGATATATCCTGTATCGTCATGCCTGGTGGTGGGAAGTACGTAAAACAGCCAAAAAAAGCAAACATCATTTTTTTATCGTTTTCGGCCTCATCCGGGATGATGGCGCGAAAAACCCTGTCCAGTAATTAAAGACAATATATCGTATCTTCACAAATAAATATGGCGGGAAACCCCGCCATTGTGCGCTTTATTTATTGTCACTCGCGACGCGAATCACGACTTTGCCGAAGTTTCGTCCTTCCAGCAGGCCAATCAGCGCCTCGGGGGCGTTTTCCAGCCCGTCCGTCACCTGTTCGCGATAGTGGATTTTCCCCTCCTGCACCCAGCGCCCCATCGCCTCCTGGAACTCATGAATGCGGTGCCCGTAGTCCTGGCCGATGATAAAGCCCTGCATACGAATGCGTTTCTTCAGGATGGTCGCCATCAGGAGCGGGAGGCGATCTGGCCCTTCGGGCAAGCCCGTCGCATTGTAGCCGCTCACCAGGCCACACACAGGCACGCGCGCAGAGGTATTCAGTAACGGCAGAACGGCGTCAAACACTTTCCCGCCGACGTTTTCATAATAAACATCAATGCCTTTCGGACAGGCGTCTTTGAGCTGGTCGGCAAAATCCGCCGCATGGTGATCCAGACACAGGTCAAAGCCGAGAACCTCAACGGCATGGCGGCATTTCTCTGCGCCACCGGCCACGCCGACCACCCGGCAACCTTTGATTTTGCCGATCTGCCCGACTGTCGCGCCAACCGGGCCGGTCGCCGCAGCCACCACCAGCGTTTCACCCGCTTTCGGTTGCCCGATATCCAGCAGCCCCATATAGGCGGTAAAGCCCGGCATACCCAGTACGCCCAGCGCCCAGGAAGGATGAGACGGATTTTCGCCCAGCTTCACCAGGCCGCTGCCGTCCGAGAGTTCATACTCCTGCCAGCCGCTGTAGCCCAGCACCCATTCGCCAGCTTTGAAGTCGGGATGGTTTGACTGCTCAACGCGGCTGACCGTTCCCCCCACCATCACAGCACCGATCTCAACCGGCGGTGAATAGGATGGCGCATCGCTCATGCGACCCCGCATATAAGGGTCCAGCGACAGCCAGACGGTACGCAGCAAAAGCTGCCCCGCACCCGGTTCCGGAACAGGCTGCGTTTCCAGACGAAAATTGTCCGCGACCGGCGCACCCTGTGGACGAGAGGCCAGTACCCAGCGGCGATTTTGCGAAACAGGTTGGTTCATCAGGATCTCCTTCTGGTACAAATATCATTACAGCCTGGCTCACGATCGGCGTTATCGCATTAGCATTACGAGCCAGACTGGTTGAGGCGTACAACCAGATAGATGCAGGTTTCATTCGTCTCGTTGATGAACCGGCAGTCATTCGGCGGCCCCAGCTCGAGACAGTCTCCGGCGTGCATCTCGTGGCGCGTATCGCCCTCCTGAAACACCAGCTCACCGGACTGGAGCCAGATAAGCTGACGTGCCAGCGCGTAAGAAGAGGCAGGCATAGGAACATCGCTGCCCGCAGGCAGTTCAACCTGAACCAGGTCGATGGGCAGATCGGTACGGGGAGAAACATGGCGGCGGAGGTAGTGCGTCTGCGGATCGCGCCAGACGGGCTGGTTTGCCAGGCGTAGCAGCTTGCCTTCCTGCATTTCGGCCCGGGCAATCAGCATTGACATGCTGATGCCAAACGCGCCAGACAGGCGGGCAAGCAAGGTGGCTGTTGGGCTGCTGTCTCCGCGCTCTATCTTGTGGATCATCGCGCGCGAGACCCCTGCCCGGTCAGCAAGCTCGCTGAGGGACCACCCGCGAGACTCGCGTTCAAGGCGAATTCTTGCGCTAATCCGTTGATTCATCGTGTCTGTTATGGTGTTCATGACGTCATACTATAGTGTATGAACGGCATTTCAATGGGCTTTTGATAACAAAAAAATATGGCTTATGCCGTAGCGATCGGGGGATACAGTTGTGTAATATCGTAGCGATAACGTAATACTATAGTGAACAACACACAGAGGCTTCATCATGATCGTTCGTCATGCCTGCAAAGAAGACTGCGCTGCGATAGGCGAGATTTACAACCACGCGGTGTTGCATACTGCCGCGATCTGGAACGATAAAACCGTCGATACCGATAACCGAATCGCGTGGTTTGAGGCGCGCACGCTGGCGGGTTATCCGGTTCTGGTGAGCGAAGAAGACGGTGTCATCACCGGTTACGCCTCTTTCGGCGACTGGCGCGCCTTCGACGGTTTTCGTCATACGGTTGAGCATTCGGTCTACGTCCACCCGGCCCATCAGGGCAAAGGGATTGGCCGCACGCTGATGAAGGCGCTGATTAACGAGGCCCGCGCCATCGGTAAACACGTGATGGTGGCCGGCATTGAAGCGCAAAACCATGCCTCGATTCATCTCCATGAGACGCTCGGCTTTGTGACGACCGGACAAATGCCGCAGGTGGGAACCAAGTTTGGCCGCTGGCTGGACTTAACCTTTATGCAGCTGCAGCTGGACGAGCGCAGCGATCCGGACGCTATCCCATGAATCAGTCATTGACGCTGGCGTTTCTGGTGGCGGCGGGCATCGGTCTGGTGGTGCAAAACACCCTGATGGTGCGTATCACCCAGTCCTCCTCCACCATTCTCATCGCGATGCTGTTGAATTCGCTGGTCGGCATTGTGCTGTTTGTCAGCATTCTGCTGCTGAAACAGGGCGTGGCCGGATTCAGCGAGCTGGCCGCAACGGTGCGCTGGTGGACGCTTATCCCGGGGCTGCTGGGGTCGTTTTTCGTGTTTGCCAGCATCAGCGGCTATCAGAACGTTGGCGCGGCGACGACCATCGCCGTGCTGGTCGCAAGCCAGCTGATTGGCGGGCTGGTGCTGGACGTGCTGAGGAGCCATGGTATTCCGCTTCGCGCCCTGATTGGCCCGGTGTGCGGCGCGGTGATGCTGGTCGTGGGGGCCTGGCTGGTGGCGCGACGCCAGTTTTGATCGTTACAGTATGGTGCCGCCTTTCGTCAGCTGTTCCTCGCGCGCGTCCATCTCTTCTTTATGCTGCTTACCGTGATGCGAAATCGCGGTGCGCAGACGCTGCTGCTGGGTGTAGCGATCTTCACGGCTCAGCTCTGCATCATCGCTTAATTCAATCAGCAGTTCGTTCATGTGGGTGATGACGCTCTCTTCGATGGCGGCATCGACGCGGGCAGTAACTTCGTTTAAATGTGACATTGTCACTCCTTGTGAATTGCCGGGTGGCGTCTACGTCTTACCCGGCCTACAGGGGGAACCGTAGGCCCGGTAAGCGCAGCGCCACCGGGCACACGATCAGTTCAGCTTCGCTTTCGAGAAATCGCTGCCCATCAGGCTTACGCTGTACCCGGTCACGTTGCTGCGGGTCGCGTAGAACGTTTTCCCGTTGGCCAGCGCGATCCACGGCGCCTGCTGATAGAAAATCTCCTGCGCTTGGCTATAGAGCTTCGCGCGCTCGGCCGGGCTGCTGGTCAGCTTCGCTTTTTGTACCAGGGCATCATACCCCTTATCGCACCAGCGCGCGGCGTTTGAGCCGGTTTTAATGCTGTTGCAGCCGAGCAGCACGTCGGCAAAGTTGTCCGGGTCGCCGTTGTCGGACATCCAGCCAAACAGCGCGGAGTCATGTTCGCCTTTACGCATTCCAGAGAGATATTCGCCCCACTCGTAGGAGACAATTTTGGCCTTCACGCCAACTTTGGCCCAGTCGCTCTGGATCATCTCCGCAATACGACGAGAGTTCGGGTTATACGGACGCTGAACCGGCATTGACCACAGCGTGACTTCCGCGCCCTTCTCCAGGCCCGCCTGCTTCAGCAGGGCTTTCGCTTTTTCAGGATCGTAGCTGTAGTCCTTCAGGTCTTTATTGAAGCCCAGCATATTTGGCGGGATCGGCGATTTTGCCACCGTGCCCGATCCCATAAAGACCGCATTAACGATGGCCTTCTTGTCGGTCGCGTAGTTAAGCGCCTGACGCACCAGCACGTTATCAAACGGCTTTTTCTCGGTGTTAAACGCCAGATAACCGACGTTCAGCGCATCGACCGAGTGCAGCGTCAAGTCTTTGTTGTTCTTGATGGCGTCAAACTGAACCGGGGACGGCGCAGGAATGATCTGGCACTCGTTGGTCTGCAGCTTCGCCAGTCGGGTTTCCACGTTTGGCGTAATGGAGAAGATGAGATGCTTCGTCGGCACTTCACCTTCCCAATAGTTCGGGTTCGCAACGTAGCGGATCAGCGAATCCACTTTGTACTGCTGCAGCACGTAAGGCCCGGTACCAATCGGCCAGGTGTCCACGTTCTCAGGCGTGCCTTTTTTCAGCATCGCGTCGGCGTATTCAGCGGAGAGAATCGAGGCGAAATCCATCCCCCAGTCGGCCAGGAACGCGGCGTTGGGCTCGCTCAGGGTGAACTGAACGTGGTAATCATCGACCTTTTTAACGTCCTGGATCAGCTTATCGAGACCCACATCGTTAAAGTATTCGTAGTTGCCCTGCGACACGTTGTGGTACGGGTGTTTAGGGTCTTTCTGACGCATGACCGAGAAAATGACGTCATCAGCATTAAAGTCGCGCGTCGGTTTGAAGTATTTGTTGCTGTTGAACTTCACTCCTTTACGTAGGGTAAAGGTATAGGTCTTGCCGTCCGGTGAAATCGTCCAGGATTCCGCCAGCGACGGCACCGGGGTGTTTTTCACCGGGTCGAAATTGATCAGGCGGTTGTACAGTACCTGAGAGCTGGCCACAAAAGACGGGCCTGAGCTGGCAATTTGCGGGTTGAAGGACTCGGGGGACGCTTCTGAACAGTAAATAAGCGTGTCGTTGTTTGCCGCCCATGCGGCACCGGCTGGTAACAGCGCGCTCAGCGCAAGGGCGAGCAGTGTTTTCCCTGTAGACATGGTTATAACCCTGACAGTTTTATTATATAAGACAGTAATAACAGCACAGGCGGTATGACCTGGCAAATAACGAAACACTATCAGGTTATTCTAAAGCCGCCTTTTTCGCTGTTTTAACCGCCAGCGTCCAAAAAGGTGATTTGCCTTGAGGGCCATTATTCGTCAAGCACAACCGTCACTTTCTATGCCGCAAGAAATCGGCCCTTTTAGCGTCTCTTCCCCCGTTTGGTTGCTTCCTCGTTTCGTTAAAGTAATGGTGTGAAGAAGTATATGGGATCAAATCGTGGCAAAAACTCTTTTACGCAGCGGTAATCTGGATGACTTTCAGGCCGTTGGCGGCGGCGGACAAGCCGTTTTCGAATCAGCGCTACAAATCCGGGAAGCGCTCCGGTTGCGCAAACAACAGGCCATCGTCGACTGTCTGGCAATTCCTCAGGTCAACGACAGCGGTGACCGCGTGGACTGGTATTCCCCTGTCGAAGGGAGCGTAACCAGCTGGAAAGCGGCCGATGAAGATGACCGTTATCGCGCCCTGCGCTATCTGGAAAACACGCTCGCCAGCGTCGAGTCGTTGAGCAAGAAATGCCTGCAGTCGCCCAAAACCGCGCAGCAGCTTTTTGGTTCTCTGCTGTCGAAGGCGTTTCAGTTCCCGGGTGAAAACTTCCTCTTCCTGGTAGACGGGAAGCCGGTCATCAGCTTCTGGGGGTTTGTAAACCTGAACGAGAGTGCGCGCGACGATGTCCTCGACTGCCTGCGTGAATCGCTGGTCCCTGAGCCTGCTCCCGTTGTCATTGAAGATCCTGAACCGGAACCTGAGCCAGAACCGCTGGTGACCTTTGAACAGGCTGACGAGCCGCTGATCGCCCCTTCCATGGTGGTGCGCATTACTCCGGAAGATCTGTATGAGCCTGAACCGGCCCCGGTCGTGGCGCAAGCCGTTCAGGAAACGCCCCCGGCGATTGTCGCGAAAAAGCGCCGCGTCCCCCTGTGGACGCTGCCGGTTGCCGCCGTGATCGTCGCCGCCATTGCCGCTCCACTGCTGTGGCCAAAACAGTCGCCTTCCGCTGAGCCCGCTCCAGCGCCTGCACCAGAGCCCGTCGAGATTGCGCCAAAACCGATCAAAGCGGTTGAGCCACTGGCGATGAAATTACCGCTGCATCAGGCAGAGGTCGTGGCCAGCAAAGAAAAAGAAGCAGTTCCGGCGCCTGCACAAACAGCCGCTCCGGTGGTGATTGTCGCCATCCCGAAAGATGCCATGGTGATGGAAGCGAATCAGGTAAAAGCGGGATCGACGCGTTTCCTGAACGGCACCTGGCGTGCGGTTCTTGACGTGAAAGATCCGGTCACCGGCAAGCCGCCATCAATGCGCTATCAGATCCAGAACAACAAAGGTTTCGCCCGGGTTGTCCATGGCGATAACGTGGTCTGCCGTGCGGAGGTCTTTTCCGGGCTGCACAGCAATGGCGAGCTGATGATTAAAAGTCGCGGAACCGCCCGCTGCACCGACGGTTCCCGCTACCCAATGCCGGAGGTTGCCTGTAAAGCCGGCACCAGCGATATCGCGGATTGTCGCGCCCGTTATGATGCCAACACCGTCGTCCCACTGACGTTCAAGAAAGCAGGTGCCTGATCCTATGCTGGTTAATCTTTGCGACTATAAACAAAGCGTCACGCTTATTGCCAACAGCGGCGTGCAGTTCCTTGATTTCGGTCTGACGCCGCAGGACACCGCCAGCAACGGGCGCTTCGTACGTAAAACCGCGAACGGCCCGCTGTTGCGCCTCGATTTCGACCTGGTCAACGGTCGCTATACCCTGCCGGGAACGAACGGCGGGCAGCCTGAAGTGGTCAAACCGGAAACTACCATCCCGCTGCATCAGTCTCTGACGGTGCTGGACGGCGTCTGGCTTCCGGTTCCGTTCCTGCGCTTTAACCCACCGCGAACCTTTGTTGAGGGGCCGGATAACTGGGCACGCGTTCAGGTGCGCAGGCTTGATACGCCCGATACGGCAGGCAATACGCACCGCGTCACTCTCGCCCTTGACAGCCAGATCGCTGAACACGCCACGTCAGCCTTGTCCCCGGTTGAAAACGATATTCTCAACGGGACCCGTTTCGCGCTGGCCTGGCGCGATAACGAGGTAGAAAGTTTCCTCGATCAGACCTGGATTGACGGCTGGCTGCGCGAGGCCTTTACCCAGTATGCCGACGGCGTTGAAAACCGCTCAGAACGCGATCTCCAGCAGGCGATGCGCGGATTTGAGTATCAGGCCCACTGGCTCAACGTGCTGACCATGCTCGGTGAACAGCTCACCGTGCCGGAAGTGAAATTTGTTACCCATACGCTCAGCACGCCAGCCATTCCGGTTGACCTGATCCTCGACGTGGGTAATACCCACACCTGCGGCGTCATTATTGAAGACCACGGCGATGCGAACGATGGGCTGCGCCAGACCGCCGAGCTGCAGGTTCGCTCGCTCAGCGAGCCGCAGTTCCTGAACGAACCGCTGTTCACCAGCCGTCTCGAGTTTTCGGAAGCGCGTTTTGGCAAGCAGCACTTCTCGGTTGAAAGCGGTCGCGAAGATGCCTTTGTCTGGCCGTCGATTGTGCGCGTCGGTGATGAAGCCCGCAAGCTGGCGATGCAGCGTCTGGGAACCGAAGGCAACAGCGGTATCTCCAGCCCGCGTCGCTACCTGTGGGATGAAACGCCGGTCGTGCAGGACTGGCGCTTTAGCCAGATGAACAGCAAGACCCAGCGTGAACCGCTTGCCACCGCATTCCCGCTGATGAACCTGATGAACGATGACGGCGAGCCGCTCTTCACGCTGCCGCAGGACGAGCGCCTGCCGGTCTTCTCGCCGCAGTACAGCCGCAGCACCCTGATGACGCACATGCTGTGCGAGCTGCTGGCGCAGGCGCTGGGACAGATCAACAGCGTCGCCACGCGCTTGCGTCTGGGCTTCCCGGCATCGCCGCGCCAGTTGCGCACCCTGATCCTGACTCTGCCCTCGGCCATGCCAAAGCAGGAGCGCGAGATTTTCCGTCGCCGCATGTTTGAAGCCATCGCCATTGTCTGGAAAGCGATGGGCTGGCACCCGCAGGATGAGGATTTTGTCACCCGCAAACAGCAGGAAAAAAGCGTGGTGCCGGTACCTGAAATCCAGATGGAGTGGGATGAAGCCAGCTGCGGTCAGCTGGTCTGGCTGTATAACGAAGCCATCTCCCGCTTTGGCGGTCAGACCGAAGCCTTCTTCGCCTCCCTGGCCCGCCCGGACCGTGAGCCTGAGCCGGGTAGCCAGCCGGGACGCGCGCTGCGCGTCGCGTCCATCGACATTGGCGGCGGGACAACGGATATGGCGATCACCCATTACCAACTGGACGACGGTTCCGGCAATAACGTCAAAATCACCCCGCAGCTGCTGTTCCGTGAAGGCTTTAAGGTCGCGGGTGACGATACGCTTCTGGACGTGATTCAGCGCTACGTGTTGCCCGCTCTGCAAACGCAGCTGCAGAAATCCGGTATCGCGGATGCCTCGCTGCTGATGGCCTCGCTGTTCGGTGACTCCGGGCGCATTGATACCCAGGCCGTGCTGCGTCAGCAAACGGCGCTGCAGCTCTTTATGCCAATTGGCCATGCCATTCTTGCCGGATGGGAATCCAGCGACGTTGACGATCCGCTGGCCGGTCTGCATGCCACCTTTGGCGATCTGCTGCCGCAGAAGCCGACCCGCAACGTGATGAATTACCTGCAGCAGGCGATCGATCATGCCCTGCCTGCGGGTTCAGACGCTTTCGATCTGTTCGCGGTGCCGCTGCATGTGAACTTCCGCGAAATGCAGGATGCGATGCTGGCCGGGCAGTTTACGCTGGCCTCCCCGCTCCACGCGGTGTGTGAGGCGATTTCCCATTACAGCTGCGATATTCTGCTGATCACCGGACGCCCCGGCTGCCTGCCTGGGGTTCAGGCGCTCATTCGCCACCTGCAGCCGGTGCCGGTCAATCGCATCGTCTGGCTGGATAAATACCAGGTGCACGAGTGGTATCCGTTCAGCCAGCAGGGGCGCATTGGCAACCCTAAATCGACAGCCGCGGTGGGCGCCATGCTCTGCAGCCTGGCGCTCGATCTGCGTCTGCCGCGCTTCAACTTTAAAGCCGCGGACATTGGCGCGTATTCCACCGTGCGCTATCTCGGCGTGCTGGATAACACCGTCAATACCCTGCGCGAGGAAAACGTCTGGTATCAGGATATCGATCTCGATAAGCCCGGCGCGAAGCTTGACGCGCGTCTGCACTTCCCGCTGCGCGGTAACGTCACTCTCGGCTTCCGCCAGCTGGCAAACGCGCGCTGGCCTGCCACGCCGCTCTACACGCTCAGCATTAACTCGGCTGAACTGGCCAAAGCCATTGCCGGTGACGGCGTGCTGAACGTGCGGCTGAAACTCTGCGGCGGCAGCAAGCAGGAAGGCCCGGAAGCCTTCGAGCTGAGCGACGCCTGGCTGCAGGACGGCACGCCGGTTGCGCCTGACGCACTAACCTTCAAACTGAATACTTTGGCCGACCGCCGACACAGCGGCAGCCACTACTGGATCGACAGCGGGAGCGTATACCTGAAATGACAGCGACCACGACCACCACTCAGGCCTTAATCGGGTGGATTAATGAGACGCGCCTGAACGCCCCAGTGCTGGATAACGATGCTGACGCCCTGCTTGCTCGCATCAACGCGGCGCAGGCGCGGGAGCAGGCCATTGAACGCGCCATGACTCGCCAGAGCAGCATTGGGCTTTACGGTCATTCGCAGAGCGCGAAAGCGCACCTGCTGCTGTCTCTGTGCGGCAGCGGCAATGGACGCCTTAACGTGACGCCAGGCCAGCGCACCTTTGACTATTTTTCGCATATCAATCCGGGACATGCCCTGACCAACATGGCCGTCCGCTTCACCCGGGAAACCCCGGAGGTGGCTGATGAGGCGTTCCCGCTGCGTCTGCGTCTGGTCACCGAGGCCGAGCTGGTACAGCTGTTTATTGCCCGCACGACCCTGCACCCGCAGATGCGCGCGGTGGATAAGGCGGTCATTGAGACACGTCTGGAGAAATGGCGCGGGCTGCGCCAGCCGCAGGGCGTGCCCGGTATCACTGCTCAGGAGGTGGGAGCGATTGCCCGCTTCTGGCAAAGCACCGTACCCGCAGCGAAACAGCAAATTGATGATGCCCTCTGGTATGAGTTTGCCCAGCTGGTGCCATCGCTCGATCTCAGCACGCGGGCCAGCGTCTGGTCCCTGCTGTGGGGCGAGCAGCAGGAGTTGACCCAGCAGTGGTTAAAACTGGCACATGTGCTGCACCAGACCAGCCATGTCAGCGATCTTGCTGCCCCGCTTAGCCTGCTGGTGGACAGCTTTGGGCTGCCGGGTGAAGGATTCCTGACGCACGACGGCACGTTAGACCTTCAGGACGCGCAGGAGACGCTGCTTCATCCGCTGAATAGCGGTGAAATGCTTAACGCCATCAGTATCCCCGTCGATGTACTGGCCTTCCTGACCCGCGAACTGGTGTTGCCGGTTGAGAACGGCGCGCTGGATAACGTCGATATTATTGATATTCCGGTTTTTGAAGATAACCGTGCCGACCCGCTACGCCAGGCGAAATCCCAGTGGCTGCTCGAGCATTACCGTCAACAGCTTCAACCTGATGTGCTGGTGATTTGTAACGCGACGGCGCAGCACGAACAGACGGCCAAAAAAGCAAAAGTGTTGATGAACTGGGTGAAGGAGACGCAGCCTGCTGAAGAGTCTGCCCTTCCAGGTCTGGTGTGGGCGATCACCCCGCATGACGCCCGCTTTACTACCCGGCAGAACCTCGACGAAGCCGTACAGCATTTGCTCGGTAAGCCGGGCTTACGCTGGGGCACGCTGCAGGCCCTGGACAGCCACAGCATGCAGCGCGTCATCGAGTGGCTGTCTCAGGCCACGCTGCCCGCGCAGCGACAGAAGCGTCTCAGCACGCTGAAAGGCCTGCTGCGACAGGAGCTCTCATCGCTGATGCAAAGCTATCTGACGCCGCTGGTTGAGGAGCCAGGGACAAGACGTGCTCAGGCCGAAAACATGGTGCGCACGCTGCAAAGCAGCGCCGCCCGCCACGGCGAACTGCTTGAAGGCCTGCTGCCGCCGCTGAAGGCCTTTGAAACGCTGCTCGCCGTTCAGCAACCTCGCGAGGAGCAGGTGAACGGGCTGTTTACGGACACCATTGACCTGTTTGCCGAGAATGCACAGGAAAGCAACGGCCTGTTCCAGACAAAAGACAAAGCGCGACTGGCGCACAGAGTCTGGATAAATCATCTGCGCCAGTGGAGCCGCAATGAGGCAGCGGCCGTCCGCCTTGGGCTGGAATCTGCGGTGTTACAGCAAATCGCGGATGTGCTGGTGACCACCAGCTACCGGCTTGATCTGCCTCAACAGCTTCAGCGTATCGTCGAAGCGGATAAAAGTAGCGCTGCGCAACTGCATGCCGTGATGGGCAATTTCATTGGCTGGCTGGGTTACGACCAGACGCCCGTGGCGGTACGTCCGGCAAGCCGCATCCGCAAGGGCCAGGCCATCTTCGTCACGCCAGTGGTCAGCAGCGCCGTGCCTCGTCTGACGCGCCTGGGAGAACAGCCTGTGCATGCGGCCACCGCGTACGTTTACGACTGGCTGGTCGCCCTCTATAGCCGCGCGATAGAGAACATTGATTACCAGCATCCGCATGATGTTCAGCCTGACGCACGTCAGGCACTGCGGGCTTTAATAAAGTAGCCGCCCTTCTTGCCGGGTGGCGCTGCGCTTACCCGGCCTACATTTTGCAACGATAATAAATTGCACAACGATCACACCGTCATACACTCAGCTAACGTCTGTGCCAGCGCAGACGGGTTTTCCCACGACATTGAATGCCCCGCCGCAGGGATAATTTTTACCTCAACACCCTTCTGCTCTAGATTTTCCACATCGTCATCCGGCAGAGAGAGCTCGCCGAAAATCAGCGTCACCGGGCAAGGAAGTGACAGGAACTGCGCTTCCCATTCCGGTTCAACGCCCGCCACCAGACTGGATGCACCGCGCCAGACGGCATAAGCGGCATTGCTCTGCAGGCACCCTGCCCACGCCGTTTTTTCTGAGCTGAGCATGGCGTCATAACCTTGCTGCAGAAACTGCTGCTCGGTTTGCGCCGCTATAGACCGGCTGAACATGCCCCCACCCGCGTGAAAATTGGGCTCTGACACCATCAGTCCCTTCACGCGCGTTGCCAGCAGCCCTGCCGTTTCGATAGCAATACTGCCGCCCATGCTGTGGCCGTATAACCAGAAGGCATCCAGCTCAAGATGGTCAATCAGTTCCGCGACAACGTGGGCCTGGTCAGTGGTTTTATAGCTGTAGTGCTCAGGCTTATCGCTGTAGCCGCTGCCGGGCAAGTCGATGAGAATCGCTCTGCGTTCGCCAAACAGCGGGTCACGAACGACGCGGGGATATTCATAGGAAGAGGCGCAGCCCAGCCCGTGAATGAACACCACGGGATCGCCGGTACCGGGCAAGTCGTGCCAGCGCACGGTGCAACCGGCCTGCTGCGAGTAAAAACTGTTCATAAGCACTCCTTTTATGATGCACTGTGTATTTATACAGTCATCGCATCAGGAATGCTATGTTCATCTTTTAAAACTGGAAGCGTGCTTCAGAAAAGCGAGACCAGCAGCGCAACGGGAAAGCTCATTGGCCAGGTTGACCCCACCAGGAAAGCGCTGAGCAGGCGGATACGTTTGCGGTCTTTGGAGAGGAACCAGGTGATTAATGCGCAGATGGAAGCCATGATTGCGTAAAAAACCAACATCTTTTGATACAACGTCATTCTGTATACCGGAGCCGAAAAAATAACCGCACGCAATATGCGTCATATGTTGACACAGATCAAGTTTTTTCGTTACAGAATAACCACTTAAAAATTATGGCTAATAACAATTGAGTATCTTACGTAACACATGTGGCGGGCAAGGAGAGCGCCTGGCCGCAAATGCGACCAGGCTGAGCGGATTAGTGTTTGATCATCACATGCCGCACGACCGTATAATCCTCAAGCCCGTAGACCGACATATCTTTGCCGTAGCCGGATAATTTCATGCCGCCGTGCGGCATTTCGCTCACCAGCATAAAATGGGTATTCACCCAGGTGCAGCCGTACTGCAGGCGCGCGCTCAGGCGATGAGCGCGGCCCACGTCTTTCGTCCAGACCGATGACGCCAGGCCGTATTGCGAATCGTTCGCCCAGGCCAGCACCTGCGCCTCGTCGTCAAACTCGGTGACGCTCACCACCGGGCCAAACACCTCGCGCTGAACGATGGCGTCGTCCTGTTTTGCCCCCGCCAGCAGGGTTGGCTGGAAGTAGTAGCCTGCCCCCTCTTTTTTGCTCCCGCCGGTGACAACCCGGATATGGCCGAGCGCTTTCGCTTCATCGACGGCCTGACAGACGCGAGAAAGATGGGCGGCCGAGCTGAGCGGTCCTAGTTCGGTAGAGGCATCCTCCGGTGCACCCATTTTAAGGCTGGCGACCGCTGCGCCCAGCTTTTCCACCAGCGCGGCATAAATGCCTTTCTGGGCATAAATACGACAGGCCGCCGTACAGTCCTGTCCGGCATTGTAGAAACCAAACGTCCGCACCCCTTCGACAACCGCATCCAGGTCGGCATCATCAAAGACAATAACCGGCGCTTTACCGCCCAGCTCCATGTGGGTGCGTTTAATGGAGGACGCCGTATGGCCGATGATATGTTCCCCGGTCGCAATCGAACCGGTCAGCGAAACCATGCGGACTTTTTCATGCCCGGTCAGCGGATCGCCGACCGTTTTCCCCCGCCCAAACAGCACGTTCAGAACGCCTGCCGGGAAGATATCTTTTGCCAGTTCTCCCAGCTTCAGCGCGGTCAGCGGGGTGATCTCTGAGGGCTTAATCACCACGCAGTTTCCTGCCGCCAGCGCGGGCGCGAGCTTCCACGCCGCCATCATCAGCGGATAGTTCCATGGTGCAATAGAGGCAACCACGCCCACCGGGTCACGGCGAATCATCGAGGTGTGTCCTTCAAGGTATTCCCCCGCTGCCAGGCCGTTCAGGCAGCGGGCCGCCCCGGCAAAGAAGCGGAAAACGTCCACCACCGCCGGAATTTCATCACCCAGAGCGCAGTGCAGTGGCTTGCCGCAGTTGAGGGATTCCAGCTTCGCGAAAGTGTCGGCATGTTCTTCGATGGCGTCAGCCAGTTTCAGTAAGCACTCTGCACGGGCTTTCGGGGTGGTTTGCCCCCACTCGATAAAGGCACGATCGGCAGCCCGAACGGCAGCATCGACCTGCGCGGCAGAGGCTTCAGCGATGTCCAGCAGCACTTCTCCGGTGGCGGGATTGTAAACCGGCTGCTTTTCCCCTTCGCCAGTAATCAGTTCACCATTAATCAGCAGTTGGTTTTGCATAGCGTTGTCCTGTTTAAATCGAAGTTATTTCCCGCCACCAGCGATGTTCTCGCCGTCGCGGGTGAGCCACCAGGCTCCCAGAATGGGGAGAGTTGTCACCAGCATCACCAGCAGAGCAACGACGTTGGTGACCGGCACGTCGCGTGGACGCCCGAGCTGATTGAGCAACCACAGCGGTAACGTGCGCTCGTGTCCCGCGGTAAATGTCGTGACGATGATCTCGTCAAACGACAGGGCAAACGCCAGCATTCCCCCGGCCAGCAGCGCGGAACCCAGATTGGGCAGCACCACATAGCGGAAGGTTTGCCATCCGTCGGCCCCGAGATCCATCGACGCTTCCACCAGGCTCCAGGAGGTGCGTCTGAATCGGGCAATCACGTTGTTAAACACCACTACCACGCAAAAGGTGGCGTGTCCGACCACGATGGTGAAAAACCCCGGCTCAAGGTTGATCGTTTTGAAGGCCGTCAGCAGCGCCAGACCGGTGATGATCCCCGGTAATGCAATCGGCAACAGCAGCAACAGCGAAATCGCATTCTTGCCAAAAAACTCGCTTCGCCACAGCGCCGCTGCAGCAAGCGTGCCAAGCACAAGGGCAATTGCGGTAGATAGCGCCGCAATTTGAAGTGACAACGTCACGGATTCGATGATATCGCCGCGCCCCGCCGCCACGCTAAACCACTTCAGCGTCAGCCCCTGCGGCGGAAAGCTGAAGGCAGCGTCTTCGGTGTTGAAGGCGTAGGTCGCGATAATCAGCAGCGGGAAGTGCAGGAAGATGACGCCTCCCCACGCTGCCACTTTCAGGAACAGCGGTGCGCGTTCAGAGTGCATCGAATGCTCCCAGACGTTTCACGAACGCCAGATAAAGAGAAATCAGCACGATGGGCACCAGCGTGAACGCGGCGGCCATGGGCATGTTGCCAATGGCACCCTGCTGCGAGTAGACCATGTTACCGATGAAGTAGCCCGGCGGCCCCACCAGCTGCGGAACGATGAAATCTCCCAGCGTCAGAGAAAAGGTGAAGATTGAGCCCGCCGCAATGCCCGGAATGGCCAGCGGCAGAACGACATAGCGAAAAGTCTGGCGAGGACGCGCGCCAAGGTCGGCTGAGGCCTGCAGCAGCGAGGCCGGCAGGCGTTCCAGCGCCGCCTGGACCGGCAGGATCATAAACGGCAGCCAGATATAGACGAAGACCAGAAACCGTCCCAGCCCGGAGGTGGACAAGGTGTTGCCGCCAATTGACGGGAGCGTAAGGAGTGAGGTCAGGATCGGCTCCAGCCCCATATGACTAAGAAACCACTGCGCTACCCCGTCCTTCGCCAGCAGCAGCGTCCAGGCATAGGCTTTGACGATGTAGCTCGCCCACATTGGCAGCATCACGGCGATATAGAAAAACGCTTTCCACTTGCCGCGGGTGAATCGTGCCATGTACCACGCCATCGGGAATGCCAGGATAGCGCTGGCAATGGTCACCGCAATCGCCATCGTTAACGTGCGCAGGATGATGTCGTAGTTTGCCGGGTTGAAGAGCGCCAGAATGTTCGCCAGGGTCAGGTCCGGCGTGACGGCCATGGTGAAATCGTCAAAGGTGTAAAACCCCTGCCACAGCAGCGTCAGCAGCGATCCTAAATAGACGATGCCAAACCACATCAGCGGCGCGAGCAGAAGCAGGAACAGGCCGAGCGACGGCTTGCGCCAGAACAGTGCGGTCATGCGGCTTAAGCGGCCGCGCGAGGCGGGAGGATGCGCGACACTCATATCCATTTCACCTCTCCTCGTGCAGGCGAATCATCGCCTCGCGTGACCATGACGCCATGACCGCCTGCCCCGGCGCAATGCCGCTCAGCGACGAGGTTTCACTGAGATTAGCCTGGCTCACCAGCAGTTTGGCACCATCGGCGAGCTTTAGCTCCAGACGCGTGGCCGCCCCCTGATACTGAACGGCCTGCACGACGCCCTGAACCTGAACGTCTCCGCCCTCATTAAGGCGAATATGTTCCGGGCGCAGGGAATAGCTGCCTTCCATGCCGCATATTTTCTGCGCAAGGCCCGCATCGAAGACGTTAGAGGTGCCGACAAAACCGGCAACAAACGGCGTGCGTGGACGCATGTAGAGATCGCGCGGGGTATCCACCTGCTCGATGCGCCCGTTATTGAACACCGCCACCCGATCTGACATGGAAAGGGCCTCGCCCTGATCGTGGGTGACAAAAATAAAGGTGATACCAAGTTCCTGCTGAAGCTTCTTCAGCTCAAACTGCATCTGTTCCCGCAGCTTGAGATCGAGCGCCCCTAAAGGCTCGTCCAGCAGCAGGACGCGCGGTTCATTCACCAGCGCGCGGGCAATGGCGACACGCTGACGCTGGCCGCCGGAAAGTTGAGAAGGTTTGCGGGCAACGGCAAAGCTGAGGCCCACTTTTTCCAGGGCATCACGGGCCTGGGCATGGCGTTTTTTCTTGTCGACGCCTTTGACCATTAGCCCGTAGGCGACATTGTCGAGGATCGACATATGCGGGAACAGCGCGTAGTCCTGAAACACGGTGTTTACATCCCGCTCCCAGGGAGGCAGCTCGCTCGCCTCTTTGCCAAAGATAGAGATCGTGCCGCCTGACAGCTGTTCGAAGCCGGCGATCAGACGCAGGCAGGTGGTTTTGCCAGAGCCCGAAGGCCCCAGCATGGAGAAAAACTCTCCGTCACGAATCGCAATGGTGACCCCATCCACCGCCCGGACGTCGCCGTACAGGCGGGAAACATTGTTAAACTCGACCGCGTACGTCATGTTCTGCTCCCGGGCAATTAACGACCGCCCATGATGGCGATGTAATCCTGCGTCCAGCGGCTGTAAGGGACAAATTTGCCGCCTTCTGCGATGGGGGTTTTCCAGAACATGATTTTGTCGAACTCGTTATAACCGTTTGTTTCGCAGCCTTTATCGCCCAACAGCGTGCTGGCTTTACACCCTTCCGGAACCACGGGCAGGGAACCAAACCATGCTGCCAGATCGCCCTGCACTTTCGGCGTCAGCGACCAGTTCATCCATTTGTAGGCGCACATCGGGTGTTTAGCCTGCGCGTGGAGCATGGTGGTGTCCGCCCAGCCGGTTACCCCCTCTTTCGGGAAGACGGTAGCAATGGGCTGGTTCTCGGCCTTCAGGGCATTCGCCTGATACGGCCAGGCGCTGGAGGCCACGACGCCTTCATTTTTGAAGTCGCTCATCTGGACGGTGGTGTCGTGCCAGTAGCGGTGGATCAGGGCATGCTGGTCGCGAAGCACCTTAAGCACGGCGGCATACTGTGCTTCGGTGAGCTGGTACGGGTCTTTAATACCCAGCTGCGGCTGCGTGGCTTTGACGAACAGCGCCGCATCGGCGATGTAAATCGGGCCGTCATACGCCTGTACGCGTCCCTGATTGGTTTTACCGTCCGGCAGATCCTGTTTAGTAAAGACCACGCTCCAGCTGTCCGGCGGCGTCGGGAAGGTTTTGGTGTTGTACATCAGCAGGTTTGGCCCCCACTGGTACGGCGTACCGTAGACCTTGCCCCCGACGTTAAACCATTCTCCTTTCACAATCCGTTCGTCGAGGGTTTTCCAGTTGGGGATGAGGTCGGGGTTAATCGGCTGGACGCGTTTGCCCATGATCAGTCGCAGGGAGGCGTCACCCGAGGCGGTGACCAGATCGTATCCCCCTTTCGCCATCAGGCTGACCATTTCATCCGACGTGGCTGCCGTTTTGACGTTGACCGCACACCCGGTCTCTTTTTCAAACTGGGTGACCCAGTCGTAGTTTTTATCCGTCTGTCCCCGCTCGATGTATCCCGGCCAGGCGATAATATCCAGTCGGCCTTCCCCGTCGCCAATGGCCTTGGGGGGTTCTGCGGCTTGCGCTGTCATGATAGTCATGCCGAGCGCACACAGGCTGCTGCGGGCAAAATTTTTGCTCATAAGAGTTACTCCTGTCGCAATGAAATTTAGCGGCAGCCGTGCCGTAAAAATATCTCCCTTATTAAACGTAGACCGCGCAAATGCGCCGCACCGTACGGCTTCAGGAAATTTCATCAAGGTGTGACCGAGGGCGCATTCCCCGTTAACTGGATTATAGACAAGGAGTTAGGCGCGAGAGACGGTATGCAGATTTCCTATGACAGGTCACCGCGAAATATTCGCAGTGCCGTCATCAGGATAAGAATTGATTATTTAAATAACGGAGAAAGGATTATTCCAGCATCGTGCTAATTAATTTCCCTAACTGAATGACCGCCTGCTCTTCCCGCTCTCCCCAGGCCCAGGAGGTATTAAAACGAAAGAATGGCGTCCATGCGTCAGAGGTAGAAAACATCTTTCCGGGAGCAATGCTGATGTGGTGCGTTAAGGCCTTTTCGCTCAGCAGCCCCGCATCCAGCTGTGCCGGAAGCTCCAGCCACAAAAAATAGCCGCTGTCGTTATGGTGAATTTTGACGCCGGCAGGCATATGGCGCAGAAGTGACTGCCAGGCCTGCTGCTTTCGCTCGGCCAGCGTACGCCGCAGGCGGCGCAGGTGAGCGTCGTAGCGTTTGGTCGCCAGGTAATCCACCAGCGCCAGCTGCATGGGAGAACTGGTTGAGAGCGTGCTCATCAGCTGTAGCTGCTGAATGCGCCGCGCGTGTTTTCCTGCCGCCACCCAGCCGATGCGAAAACCGGCCACCAGACATTTTGAAAAGGACGAGCAGTGAAGCGTCATGTCCTGACGATCCCACGCTTTCGCCGGGAGCGGCTTATCGCGGCCAAAATAGAGCTCGCTGTAGACATCGTCTTCAATCAAGGGGACATTGTGCTGCGTTAACAGCGCGACAAGCTGCGCTTTTTTCTCCGCGCTCAGCGTGAAGCCGAGCGGGTTCTGGCTGTTGGTCATGATCCAGCAGGCTTTAACCGGGTACTCATTCAGCGCCTGTTCAAGGGCATTCAGGTCAATCCCCTCGCGGACGTCTGTCGCAATCGACAACGCCTTAAGCTTCAGGCGTTCCAGCGCCTGCAGCGCGCCGTAGAAACAGGGGTTTTCGACGATCACCCAGTCGCCAGGCTCGGTCACCGCCTGCAGGCTGAGATTCAGCGCCTCGAGGGCGCCTGCGGTGATCACGATCTCTTCCGGGGAGATGTTCATCCCCTGCTGCGCGTAACGACGGGCAATGGCGTGGCGGAGATCGACGTTACCCGGCGGCAGGTTCTCAATCACGCTCATCGCCGTCGCGGTTTTACTGACGTTCGCCAGCGAGCGGTTGAGCTGCTGAAGCGGGAAAAGACGGGGATCGGGAAACGCGGAGGCAAAAGGAACAACGGACGGGTCGCGGCTGGCCTGTAAGACGTCGAAGATGTAGGTATTGATATCCACCGCTTCGTCACGCATCACCTGAGCGGGTGGCGCAGGCTGTTGTGCGGTCGGGCGGGAGGCAACGTAATAGCCCGACTGCGGTCTGGCGACAATGCGCCCCTGACTTTCCAGCATCTGATACGCGTGGCCAACGGTCATAAAACTCATGCCGCTGCTTGCCACCTGCTCTCGCAGGGAAGGCAGCTTATCACCCGGCAGCCATACGCCAAGCTCAATCTGCGAGATAATTTGTTGCGCCAGACGCTGGTATTTTTTCATCAGATTCTCCTTATGACCGACAGTGTATATCAGCAGGAGAAAAAGAGAAGATTTAGCTAACTGTTATAGTCTGGAAGATGAATTACTTACGGTATTCGGTCACGTGGCTCTGAGCGGAATGCGCGGCGGCCAGGTGGTCGAGCGTGATCATCGGCGATTTGCAAAAAATGCATTTCGCGCCAAACGGGTTTTTCTCAGACACATCAAAGGCTGAGGTACGGTACTGCGAACCATGGCAGCATGGGCAGCGAAAATGGATATAAGAAGTCATAGGATTCTCCTGAAACGTTAAAACGTAAATTACTAATGGGCCGATTGGGCATAATGGTTTTAAACAAAACGAATCGGAATGTAGATAAAGACCCAAGAGAGGCTGCGGAGAGGCACAACGTGATGAGAACTGCTTTATAAAACTACGTCAGATATTTATTTGGACTCAAAACCAGAAGACCATTAACGCACGGCGCTGACGACAAAGCAAGCGGTTTAATGCGGAAAATTCATAAAAAGAATGTTTTTATTCCCTGATGCTCGTCCAGCTTTTTAAATATTGATGTTTACAATCCTCGACCATACATACATAACCACATGAAATATAAACATAATATATAACATTTTTTGCCTACTCATCTCACCAACCACAGAGTATTAACAACAGGCTAATGAACACTCTGCTACTTGTCTTGCTCAAGCAGGAATTGCGCCCTTACCTTACAGAAAGGAATTATCAATGAGTTGGAATAAAGACGCGGCTGTTTCTTACCTCCGCTCGCATGCGCTTGGACACTCTCATAACGAATGCGCGAAGTTTACACGTCGTGCCATAATCGCTGGCGGCATTACGCTTGAACGCACACATGATGCGAAGGATTATGGACCAAAACTTTTGCGTGCAGGTTTTAGGGAGGTTCCTCCCGGTTCGACGTTGCTTAGCGGAGATGTCGCTGTAATTCAGCCCTATCCTGGGGGAAATTCAAGCGGCCATATGACAATGTTCGACGGCACCCGGTGGATCTCAGATTTTACCCAGCTCAGTATGTACCCCGGGCCGGGTTACCGCCGCGCACAACCAACCTATAAGATTTACAGGATGAGTAGATGATGAGGGGGATTATAATTACTTTGCCGTTATTATTATCAGCTTGTACGTGCGTACCTCAGCAGAATGCTGCCGAACGAGCGGAAGAATTTTATTCCACATATCTGACGTTTTTTGCGGAAAGTGATAGTGAATACCCTCAGCTTAGAGAGTACGTTGCGGCAGATACACTATCCCGACTTAACGAGATAGAGTCGATTCCTGAACAGGAAATCCTGGGGTCAGATTATTTCGCTTATATTCAGGATTATGATCCCTCCTGGGTGAAGCGGCTTGAGGTTGGTGTGGCGCATCAGTTCATCAATGGCGAAGTTCTTCCTGTCAGGATTGGTATTGAGAACGGCGGGTTTCTTAATCTTGAAGTCTATATGCGTCGTGAAGACGGAAAGTGGAAAATTTACCGCGTGAGTGACGTAACCGATCGCTACGAGCACCCCATATTTAATGCTGGAGCAATTACTCGAGCAAAGTCATTAACGGAAAGCGGACTTTAAGCACATCTATAAATAATACACTGGCAAACTGTTATAGGTAAATATGCCGGGTCTGTTTCTGCAACCCAGAGCTGGCGCGGCTTAGAATGGCATCGACATAATTACATCGCGGAGTTTTGCATGTTTGGTTTAGATGCTTTTCACCTTGCACGGATACAGTTTGCCTTTACCGTATCCTTTCACATTATTTTCCCGGCCATCACCATTGGTCTCGCAAGCTACCTTGCCGTACTCGAAGGGCTGTGGTTGAAAACTAAAAATCCGGTCTGGCGCTCCCTGTACCATTTCTGGTCGAAGATTTTTGCCGTCAACTTTGGCATGGGCGTGGTCTCCGGGCTGGTGATGGCCTACCAGTTTGGCACCAACTGGAGCGGCTTTTCGCAGTTTGCGGGCAGTATTACCGGCCCGCTGCTGACTTATGAAGTGCTTACCGCCTTCTTCCTCGAAGCCGGTTTCCTCGGCGTAATGCTGTTCGGCTGGAACAAAGTCGGGCCGGGACTGCACTTTTTCGCCACCTGCATGGTGGCGCTGGGAACCATCATTTCAACCTTCTGGATCCTCTCCTCGAACAGCTGGATGCAGACCCCGCAGGGCTATGAGATCGTCAACGGACAGGTGGTACCGGTAGACTGGTTCGCCGTGGTGTTTAACCCCTCCTTCCCATACCGTCTGCTGCATATGTCGATAGCCGCGTTCCTGAGCTGCGCCCTGTTTGTGGGCGCATCGGCGGCATGGCATCTGCTGCGCGGCAATAATACCCCTGCCATCCGCGCGATGTTTTCGATGGCGCTGTGGATGACGCTGATTGTCGCCCCCATCCAGGCCATGGTTGGCGATATGCACGGGTTGAACACCCTAAAGCACCAGCCCGCTAAGATCGCCGCCATTGAGGGCCACTGGGAAAACCCGCCGGGTGAGCCAACCCCGCTGCTGCTGTTTGGCTGGCCGGATATGGAGCAGGAGCGTACCCGCTTTGGGCTGGAGATCCCCGCGCTCGGCAGCCTTATTCTGACGCACAGTCTGGATAAACAGGTACCGGCGCTCAAAGAGTTTCCAAAGGAAGACCGCCCGAACTCCACCATCGTCTTCTGGTCGTTCCGCATTATGGCGGGTCTGGGCATGCTGATGCTGCTGCTTGGGGTGACGGCTCTCTGGCTGCGCTATAAAAAGCGCGTTTATTCTTCCCGACCTTTCCTGTGGTTTACGCTGTTGATGGGACCATCCGGGCTGATTGCTATTCTGGCCGGGTGGATCACCACCGAAGTGGGTCGCCAGCCGTGGGTGGTCTATGGGCTCCAGCGAACGAAGGATGCGGTGTCTGCCCATGGCGATCTGCACATGAGCGTGAGCCTGCTGGCCTTCTTCGTTGTCTATACCTCGGTATTCGGCGTGGGTTACAGCTATATGGTGCGCCTCATCCGAAAAGGCCCGCAGCCGCATGAATCTTTCGCCACCGAGTCCGACGGACGTCCGGCGCGCCCGCTTTCTGCCGTCACAACTGAACACAAGGAGCAACCATAATGGGTATCGATCTTTCCATTATCTGGTTTGTCATCATCGTCTTTGCCACGCTGATGTATATCGTCATGGACGGTTTTGATCTGGGGATCGGCATTCTGTTCCCGGCAACGCAAAACGCCGACGATCGCGACGTGATGGTCAACAGCGTCGCGCCGGTCTGGGACGGAAATGAGACCTGGCTGGTGCTCGGCGGAGCCGCCCTGTTCGGCGCGTTTCCGCTGGCCTATGCGGTCATCGTTGATGCCCTGACCATTCCGCTGACGTTAATGCTGATCGGACTTATTTTCCGCGGGGTGGCATTTGAGTTTCGCTTTAAAGCCACCCCGGCTCACCGTCCCTTCTGGGATAAGGCGTTTATAGGCGGTTCAATTCTGGCGACGTTTACCCAGGGCGTAACGGTAGGCGCCGTCATTAACGGCTTTGCCGTCACCGGTCGGGCCTATACCGGCGGCCCCTTTGACTGGTTTACCGCGTTTAACCTGTTTTGCGGCGCGGGGCTGGTGGTGGCTTATGCGCTGTTAGGCTCGACCTGGCTGGTGATGAAAAGCGAAAACGCATTGCAGCAGCGGATGCGTGAGGTGTCGAAAACGCTGTTAATCGTGCTGCTGGCGTTTATTGCGGCGATCAGCCTCTGGACGCCGCTGGCGCAACCGGCCATCGCTGCGCGCTGGTTTACGCTGCCGAATCTGTTTTATCTGCTGCCCGTCCCGGCGCTGGTGGTGATTTTTAGCCTGTACCAGTGGCGCTGCCTGAATAATCCCGACAGCCATAGCCGTCCGTTTATTCTGACGCTGGGGCTGATCTTCCTCGGCTTTAGCGGGCTTGGGATCAGCATCTGGCCGCATATCATTCCACCGTCGATCACCCTGTGGCAGGCGGCCGCACCGACGCAAAGCCAGGGCTTTATGCTGGTCGGCGCGCTGTTGATCATTCCCGTTATTCTGGTCTACACCTTCTGGAGCTACTACGTATTTCGCGGCAAAGTTCAGCATGGGGAGGGTTATCACTGATGCAACAACCGGTCTGGAAAAGATTGCTGTGGCTGGCCATTATCTGGGGCGGCAGCGTACTGGCGCTGGCTGCTGTCAGTATGCTCTTCCGTATGCTGATGACGGCGGCAGGGTTTAAATCGCATTAACGTCATTCCGGGCAACCGCTGCGTTGCCCGGTACCTCCCCCCGCACTTTCAGATAAACCCCATTAACGCACGGCAGAGTATCGTTACACTGGAAAAAGATTCACAGTATTTATAGTTTGAGAAGAAAAATGAAAAAGCTCATTGCGTTAGGTGTTATTAGTCTTGTCCTTACCGGGTGCGTTAATCCGGGTAAAGCCTCCGTTCAGCCGGAGCAACTTCAGAACCACCGCTTTGTGCTGGAAAATGTAAACGGTAAGGCAGTGAAGAGTGCGACAACGCAACCTGAGATCGGTTTTAGCGCGCTGCCAGATATCAGCCTGGTTAATAACATCAGCGTTTCTGGCCAGATGTGTAACCGCTTCAACGGACAGGGGAAATTGTCCGAAGGCGAGCTTAAGGTTAAAACGCTGGCCATGACGCGCAAGCTATGTACTGAACCGCAGCTGAATGAGCTGGATCAGGCCATCGGCGACATGCTGCGCAAAGGGGCGCAGGTCGACCTGACTGAAGACCAGTTAACGCTGGCCACGGCCGATAAAACGCTGATGTTTAAGCGTGCAGAATAATCAGTAGTTACCGCAGCTTCCAACGGCAAGCGACTGTTCGCTACAGCGTTTGCCATTTGGCAAGGCGCACATCCCAATAGCAGAACCATCCAGCTGACGGGCGACGGACAGCGAACCGCCAATCATTGCGCAGTTAGCCTGACCCGAGCTGGACATCGCCGCCTTCATTCCCGGCGCCACGTGGGCTGCCGTTGCCTGCTGAACGGGTTCACTGCTACATGCCGACAACAATAATGCGGCACACCCTAACCAAAATGCTGAGCGCATGCTCTCTCCCCCATGAATAAAGCGAAACCTATGCATAATAGGCATCACATCCCGTGTCGTCGAGAGCGAAAGTGCGTATTTATGCGCTTCAGAAACAATTTCTCGCAATTTTTTCGCCAAAAGTTTGATCTACTCATTGATGGCGAGAATACCGAGGACACAAAAGCGAAAATCGTAAAATCACCCATTTGCTAGAATACATAGATAATATTCAGGGTTTGTTGCCGTAATACAGACCCCTATTTTTTGCGCAATGTAAGGGTGTTGTCCTATGCAAACTATTGACGGTAATGGTGCAGTTGCCTCAGTCGCGTTTCGCACCAGTGAAGTTATCGCCATCTACCCAATTACGCCAAGTTCTACCATGGCTGAGCAGGCGGACGCCTGGGCGGGTAACGGGTTAAAAAACGTCTGGGGCGATGTCCCGCGAGTGGTTGAAATGCAGTCGGAAGCCGGTGCGATTGCCACGGTGCACGGCGCGCTTCAGACCGGCGCGCTTTCCACGTCGTTTACCTCTTCTCAGGGATTATTGTTAATGATCCCGACGCTGTACAAACTCGCCGGTCAACTGACGCCCTTCGTTCTGCACGTCGCGGCGCGGACCGTTGCCACCCACGCGCTCTCTATCTTTGGCGATCACTCAGACGTGATGGCCGTACGCCAGACCGGCTGCGCGATGCTGTGCGCCAGCAGCGTTCAGGAAGCCCAGGACTTTGCCTTAATTTCGCATATCGCCACGCTCAAAAGCCGGGTGCCGTTTATTCATTTCTTTGACGGTTTCCGCACCTCTCACGAAATCAACAAAATCGTCCCGCTGGCCGACGATACTATCCTGAATCTGCTTCCGCAGACGGACATCGACGCGCATCGCGCCCGGGCCCTTAACCCTGAACACCCGGTTATTCGCGGCACATCGGCGAACCCCGATACCTATTTCCAGTCGCGCGAGGCCACGAACCCGTGGTACAACGCGGTTTACGACCATGTTGAACAGGCGATGAATGACTTTGCCGCCGCGACCGGCCGGGAATACAAACCCTTTGAGTACTACGGCCATCCACAGGCGGAACGGGTCATTGTGTTGATGGGCTCGGCCATTGGCACCTGCGAGGAAGTTGTTGATGAGCTGCTGACGCGCGGCGAAAAAGTTGGCGTGCTTAAAGTACGTCTCTATCGTCCGTTCTCGGCGAAACATCTGCTCTCTGCGCTGCCGGAGACCGCGCGTACCGTTGCGGTGCTCGATCGCACCAAGGAGCCGGGCGCCCAGGCGGAACCGCTGTATCTGGATGTGATGACTGCCCTGGCCGAGGCCTTTAATCACGGCGAACGTGAAACGCTGCCGCGCGTGATCGGGGGGCGCTACGGTTTGTCCTCCAAGGAGTTTGGTCCGGACTGCGTGCTGGCGGTATTCAACGAGCTCAGCGAAGCGAAGCCCAAGCCGCGCTTTACCGTCGGCATTTATGATGATGTGACGAATCTGTCCCTGTCGCTGCCGGAAAACACCCTGCCCTCAACCGCCAAACTTGAGGCGCTGTTCTATGGTCTGGGCAGCGACGGCAGCGTCTCCGCAACCAAAAACAACATCAAAATCATCGGCAACTCCACGCCGTGGTACGCCCAGGGGTACTTCGTCTATGACTCCAAGAAAGCCGGCGGTTTGACCGTTTCCCACCTGCGCGTGAGCGAACAGCCCATCCGCTCTGCGTATCTTATTTCTCAGGCTGATTTTGTTGGCTGTCACCAGCTGCAGTTTATCGATAAATACCAGATGGCCGAGCGCCTGAAGCCCGGCGGTATTTTCCTCCTGAATACGCCATACAGCGCGGACGAAGTCTGGGCGCGCCTGCCGCAGGAAGTGCAGGCGGTGCTGAACCAGAAAAAAGCCCGTTTCTATGTGGTTAACGCCGCAAAAATTGCCCGCGAATGTGGCCTTGCTGCACGTATTAATACCGTAATGCAGATGGCCTTCTTCCATCTGACCAATATCCTGCCGGGCGACAGCGCGCTGGTAGAACTGCAGGGTGCGATTGCCAAAAGCTATAGTAGCAAGGGCCAGGAGCTGGTCGAACGTAACTGGCAGGCGCTGGCGCTGGCGCGCGAGTCGCTGTTCGAAGTCCCGCTGCAGCCGGTCAATGCCGCAAGCCCGAACCGCCCTCCGGTCGTGTCCGATGCGGCGCCTGATTTCGTGAAGACCGTGACGGCGGCGATGCTGGCCGGGCTGGGTGATGCCCTGCCCGTCTCTGCGCTGCCGCCAGATGGCACCTGGCCGATGGGCACCACCCGCTGGGAAAAACGAAACATCGCCGAAGCGATCCCCATCTGGAAGGAAGAGCTGTGTACCCAGTGCAACCACTGCGTGGCAGCCTGCCCGCACTCTGCCATACGTGCCAAGGTGGTTGCACCGGAAGAGATGGAAACTGCACCAGCCAGCCTGCATTCGCTGGATGTGAAATCCCGCGATATGCGCGGACAGAAATACGTTCTGCAGGTCGCGCCGGAAGATTGCACCGGCTGTAACCTCTGCGTCGAGGTCTGTCCGGCGAAAGACAGGCAGGATCCGGAGATTAAAGCCATCAATATGATGTCGCGTCTGGAGCACGTTGAAGAGGAGAAGGTCAATTATGACTTCTTCCTGAATCTGCCGGAAATCGATCGTAGCAAACTGGAACGCATTGATATTCGTACGTCACAGCTGATTACGCCGCTGTTTGAGTATTCCGGAGCCTGTTCCGGCTGTGGTGAGACGCCGTATATCAAGCTGCTTACCCAGCTGTACGGTGACCGCATGCTGATTGCCAACGCTACTGGCTGTTCGTCTATCTATGGCGGTAACCTGCCCTCCACACCGTACACTACTGACGCCAACGGTCGCGGTCCCGCGTGGGCAAACTCGCTGTTCGAGGATAACGCCGAATTCGGCCTGGGCTTCCGCCTGACCGTTGACCAGCACCGCGCACGCGTGATGCGCCTGCTGGAACAGTTTGCCGGGCAGCTCCCTGCTGAGCTTAATGACGCGCTTCACGCGGACGCGACGCCTGAAGAACGGCGTGAGCAGGTTGCTGAGCTGCGTCGCGCGCTTCAGGGCGTGGCGGGCGCTGAACAGCTGCTGACCGACGCTGACGCCCTGGTCGAAAAATCGATCTGGCTGATTGGTGGTGACGGCTGGGCTTACGATATCGGCTTTGGTGGGCTGGATCACGTGTTGAGCCTGACTGAAAACGTCAATATCCTGGTTCTGGATACACAGTGTTATTCCAATACCGGTGGCCAGGCGTCGAAAGCCACACCGTTAGGCGCTGTGACGAAATTCGGTGAACACGGTAAACGCAAGGCGCGCAAAGATCTCGGTGTGAGCATGATGATGTACGGTCACGTTTACGTCGCGCAAATCTCGCTGGGTGCCCAGCTTAACCAGACGGTAAAAGCCATCCAGGAAGCGGAAGCGTATCCTGGCCCGTCGCTGATCATTGCCTACAGCCCGTGTGAAGAACACGGCTACGATCTGGCACTCAGCCACGACCAGATGCGTCAGCTGACCGCGACCGGCTTCTGGCCGCTGTACCGGTTCGACCCGCGCCGTGCGGACGAGGGTAAGTTACCGCTGGCGCTGGATTCACGTCCGCCGTCAGATGCCCTGGCCGAGACGTTGATGCAGGAACAACGCTTCCGTCGCCTTAACGCGCAGCAGCCGGAAGTGGCCGAACAGCTCTGGAAAGACGCCGCGGCCGATCTGCAAAAACGTTATGATTTCCTGGCGCAGCTGGCGGGTAAAGCCGAAAAATCGACCAGCGACTAGTTTCTCAGCCCGGCGTGTCCGGGCTTTTTTTTGCCATAAAAAAACCCGGTGTATTCACACCGGGCGAATCCAGATAATCAATAAATATCTATTTAGCTTCCTAAATATTATTCACGCGAATTATGGATAAATAATCTTAAAGGCATATAACGCTGCCAAGAATAGCTTAATTAACGCCTGATTAATAATTTTAATTTATTATGTTTTGCATTAAAACATTCATCAAACAGATGACTATTACCATTGATTTATTCGGTTTAGATTTTACTTAGTTCGTAACAATTATAATTTATTACTCTTACTCAGGAGTGATTTAGCATGAGACAACTTTCTCATTCAGGAAGTTCAACAGGTAATTAAATAAAAACAACTGCAAAGGAATATCACAATGCAAAGAAAAGTACTGGCCCTGATGATTCCGGCTCTGTTAATGGCTGGCGCAACTCATGCAGCAGAGATTTATAATAAAGACGGCAACAAATTAGATCTGTACGGAAAAGTAGATGGTCTGCACTATTTCTCCGATGATAAAGGCGCTGACGGGGATCAAACCTATATGCGTCTGGGCTTCAAAGGCGAAACCCAGATCAACGACATGATGACCGGCTACGCACAGTGGGAATACAACATTCAGGCCAATAACACCGAAGGGTCTGATAACCAGTCCTGGACGCGTCTGGCCTTCGCTGGTGTGAAGGTGGGCGACTACGGTTCCTTTGATTACGGTCGTAACTATGGCGTGCTGTACGACGTTGAAGGCTGGACCGATATGTTGCCTGAGTTCGGCGGTGACTCCTACACTAAAGCCGACAACTTCATGACCGGCCGTGCCAACGGCGTGGCCACCTACCGTAACACCGATTTCTATGGTCTGGTGCAGGGTCTGAATTTTGCGCTGCAGTATCAGGGCAAAAATGAAGACGCCAGCAACAATCAGGAAGGTACCAACAACGGTCGCGACACGCGTCACGAGAACGGCGACGGCTTCGGTATCTCTACTACCTATGACTTCGGCATGGGCATTACTGCGGGTGCAGCCTACACCTCTTCTGACCGTACCAACGAGCAGGTGATGCATACCACAGCGGGCGGCGACAAAGCGGATGCATGGACTGCGGGCCTGAAATATGACGCCAATAACATCTATCTGGCGGCAATGTATTCTGAAACCCGCAATATGACGCCGTACGGTGATAACATCGACGCCGTGGCGAACAAAACCCAGAACTTCGAAGTGACCGCGCAGTACCAGTTCGACTTCGGCCTGCGTCCGACCCTTTCATACCTCCAGTCTAAAGGTAAGGATCTGGGCAACGGTCAGGGCGATCAGGATCTGGTTAAATACGCTGACGTAGGCGCGACCTACTACTTCAATAAAAACATGTCCACCTACGTTGATTACAAAATTAACCTGCTGGATGAAGATGACAGCTTCTACAAAAACAACGGCATCGGCACGGATGATGTCGTCGCGTTAGGTCTGGTTTACCAGTTCTGATTGCCAGAGCCCGCATTATGATGCGGGCTCGATTTTTTTGAAGTCCGTCACAAAAGACAGTTTCAGAAAGGGATTGGTTGAGGGTAAGTTGAAAGAAAGCTGGTTAAACTCAGGTGATAGCCCTTTCGTCACTAAGGATAACAGCGTTGTTTAGTCGTGTATCCCTTGCCGTTCTTACCCTTTTAGCCGCGCTGTGGATGGCGTTAATTTTCGATTTTGCTGATGTTGTCGGGCATCTCGGCGCACTGTTAAACCATCTGGATGGCGGTTAACTGTGTTCCGTAAACAAAAAGCCACCAGCAGTGCCGGTGGCGGATAAACGCACAGGTCGCGTTATTTTTTCACCGGTTGAGGCTTTTTATCCCCTGATTCAGGTGCCTCTCGCGGATCGTCTTTTTCAACACAGAGCATAGTCTCTCCTGTTTCAGATAACCACCCTCCACTATAGCCAGGCTGATTAAAGAATGGCCAGGCGGCAATTACGCCTCAACTGTCCCTTTCTTGCGAAAAGAGAGATAGCCAAACACCCCGCTGTCTCCATCCGAGGGATGGTTTACCCCGTCCATTACCTTCACCTCAGAGAAATCGAACGGTGAGACGTTTTCAAAGCAGGCAACATTCACGCCGTATTCGTTTGGATTGGAACGCCGCTGATGGAACGTGTATATCCCGCACACCGAGCAGAAGAAATGCCGTGCCGTTCCCGTGTTAAAACGGTACTCCGTGAGCTTATCCTCACCTTTCGTCACGGTAATCCCTGACAGCGGCGCAGAGACGACGACCGCACCCCGCATGCGACAAAAGGAACAGCTGCAGCGCCGAGCGGTGTTCAGGCCATCGGTAAGCTCAACGGTGAATGCCACCACGCCGCAATGGCACTTCGCATTACGTCTTTCAGCCATAGGCTATACCCCTTTTCTCACCAGCTCGGCGGCTTTCACGAAAACCTCGTCTTCTACACCATCGCCTTTTTGCCTGCCCAGCCTGACCAGCTCATCGACAATACTGTTGCGATGGATCGGTTTCTGCGCTGAAACCAGCCCAATGACGGCGGCCCCAATCGCCAGCCCCACTAATCCGGTTTGTTCATCTTTGTTTTTCATATTCATGCTCCTGGTACAAGAGACAAGCGTAGCAGGAATACGGTAAAACGGAATGCCGGGCACATGCTCTGTGAATATTATTTAAACAGCTCAGGCAGGTACGACTTCTAAAATCGACAGATACGAACGGGTGTCTATTATTTTGTTCAACTTCAGATTGGTCTGTTCAAACAAGGCCTGATACTCAGACTCTGTTCGTGCCCGCCCTCCATCAAAACTTGTTAACAGAAGAAGGTCAATTTCAAATCGTCCCTGTTCATTATTTTCTTTTTTAATAAGCGGCTCAAAAATTAATAGCCGGGAGTTTTCTTTCATAGCCTTTCTGCAGCATTGAAGTATCTGAATGGCCTTCTCATCAGGCCAGTCCATCAAAATATATTTAAGCAAGTAAATGTCCGCTACAGGACAGGCTTCAAAAAAGCTACCCTCAACGGTCTTCCATCGACGATTATCCTTTAACAGGTGCAGTCGATTCCGCTCAAGCACGTCTTTTTGATCGAAGAGGATCCCCGTTAAGGTCGGATTTCGACGTAAAACGGCCAACAATAAGTTACCCAGCCCACCGGCAATATCGGCAACGACAGCGTTTTGAGGGAACGAATAGCTATCTGCGATGACTTCATTCTCTACGGATGACATAGAGGCCATACCCGCATGAAAAATGTTGCTGTCAGTCATCGTGTCATCATGCTGCCAGTAGTCGTAAAAAGGCTTGCCAAACAAATCATTAAAAACAGGTTTGCCTTGCAATATTTCATCCATTTTAGCCGCTGGCTGCCAGAATGTTGGGTCTGTCAGCATGAGCACCGCCGCACGCAAGGAAAATTCATGCTCAGAACAGAGGAATTGTGCTGAATGGCTAAGACTGTATTCAGCTTCAGATAATTCGTTGAACACCCCGCGAGAGGACAATAAGCGCATGATCCGATGAAGATAGTCGCCATCGACACTAAGCTCCTCCGCCAGTTGCGTAACGGATTTTTTTCCTTCAACCAGACGATCTGCGACCCCTAATACCGCGACCGCCCGAAGTGCTGCCTGCCAGACAAAACCCATGCTTTGCTCTAACAGGCACATTCCCTCTTTACGGCTTAGTAAATCCAGACTATTACGTTGCGACATATTCTGCTCCTTACCAGTAAAGATGTGCTGAACAACTAAAACGCCGCTAGCAAGCGTAAGTCTGGTAGTGAGCTTTATCCATAATGTCAGAAAGGATTATTTGTGCGGTTTCGTACCGTTTTGCATACAGTCCATTTCAATACGTAAAAAAACAGGGCCACTTACTCCTTATTTTGATTAATAACACCACGACACTATTATTTCATAAATGATTACCATGATAGAAGTAATACCTGTCGCGAGACAGACATTTCATCGTTAGAATCTCGGTGCCAGCCCGTATTTTGGCGTTTTGATATTTGCCGCCCAAATTTTGATATCGTTTTGCAGGAGAATAGTGAAATCAGAGTTCAAATGCGTCACCATGCCATTGACGCTTTCCGCATCCACAACTGAAAAATGTTCAATTCTGTTCTTCCCTATCTGAACACAATCATATTTGGCGGGCAGCACTTTACCATTCACATTGAGTGGCAGCTTATTCTCACCACAGCGCCCTTCCGTAATATATGAGACCAGCAAATTAGCGGATTTCCTCCCAGGCTGGGATACGCTCACCATGACGGGATAACCTTCCGAGGTCTGCGTCATATCATAAAGCACCGCATTTTTCATATACCAGGTATTATATTCCCGCTCCTGAAAAGCGGACCAGCAAGGCGCAGAAAAAAGCGCCAGCACTGCCAGCGTAATAGAGACTATTTTCATGGAATGTTATCGTCCGTGGTGTTGCACGTATTATTCAGATTGTGCAAAAAACAGCAACAACTTAAGAATAGTCCTACTACTATTGGCAGTGATGGAGGATCAATTAACGACGCGCGACGCGGTCTGTTTCCTGTTGCTAACGTATCTTCGCTTTATTTATTCCGACTGGCCGTTCGGATCGCTTCCAGACCGACGCGCTGTCCGAATGACAGCTCTAACGTGTTTCCATCGGGATCGGCAAAAAAGACATAGTATCCGACGGGATCGCCTACATTCTCAGGCGCCTTCCTTAGCACACCTTCAGCGGTGGCCATCGCGGTTTTTCTGTCAATTTCTTCGCGGGTCGCGCAGGCAATTCCCAGATGCCCGAAACTGCCCAGCGGCGTATCGGTCACGGTATCGGCCTGTACCAGAACCAGTGCAAAAGGACGGGTATGGTCGCTAAGCCATGCGACTTTTCTGGCATCAGGCATGTCGGGTTCACGCAAATGAATGACCTCCATACCGGCATAGCGACGATAGAAGGCAATACTCTTTTCCAGGTCCCTGACCATAAACGCGACATGAGTGAAACCTACATCAATGTCTTTCATTTTAAGATGTTACTCCTTTATCAACGTGGTGCTGACATCTTAAAAGCTCAAGTTAACTTGATGTCAATACGCTCATAAAGAAGAAACAGGCGAGAAATGGTAAACCGCCGTCATCACGGCAATGCTAACGACAATGCTTAAGAAAAAGTAGGTTTTAAAGGGCTGCTTTTGCGTTTTATGGCGAAAGAGTTGCTGGCCCACAATCGCGCCAGGCCAGCCGCCGGTTACGCCAAATACCAGCAGCGTGGCTTCCGGTACCCTGCGCATACCCTTACGCGCTGCCTGTTTATCGGCGCCATACATAGCCATCGTCAGCACATTGATCAGCAGAAACCACATAGCCAAAGGGTTAGAGGCAAAAAGGCTGCCGATTGCAGCAAAGATCAGGAGTGAATAACAAAAGCGATTGAGGGTCATAGTAGCGGCCAGAGGATTGTTAAGCAGTTTTCGACGCCGCATTATACGCTACTTGCGCATATATCAGGCGGGAAATGCAGACAACTGGGAAAACGTTACTCCACCCTCACTTTAACCTTTGGCTTCGACAAAAGGATTTTTACCAACTCCTTAAAAGGAACAGGTTTGTAGAAGAAGTAGCCCTGTAAAAACGTGATGTTATTGCGGATGAGATAATCAAGCTGTTGCTGGGTTTCAACCCCTTCCGCAACAATACGGATTGACAGTTTTTTTGCCAGTTCCAGTACCGAATCCAGGATCAGGGTGGAATCCTCATTGGCATTCACTCTGGCAACAAAGCTTTGGTCGATTTTGATGTAATCAATGTGCAGGTCCTGCAGGTAGGACAGGCCAGAATATCCCGTTCCAAAATCATCCAGCGCGATTGCAAATCCGTTGTTATGCAGCTCATTCAGGGTCTTAACGAGATGTTCATCTACGTGGAGGGGCTCGCGCTCGGTCACCTCAACGACAAGGTTAAGATCCTGTTGCACAAAGCTGCGCTTGTAATTCAGGCACTCTTCAAAAAAGGTAGAGGAAACGATATGAGATGCACTGAAGTTAATTCCTACATGGAATCCTTCCGGCAGCAGCGAAGAAATTGAATTCATCTGCATTGCAACCTGACGCATTAAGCTTTGGGTTAATGGAATAATTAACCCTGATTTTTCAGCAAGAGGAATAAACGACGCGGGAGAAATAAACCCGGATTGCGGATGCTTCCATCTGGCCAGCACCTCGACACCGCGCAAGGTGCCCTCTTTTCCGCTCACGACGGGTTGGTAATAGGGAATAATTTCATTTCTGTAGATGGCAGTGCGCAGTGAATCTTCAGGCGATATATCCTTAGAGAGATAGCGTTGCAGAAGATAAGCAGGAAGAGAGGAAATGAGCAGCAGAAATAACAGCACCCCACCGGCCTGGTCGAATAATCTCGTCAGGCTAAAAAGAGGCGGAGCGTTAAATTGAATCGCGAAGGGATAATCAGCGTCTTTTACCGTCAGTACATCTTTGTTTGCATGGGGTGCCGTCAACACATCGCCGGATTGGCCTAAACGACGATTGCCGACTTGCAGTGAATACGCCACGCCACGTAATGGCATATTCAGCGCATCCCGGATATGGCTGTCGCTGATGCTCACCATGATTCGGCTTCCGGCATGGTTTGTCTGGTATAAGAGAACCGGCAGGCCGTTGACCGTACTTTTCGATGGAACAAGTAGCAATGATGCCTGAGGCAGCGCTGAGCCGTTAACCAGCAACACGCGATTTCCCGGTAAAGAGGAGCACCAGACCGCATCTTGTTTCAGAATAACGATCGTTCTCAGATGGGGTTGTAATGCCGCTTCAGTACCGAGCCGATACTGCCCTTCAGCATCACACTCATTCTCAGCAAGCTGCATTGCTATCTGGGTCGCATGACGAGCTTCTTTAAGAATGACGTTCATGTTTCGCACGACATAGTGCGCCCCTGCAAGGCTGTCAGCGCGTGCAGAATACCAAACCTGTAAATTGATGATAAAAACGCCCAGCATAAAAATTGCCGTGGCTGCAGCTAAGGAGATAGGTGCATGGCGCATTCAGGGTTCTCGACTCGAGTGACGTTGCCGCTTCGGTGATGCTGAAGTGATTGAATTGTCTTCGTCTTAAGCATGGTTGATAAAGAAAGAAATACCATGTCAGGCGTCAGAAATTTTCCCGCAAACCAGGCTCCATCTTTGCACCTTCTCAAATGGGGAAATAAAAAGGCCGCCGAACGGCAGCCCTGGTTGATACGTGCATATTAGTATTGCTTTATTGTCTTGACCGGTGTTCTTTCTGACCAGTCAGGCCGCTCGCCTGCCATGATTGCACGCTGTTGTGATGGCGTCACAGACTGCGTTATTTCAGGCATCGACTTGTATTCAGGTTGCTGAGGTGGGCTGAGAACCAGATCGGAGCTACAGCCTGACAGTAGCAACACCGCCAGTAGCGAAGAATTAAGCTTGAACACGTTAACCCCTTCCAATGGGATAAAAGTTACAGAAAAAGCGTGGTGTCGGTTCTATCCCGGTGACTTTTCTTTGTTATACAACATCACTCGCCTGGCTACCGGCCATAGATTCACCACGCAGATAACCCCACAAGGATATATTTACTCGAGCAATAAGCGCAACGCTTTGTTTTCCCTGTCCACCAGTGAAAAAAGGTGTCAGGAAAGCAGAGTACGCTTCTGGTATCGACGATGTTTATGCTAAAACCGCTGGTATATTTCTTTTGATAAAAGCTATGAGGGAAGTTGAATGGTGACGGTTGAGGAATTAAAAATGAAATACCCGGGCGCACAGGCCTGGCAAATGGGTGACCGCCCGGAACTGGCAAACGAGCTTGCGAACCTGATTAAAAAAGGGCTCAAAACGGCCACCTGCGGATCTTTTGCCTCGTACTCGCAGGATGTGTCTGCTCCACGGATAGGAAGCTACAACATAATCCTTGATGGTCAGAATGTCCCGGTCTGTGTGATCCGGCTGGTTTCCATGCGACTGGTGCGTTTTTGCGATGTTAATGAGGAATTCGCTCGTAAAGAGAGTGAAGGTGATTTAAGCCTTGAATACTGGCAGAAAGAGCATCAGCGATTTTTCTTCCGCGAAGGCCATTTTTCTGAAGATATGGAACTGGTCGCAGAAGAATTTGAATTGGTTGAGGTGCTGTAAGCGGAGATAAAGTGCCAGAGGTGTATCTGTTACTTAAGCAGGCTTACCAATATTAAGCTCATAGACTACGCATTCCGTATCGTAATGCTGCTCTATTGCTTTATAAGTCATACCTAACCTTTTCATAACACGCTGCGATGCGATATTTTCGGGATCGGCCACGGCCACCAGATAAGATGCTCCCACCCGTTCTACAGCATAATCAACGATCGCTTTCGCTGCCTCTGTAGCATAGCCTTTGCCATTGTGTTCAGGAACGAGGCGCCAGCCAATCTCTAATGGTGCACCCTCCACGTTTGCCAGGTGCTGGAGGCATGCTGCACCAACGATCGCACCAGAAGATTTCTCTCTGATAGCCCACCACGAGAAGTGATACTTATCCCAGCGAGCCTGCACCCTTCTGATGCCCTCCCAGGTTTCTTCGGGCGTTTTAACGATACCCTTATTGATATAGCGCATCACCTCAGCATCACTATCCATTACCCTTAAGCCTTCATAATGTGAATCATTATAGGGTTCCAGGATTAAGCGGACCGTTTCTACATTCATCTTAAATTCCTCTTACATTAAGCCAGTGCCTTCATTGAACTCGTCCCGATAAAACACCATGACGCCGGAGGTAGCTTATTGGAATCGTTTTAATCTAGTAGAATTCAACTTTCGTATGCGCTGTCATTGAAACTGGTTTCGGCGCCGGATTACCTGCGTTCTGTACTGTGGCATTACATATTTCAGGTACAAGCATTTCGTTATAATGACAAGAACTGGTTGCTGTATACCCCTCCGAGAAAACTGATGAGTTTATTAGTTTATAATCAAGAGGCTTTCTTTTTTTATCAACATAAGATATTTCATTTTTAGACATAACGCTTTCTGAACTATAAAATTCAGAGCGCGTCAAATTATCGTCTTCATCATAAAAATGTTCAGATATTTTTTTACCTAAAAAATAGGTGTCTTTAATTAATCCATTCGGGTAAAGAGTGTAACGCAACTCGTCACCGTTTTCATTTTTACTCAAAATGTGACATTTTTCATCAAGTTGTATTGAGAGAGGCTTGCCATCTCTATGGCCAATAAGACTTCCATTTGTATATTTTAGAATGGTTTCATGTCCAGAAGAAACATTATCAAGATTTAAGCTATCAACACAACCATTTTTATCCAGTCTGATGGAGATTTTATAAGTGATTTCTCCATTCTCCTCAACATCAGTATCTAAGGATTTAACAGCCCCCTTAACTGGATTAAAATCAAACATAGTCGATAAATTATAAAGTAGAGGTATGTAGTGATTTTCTGCAAAAGCCATGCTTGAAAATAAGGAAGTACAAAGGAAAAGAGTAGAAGTTTTTATCATTTTTAAATCTAAGCTCAAGTTACCCTCAAATTAAGTAAGCTCATTACAGCATGCTTACTGCTAATCTTCAACATTGATACTGGCGGAGATGATTGCACCACAACTGCGCCGTTTGCCGTAAAGTCGCTATCGTATCCAAACGTCTGAACGCTACCCTTTATCACGTATCGGCGCCAGATTTCACGCAGCCGTAAAACGTGCTGGCCTGAATCAGTCCATACAGCGCCGCAAGCTCTGGCTTTTCACGCACCGCCTTCACGAACTGCTGGTAGACGAACTTGAACACTTCTGGCGTCGTCGTTACATCGATGCCATTTCGCAGCCCATCGACCTTATAACGCATACGGGCGATGATTTTTCGCCAGGCCTGCTGCGCTTTGGCAGCCGCCATGACGTCCAGCTCATCCACCATCGCGTTACCAATTTTGAAACCAACTATCGAGCCGGGCTTCTCCATCGAGCGGCAGATGGTTGTCCCGCGGTAGCGCCATCCCTCGTAGAAGTGAACTTCTTTGTTCCCCTCGTTGATTTTGACGCTCAGCCCCCAGTCAAAGGCCACCTCTTCAATCGTCGGGTAGAAGATGTCACGGATCTGCGGATATGTTGGCGCGAAATAGCCCTGGTTGATTTTAGGGTGCTCCCACATCCCCTTACAGATGCCGCTATAACCCACCCACGTCTTACCGGAACCGAACCCGGCAACATAGGCTTTGAATTTATGCTGCATTGCCAAGAACCGAGCTTGAGGGATATTAAGTGTCGGGCTGATCCCCATCGTCCGCCCTCGCGTCCACTACGTTGATATTGATTTGAACTGGAGTTGGCTCGTCATCGTCACCATCACCCGCCAGCTCCTTGCGGAGTTTCTCGACCTCAAGCTGCCGGCGTTCGATTTCGATCTGCTGCAGACGCTGTGCAAACTCGCTATCAGCAAGGCCAAGGCGCTTCATTACCGCTTCGAACATACGCTCGCGGCTTATTGCTGTGATTTCGATGCCATTTTTGCCGACCTTCACGCCTGAATAAGCGAGCCGTGAGACTGGAGGAAGTTTGCGAGTATCAGGGAAATAAGGCTGGCCGATGCCGTCACCGTTGCAGCGCGGGCATTCTGGGTTTGGTTCTCGGTTATGGTCGTAACCATAGCCGCCAGTATCCTGCGGCAGCCTGGCACCTTCCCTTCCCTCGACTTTTGCCGTTTCCTCATCAAACTCAACTGCATCGCGCCACTGGTAATGGTGACCGAAGCCCCAGCAGTAACGACACGCGCCGCGACGATACTGTGAAAGCTGGTTTGCATCGAAAGTGGCGAGCTGCCACATCTGCGCCAGGACTTCATCGGCACTGCCAAGCGTGCGCACAATGGAGGCTTTCTGCTGCTTCGCAATGGCCTGGGCAACGTTAGGATTCGCTATGAGCTGACGACCATAATTTGGGTCGCTATAACCAGCACGTGCAGCTGCGGCTGTGGCGTTATTGTCCTTCAGGTATTCAGCAATAAAGCGCTTTACCTTCGCGCTTAACTTTATGTCCACCAGCACTTCTGCGCTTTGTTCGTTCTGCGCAGTGCACATTTTTTTCTGCGCAGTTTTTTGCGCAGTTTGCGCAGAAGTTTTTTTGATATATCGACGGGCGGTAGCGTAATTCAGTCCCTGCGCTTCACACCATTCCTTAGGTGATACGCCGGTTTCGGCATGTTCGGACAGGAACCGTTGCTGAAGCAAGCCCCAGTCCGGTTTCGTCATTTTTTATACCTTTACTAAAATTTTGATGGGTTATGCCGATATAAATCAATGGAAAGGGCAATGAAAAAAATTTAATTTTTGTCGGTAAGACTTGTAGCGTAAACACAAAAGGAAAATTTATGACTTGGGTAACAATTTTTGATGGCGTGGTTATGGGTGATCACATCAAGGTTCAGCGGTATGTTGATGAAGATTCTGAAGAAGATTACCCTGTCAGAGTGAAAGCCACAGATAAAAACCCTCCACAGATTACCCCACCTATTGTTGAAGAAGGAGCCATTATGATTCCTTTGCCTCCGCACAATCCTAATCATAGATTCACATTTGATTATGACAATATCAATGATATGTATAACAAATTCGCAAGCGATTCAGGGAGAGACACGGAATTCACAGATGCTTTAGAAAAAGCCATTTTAGGAAACTAAAACTAATAAAATATTATAGCCATCACCACGTATTATCTCTTGATGATGGCTATAAAACCGCCTTCAGACGGTTTGTAATGAAAGCAATGTGTGCGGTAACCACTTAAGAATAATTTTTCTTAAAATGACGATCGCAGTATTCATCAGATGTTGCTACCTGAAGTGGTCCAGGGTTGGGCGATAATTGAACCTGCCGTTGGAACCCAGAACTTTGTTCGCTTTGCCAGTCAAAATCAATTTTATCAACGATATAGACGTTACCCCCATCTTCCTGCTTTACTATAATCTTATCAACAAAGAAAGGATGGGCACTTTTATCAGTATAAACTTCATATCGAATACAGACGTCATTTTTATCATACAGGTAAGTTTTTTCTAGGGTTAACCGCACATTCTGGCTCATGTCACATCTCCATTGGAATGAGACGATACTTTAGCGCCATAATTATATTTTTTACAAACACATTACGCTTAAAATATGGCATTGATCAATGTCCTCTTCAGAAAAACTACGGAATAATCCGCATAATCGGTTAGCTATCTAAGGCACTGAATATTGATGTAATCCTGCAGATAGCCGACCTGCTTCGTCACAGTAGTGATTCGTTCTCTGAGGGTGAAATAATCCCGTTCAGCGGAGTCAGTAAGTCTGGGGGTGGAAGCATCGCCCAGGCCGCCGGTGCTGGCCGTTCCGTTCGCGGGACATCTTGCGTTGACGTGCAGCCCACACTTGCCAGAGCTAACACAACGCTGCAGATCTTCAAGCTGAGATTTCGCATCAGCTAATTCCTTCGTGTATTTAGCATCCAGTGCAGCGACATCTCGCTGCCGGGTCTGCATATCTTTGATGGTGGCGTTCGCCAAGCTGAGTTTATCAGTCGCCTTATCGCGCTGCTCTTTGTATGTGATGGCGTTGTCGCGGTAGTGATTGATCGCACAAGCCATGGAAACCAGCAGGCAGATAACGACAGTGCAGATGATGCCTGTTAATCGGCTCATTTCTAACCCCACTCGCAGACTTCGCGCTCAATCTCGCGTCGAGTGATCAAACCCTTCCACTGTTTTCCACCGGCATTCAATTTCTTCAGCAGCGTCGATCTGTTAAACGCTCCAGTTCCCACGTTGTAAGTGAAGGAGTAAAGTGCGGCACGAGTGGTTTCGGGAACATGGACCTTTATCAACGGGTCGATAGCTACAGCGACCTTGCGCAGGTCGGATTGAAGCAAAGCATCACATTCTTTATCGGTGTAGCGGTAGCCGCGGCGAATATCAGCGCCAGTGTGCCCGTCACAAACAGTCCAGACACCAACTACGTCTTGATAAGCGTAATAGCGTCTTCCTTCAAGTCCATCCGCATTGCCCAGCATCACAGCTGCAATAGTGATTGCGCTGGCTCCGCCAACAACGGCGCCCACCAGCTTATTTCGGAGTGTCGGGTTCATCTCGGCTCCTGCTGCGGCGGTTGTCTTCGCGGATTTTGAAATAGAGGTTTGTCAGGTACGTCATCACTGCAATGATGATACCCACCAGCACGCCGATAGCGTTCCACTGCTCGGGGCTATAGGCATTCAGCATACCGTTTAGGATGCTACCGGCTGAAGCGCCATATGCAGCACCTGTGGTTATTTTGTCCATGCGATACATGCTCTCACCTCGCGATGCTGCGGGTGTTGAATGTTTGAAGATGATTAGCCGTAATGACTAAAGCTGAGAGTGTGTTCTACCGATATTGATATGAACATTTAATCTGGGAAATTTTATGCAGACAGTATCTACTTACAAAGATCTTGCAAAAGCAATAGCCTGTGATTCAAACAAAATTGAAGTCACTGGTGATATCACCAAGGGAACGGTAAAAATCGTGGCCAGTGGCGCGGTTTCCTGGGCAATTGCTATCGGCGCAATCAGCATCGCATACGCTGCATTTGTTATGACGCCTGCGACGGGGGGAACTAGCTCAACTTTATCATTAATGTTTGCACCGGCAGCTGTTGCCAGCATTGGATTACCAGCAACTACCGCAGCAATTGCAATTGTAACTGGCGCAGGATCCTTAACGGCGATTAAAAACTTAAGGAAATATAAGGTTGAATCTCTTGAAGATGGTAAAGCTATTTTAGTTAAAAAATAGTTTCATGAGTTCCTAGCTGGTGTACAGAGTTGTTTTGAAGGTATAAAAAAAGCCCCACGGGGCTAACCGCAGGGCTTTAAACGAAGGCAATAACCCATCGTTAGGGCAAAATTACCACAGATTCGGGAAAAGTAAATAGCTCACGATAAATTCATACCCTATTTTGTTATCTGCTTCAGCTGCGCATCAGCCCACGCCTCTTCGATATCAAACTTGGTGATGAGCTGGTCGTAGAATGGCTTAACAGACTTCTTCCAGGTATCGAGGCTGATTGCATCCGTTATCTCACTTAAAGCTGCGTAAGCCTCAGTTGATGGAATTCGCTCAAATCCCCGCCCACTGCAGCGCTTGCAATCAGCCAGTACCGGAACGCCCTGCTGCTCTGTAAGAGCCTGATTAACAGCTTTCCCGCGTCCATGGCAATCTTTACAGGCACAACTTAAAACCTTCTTGCCCTTACACTGAGGGCAGAGAACGCGCGCTACCTCCCTGACCTGCCTGCGCATTTCATACTCGGAAGGGCGAATATTTTCCACACCCATGAGCAAAGACATCTTCACGAATTTCTTCTCTTTTGCCGGAGTGTGGGACTTCATGCTGAAAACCTCAGCGTCAATAAACCCTTCCCCATTGCAGCCATCGCAATGCTTCACGCTGGCGGCGCTGCGGGAATAGTCCTCAAACGCGAAAGAGGCCAGCTGGTGCATCACCAGTGGTTTAATCTCTGCATTAAGCTTACGTAATGCCGCAACATGGTCGCACTTAGTCAGCGCATACTGGGCCAGCAGTTCGATCGCCCTCTCCCGGTCGTTGTTGCTGATACCCATCTTCCCGAGAAAAGCGCGGTATCCCAGAGCTGCCCGTTCCTGCGTCATACCCATAGCGGCCATGATATCCGTTCCGGTTAATGAGTCTGATGCCGTTGCACGCGGAGAGTCGCTAATCATTGTCGATTTGGCGAAGTTATATTTGAGTGTATTTTCAAGATTCATGCGGTCTCCAGCTCGGTAATGGTAAGTTCTAATTTCCCGCCCTTAACGACAGGCATTTTCACAACGCGATAGTCAATAACCTGGCAGTCGTCCAGCCAGAACCCCGCCTTGGTTAAAGCGTCGAATGCAGCCTTCTGCAGGTTATCCAGATTGCGGCGCCGGCGGTCGGGCATGTGACAATCGATACGGATTTTGAGTGGTGCGGCCGTGCGAATATTAAGCCGGGCACTTCGAATGACGCTGGCGACTGCATAGCGGTACGCGACACCATCAGCGCTAATGTGCGTGCGCCCGCGGTTGTGCCGGTAATACCGGTTGTTGCTCGGCGGCCAGGGCAAAGTGATTTGATATGTTTTCACGTTCACCCCCATAACCGGTTTCGCCAGCGGCTATCCGGGCGCGCTGGTGTATTTGAGGTCGGAAGGAAAGCACTGACAGTCCAGGTCACGTAATCCTGGTTAAGGCTGCGCTCAACTCGCACGCCGCGCGCTTTGTAACGCTTAACAAGTTCGTCCGCCTGTTCGGTACTGCAGTCGGTATGATGGAACCATGTAGACTTCATTCGATCACCCCGCGAAGCCAAGCAGCTGCGCTGCGACATTTTCGGCCTCATCGCGACTGCGGAATGAACGGGACAGGATCCAGCGCCAGAGGACATCGAGCGCAGCTTTATAGAGTTGTTGAAACTCGAGCTCGTCCATGTTGGCAAACGAGATGCTGCGGGGATGCTTTTTGAGTGTGCCGTCAGGTAGCTGAATGGCATCAAAGTGCCCTGCCTCAACGATCACCCATGAGCGGTAAGCATCGAAGGATTTGCACAGGCTAATACCATTCGTGACGCGCCGGTAAGCAACCTGATCAAGATACTGCTCAGCAGCATCGATCAGCGCGCCCTCATTCCCGCCATAAGAAGCCAGGAATTTTGCGTAGCCGGTGATCAGCTTCCGCTCGTTGCTAGAGATAGCCCCGCCGGTTGGTTCCCAGTATTCAAAACCGAGATTGAGAAGCGCGAAAAAGCGCCGATGGAATGCCGGGTTACGTACCCGCCTGAACTCAGCAACAAGAACATCGCCGAGCCGGGTTTTGGATTGCAGGATATCGCTGGTCTCGGGTGTGGCCGGGATCAGTATTCCTGAGTGGTGTTTGATAAGTTGTAATTCTAGCGCCATGGTTCTCTCCGTGGCGCATCAGGTATAGGTTGTTCAGGCCTATGAAAGAATAATATCAGACGGTGGAGTTACTCGGTACCCCAGTCGTTTTGCAAATTGCATAAACCCGTTGAGAGTGAAAATTTCTTCCTCTTCGAGTAACGGTCGTAATGAAACTATTCCATTTACTCGATAAACCAGATATCTCCCTTCCGCCGGGAAGCTATAGATAACTGCTTTATCGGCCCTTCTGACCACGTCGTACCATTGATCATCTGCATTAAAGGCATCTGCACTACACACTTTTTCCCCCAGAGCGACTTATTGACGCGGTAAACAGTAATCGGGAACAGCCAGGGGAACGCAAACAGCGATACTCTTTGAAACTGCTCCAGTGAAAATCACGCGTTTAATAAAACCACTCGTCCGCGCTTTCCCAGGTCTCCTGCACGATATGTTCGAACTCTTTCTTGTCGCCCCCGAAAACAGTCAAACCATCATTACTGGCACGCCTAATCGTAAGCTGGTAATCATCAAACTGCTTGCTGAGTCTTTTAAGCAGTTCTGACTCGAGCGCAGGTATACCTCCATCAGGAAGTTTCTTCATGCGATCAATGGTTAGCTCAACTTTCATGGTGGCCTCCTTTGCATGTACTGTTTTTTTATACAGTATACCTGCATGGGGAAATGGTCAACTTCTTAAGAGCACTTTTTGGTAAAGCTAGCCCATTGTTTATCATCCAAAATTTCAGTTTTTAGAAGGAGAAGCCGCGCGCATAGGGCTCTCAGGTGGAAGAGTGATTCCTGTAAAATTTAACTTTCCGCAATGTGTCACATCACTATTTTGTTCTTTTCCGACTACACGTATTACAGCAATGCACGCTACCCACGAGCTTCTGTAAGGTAAGTTAAGTATGAGTTTAAACCCCCAAGGAAATACTGTATATTAAACCAGTATCAATTGGAGAGTGGTAAAGGGCTTTGGGGCTGGATTTTAACATCTGAAAGGTTGTAAAATCATCAAGCTAACCTTGTATTTCAACCACCATCAGACTCACTGATATGCGTCTGTGGCGGTAGCGTGCCAGAAACAATCTTGCAGCAAACCCATTCCATCTCTTTACGTATCTGTTTATTGCCAATGAGTTGTTCGATGTGTGTAACTACACGAAAAGTACAACTTTAGCGATGCTAAGATGAATATTAACCCGAGAGATGAAGCCATGAAAAAAAGAACAGGATTAAAGTATGCATTATATATATTGTCACTATGGCTATTATTTGTATCACTTTTTATAATGTCATATGACAAGAATCTTTTTGTAAATATATCAACATATCTGGGCAGCAGAGATACTGGAACATTGCTTTCAAGCATCACACCTAAAAATATAGTTTTTATTTCCAGCTTTGCAATGATTGTAGCAGGTGTTTTAATCTTTCTATATTTATTATTTTCCTTTAACTCTGGTTGGTCAGTAGCGTGCACGGTTTCTGATGTTAGAAATGAAAGCCATGAGCACCTTGAATTTTTAACCACCTATGTTATGCCTTTGGTATTTACTGATGTGAACAGTAAGAGGACTATGCTGAATCTTTTGATCATGATAGTAGCAATAGGAATGATTTATGTAAAAACAAATCGTTTTTATTCTAATCCATCGTTAGCATTGCTTGGATTTAGAATTTTCAAAGCTAATATAAATGACAGAGGAACCAAAGAGTTTGTAATCATTTGCCATGGCGAAGTTGATAACAACAGCAGAATAAAATATATCAGACTAGATAACAACACATGTCTTGCTAAAATTACTCAATAATCGAGGATGAAATGTTCACAGCAATTGATAATATATTAAATTCAGCCCAACTTTCAGGTGAGGCTTATTTTGTCACAGAACGCCAAGGGCAAGTAGATATTTTCAGAGTATCTCTAGAACTAGGTGCAGAACAGAAATTAACACAGTCTTTCAGTCTATCACTTAAGCGTGATGTTGTTGATCCAAACACTGGACAGAACGCCTTGCCGTTAGTTTCTTCTCTGCTAAGTCGAGATAAGCAGGTGCATGAATATGATCACCAAGTAATAAACCATCTGCCACCTGCTCTAGCAAAGATGGCGGACGTGCTTACCTTTGGAGTTAATAATGCACCCACTGACTTTGACTTTGCTCAGCAAAACCTATCAACCGTTAAAGGAATAATTTATTATCTTTGTGATGGTCAAGGTAACGGAGTTGTTGTTTACCAAAACAAATATCCAATCGCACTACATAAAAAAACAAAATTGTCATATTTTTCTGCGAATGGTAGAACCCTTGATGAGGTCACCCATGATAGCATTGACATAAATGGGAATGTGGATTTCTTTTACTTTAACAACAAGTATTATGCACTAAATATTAACTTACTTGAAAGAGCATATGGCCTTGAACAGGTCATAAACAATTTAGCGGCAAATGCAACCCCTTATATAATCGCACTGAACATCCTGGACGTATCAAACCATCCGAACCCTGCTGACATTTTCAATGACATGCATCGAAATAGAAACTTCATGCGCAGACTTGCCACCACAGCCAACAGCCCACTAATACAGAATGGAACTATTAATATAGCCAACATTCAGACATTAATTCAAAACTTCCCGATTCTTGGGAGGAATATAATAATCAATCAATCTGGATTGATAGAATTATCCTCTCAAAAGCAGAAATTATATTTCATTCGCCTGCTAAATAATGAGGCATCTTTCACAGCATTAAACCAAGAGCCTTTTCTTGCGGTCGGAAAAGACTCAGCGGCATAATGTATTTCAAAATAGTTATTAATCCCTAGGTTTTATTGACATCAACACTCTCCCCAGTAGTATGCAGATACAATCGGGTCGGATTCACTCGCCGCGAGAAACGTGTCGCTTTCAAACATTTTCTGGCGCCACATCCGATTGATGTGATGCTGCTGGCGGCGCTGATGGTGCGCCGGTAGGTTCCCGGCGTTTTCAATCTGGCTGTAGACCATACCGACCTATGCAAGCCACACGGTTTCTGATATGTCCACCAGCAGCAGGCTTTCAAGTTCGGCTACACGACGGCAGGTATATTTGAGCAATGGATCCACTATTTCGCCTCCTGCTGCGGTGCGGCTGCGAGCATTGCATCTTCGAACGCACTCACCGAAATTGATAGCGCGCCCCCCTGAATGTTCACTGCCTTACCGATTGAGTTGATAAGTGTGTGGTAGCCGAAATGACCTTTGGACCATCCAAACTGCACCGGAGCGCCAGCGCGAAGCATTGCGGAGTGATGCGCTTCCCACCCTGCCTGGAAGAACTCACGCTGCGTCATAACGCCGACTTCCTAGTCAGGCATTATGCCGCTCATTTTGGGCGGCGCGGCGCAAGCTTACGCCACTTCCAGTATTCAGCCATGACGTCAGCAGCGGTGATCCCCAGCACGCATCGCCGTTCCCTGCACCACTTGATGAACTGGCCAGGCGACGGCAGGAATGGACGCTCCTGACGGCGCACCATGCGCATACCGGCATCAACCCGCTCCATGGTCGTACATCGCCGAGCCGGGTTTTGGATTGCAGGATATCGGAACTACTCACTATTTCCCCCAGAGCGACATATTGACGCAGTTAATCGTTATCGGGAGCAGTTAAAAAAACGCTAACAACGAGACGCTTCGAAACTACCCCTATAAAATTCACGCGATCAATAAAACCACTCGTCGGCGCCCTACCGCGTTTCCTGAAGGGTATCTTAAACTAATTTTTATCACCTACAAAAACGGTAACTGCATCGTTGATAGCGCTTTATAGTCAGCGTATAAAGATAAGAATCTTTGCATAAACGAGTCAGTAGCTCACACTCTAATACACTTACTGCACCATCGACTAGTATATAACCCCATGAGAACTTACCTTTACCATTCCTTGGGGGGCAAGTAGGAAAAATAGTGGTAACTTACCACAATGGATATTAATTTATTATTGACACATATAGAGCAGACATCTAGTTTAAGTTAAAGTAGCTATAGCATTCACATTATCGAAGAATTAAAAAAGCATATTGACTTTATTTTTTAAAAAATGAAACAAACGCAACCAGCTATTTACTGATTGCGAAGCACAACACCATATAACAACAATCAAAACCACAATCAATTCAAGTGATATTTTTTTTTGCAAACTAATCTACAATTGCACCATACTGTTTTGCAATACATAATCTTGCCTTACCATATTGAATATTTTTGTATTCTTCCGGCTCGAATTCCAAAAGATCAGCCAACTCGATATTAAATTCAAGTTCACTTGCATAAGTAGATTTACGAGCAACAAAACTTTTTATTTTCCTAGCCAGATAAAATGCCTGGGAAGCATAATGTTTATACCGATTTTTTAATTGAAAAGTTGAAATTGACATATTGGATAAGCTAAAGTTATGTTTCGCATCAACAGATAACAAATAATTTTCCGGACGTAGTTGCAATGAAAGTGCAAGTGCTACTAGTTCTTCATCAACTTCAGCAGGGCGGAGCTCAAATTCGATTGACTCGATATCAACAAGTGGATTCAGATGAGGAACCTTCGCAAAATCAATGGAGTGTTTCATTTGGCTTCCATTGCATTTTTCGCAACACGGAATGAAGTTTGACAAGGTCAACGCAAGAAACGGATAATCTGATTTTGTATAATAATGATCAATAGGAGGTCTATAACCTTTGCTATGTTTATCTGGTAGGCTAGTTTCAGTGCTCACCATATGACAATAACAACATATGTTATATTTTGCCAGTTCACAAAGCTCATAAGCTGTCCATGATTTATCTGATTTCGCTGAAAAGCTTGCATAATCAAAAATTTTGGTTAACTTTTGCAAAACACAAAAATGTAGAATATCTCTTCCAAATCTTTTTTCATAATCTAATATACAACCAGCTAAATCTGAAGGCGTCCCCTCAACTATTACACTTCTGTTTGTTTGAATGAAATCCTTGATGACCACATCTAAAAATGAGTTTCCTAAACTGCCTATACCTCGGTCGATTAGTGAGTTTAAATAATCATAGTGTTGAGTGCAGGCATTTTCCCAAACATCTGAAATGTTAATTACCATTGCCGAGACTCCTTTTGAGGGCTTTTTTTACGGCAACATCCCCAATAGAATCAATCAAATTTAGGTCATATTTAGTAGCATTCCCATTTAAGGCTCGCTTATATATCTTATTAATGTTGGTGGCCGCAAACTCACCAATAGAATTAGAAGAGAAGGCGGTTGCTATTACTTCATCAAGTGGTGCAGCAAATGTATTTGAAAACTCATTCGAATCAAGGCTTGTGACAAAATCCCCCGGAATATCGGCAGCCAGCAGCGGTGAGTGAGTAGCTATGATAAGTTGCAAATTATTTAAATCACAACTTGATTTGACCCCTCCCAAGAATTTATTAAGCATAGATATATATTTTCTCTGCCAGTCTAAATGCAAGTATGCATCCCCTTCATCGATTAATAACAAAATAGATTTGTAATTCTTATCGACGGCTTGTTTTATTGATTTTTCGATTAAAGAAAACTGTTCCACTAATGCTTGAATACCTGAGCTTTGATTAGACCATTCAATCTGAATCGAAGTATCAAGATTATTTATCTTATTTGAAAAATTTATGTTGTTAATTCTGAATTTAATAGAGTGATCATCAGCTTCATAGCTTATAGACTCACAGCATTCAGAGATAAAATTATCTGAAAGATAAACTACTCTTTTTAATTCGTCTAAAGCAGAAAAATTTGAATCATCATCAATAATCCCCAAATAGCTAAGAAAATCTAACGCAACAGATCTTGAAACCCCTCCCCCTAACTTGCCATGGATATATTCTAGGGAAGCAAGATGCAGTAGTGTTGAATATCTTCCATACCGTTTACGGATTAAACTCTCTAATACAACCTCAATATTATTTAAAGAAACTTCTCTTTTTTGGTCTATTATTAGATAATCATTATCTTGAGAATTCCTTGATAAATCCTCGTATTTGTATGTAAGCTCCTTCAATTTATCAGAGTTTACCCTGCCATGAGATCTAATTGCAGGAATAAGGATAGTTCTAAAAACCTTTTTGGAATACCTCAAAACCGCTACTAGTTCGGTGTTAACTCCTAATGCCTCAGAAATAACACCATACTTTTGAAGACTATTTATATCAGTAGATTTTCTGGTATTAGGAGATGCATCAATTACACCTTTTCTTTTAGTAAGCTTTCTTTTATAAGGCAACGCTGTATAGTAAATTGCACAAAGTTCATTATTATAAGGCGCAGTGGGTTCATAGTTACCATTTGGCGTGCCTTGAAAATAAAATTGAAAAGAATCATCTTGAGATGAAACAACAGCATTTGCCAGTGAATGCAGCATCCTTGTTTTACCCGAGCCGTTTGTCCCCAATAATAAACTGATACTATCTATTTCAAATAGTGGGCCATAAAGCTCCGCTTTATGTGGTATGAGCTGTATAAGCTGCTCATCAATTCTCACTGCCATGATTTTTGACATCGCAATATCCTTAATGCTGTTTAATTTTGAGTTATATAGTAATCGAGTCGTTAATCACCGTCAATCCCATAGACTTACACATCCAAAAAATCCTTTTTTAAATTTTAATTCATGCATGAGACATCCATAGTATTTAACTAAGAAAATCTAAAATATCAGTTAGCCAATATAATTTGCCAATTATATGCTATAAACACGCACTATGTCCTTTGGCATACTCAATATGCAGATAGTATGAACCTTTAAATCAGTGTTAAAATTTTTCCTGTGTCAATCCTCACACATGCAAAATGGTCACCCTCACCCGCCACAACATCCCTAGTCTAATTAGCTCAAAGCGGTCACTAATTCGATGATCTGGGCGATTATCATTTCCACTTTGCAATTATACCGCCAAAGCATCGCTTACCCTCCCCCTCATGCTTTCATGCGCTCATATTTTGCTTTAAGCAATTCAGCAGGCGTAGGCCCTTTTGGCGTCACTGGTGCTGCTAACGCGCGCCGTACGGGTGGGATCGGTTTCCCAGCCATTACGCGCTTTTCCCACATAGCAATAATATCTCCAGCCTCATGCTCCAACTCTTTGTGGCTCAGCTGACCATCCGTTCCGCGGCGCCGCAGTTCGAGGCAAATGTGGTAGTAAACCGGCTTAGGCCATGGATATTGCTCATTACTCGGATACCAGAACACGAGCTTGCGCCACTTCCAGTATTCGGCCATAACGTCAGCGACGGTGATCCCCAGCACGCAGCGCCCTTCCCTGCACCACTTGATGAACTGTCCCGGTGAAGGCAGAAATGGACGCTCCTGGCGACGCACCATGCGCATGCCGGCTTCAACCTGCTCCAGAGTGGTGATCCCGTTTTCTTTGAAGGCCAGCACCCACTGGCGGCGGATTTCGTCAACGTCTTCCTGGCTGCGATTAACCAGGCTTGCAGGAAACGCGGCGGCCAACTGTACGAATAGCCCGTTGATAATCTGCGCCACCTGCTGCGTTTGTTCGCGTTCGGTGTACTGCTCAGGCAGGTTGTGCGCCACGCGCCGAGCCTGTTCCCGGTCAAAATTGCGAATGCTCTCGGCTAGGTTTTTCATTCCAGCACTCCATCAATCCAGTCGGTGTTATGCAGGTCAATGCCGCCCCGGGATGGCTTTGCCGTTTCGGTTGCACGCAGCCGCTTCGTAGTGAGCTGATCCCATTGCTTGCGCAGACTTGAAGGGCTCAGGATGTTGTCTTTCCAGAACTCATCCCGGTTGGCCCACTGGAAGAGGTCACAGATTTCGTAGTGAGTACGCTTGTCCTGGACACGCATCAGCCTGATGGTGTTTGCCCATTCAGCCCAGTTGGGTTCGGATAGCGATGCGTTGACAGTGAGAAGCCTGTCGTAAATCCAGCGTGCGGCCTTAAGGTCGTCAGCGGATCCCCATGATTTACCTGCAGGGGTGTATATCCCGGCGGCTGCTTCTGGATGGCGTGAGAGAAACTTTTGAGTTTTCTGGTTTCGGGATTCGTCAGAATTCCGAGACGAGGATATTTTAATATTGTTCTTGTTATAGTCTTGGGTGTCTACCGTTTCCGGGAAGGTTTTTCCCGTTTTCGGTAACACTTTTCCCGATTTCGGGAAGGTTTTTCCCGATTTCGGTTTGTCTAAATATGTGGACATTCGCAGTTTATACAGGTGTCCGTCATGGAGAGCTTGCAGCTCTTGCCTGGGAAGATATCGACTGGGAAAAAGGGACGATTCATATACAGCGCAACCTTAATGCGCTAGGAATGTTCGTCCCACCAAAAACCGATGCAGGTGATCGAGTTATCACGCTATTAGAGCCAGCACTAGAGGCCTTGAAGGCACAGCGTACACTGACTTCGTTACAGCCCAAAACCGAGATTGTTTTTCATCACCGTGAGTATGGTGCGATGGAATATCAAAACCTACGATTTGTTTTCATGCCCAGGATGCGCAAGGGCATACAGAAGGCCTACTACTCTTTATCGAGTATCGGCTCCAGATTTAACGCAGCTGCAAAACGTGCTGGCATTCGCCGCCGGAATCCGTACCATACGCGGCATACAATTTTTGCCCCTGCTGGCTCCGAAGGTAGTACTCAATGCAAGAGAATCAAGAGATTAACAAAAAAGAGCAATACAACCTGAACAAACTGCAAAAGCGACTGCGCCGTAACGTGGGCGAAGCCATTGCAGACTTCAACATGATTGAAGAAGGCGATCGCATCATGGTTTGCCTGTCAGGGGGTAAAGACAGCTACACCATGCTGGAGATCCTGCGTAATCTTCAGCAAAGTGCGCCGGTGAAATTTTCCCTGGTGGCGGTCAACCTTGATCAGAAGCAGCCGGGTTTCCCGGAACACATTCTGCCGGAATACCTCGAGAAGCTGGGCGTTGAGTACAAAATCGTCGAAGAAAATACCTACGGTATTGTGAAAGAGAAAATCCCGGAAGGGAAAACCACCTGCTCTCTGTGCTCTCGCCTGCGCCGCGGCATTCTGTATCGTACCGCGACGGAGCTGGGCGCGACCAAAATTGCGCTGGGCCATCACCGCGACGATATCCTGCAAACGCTGTTCCTCAATATGTTCTACGGCGGCAAAATGAAAGGCATGCCGCCTAAACTGATGAGCGATGACGGTAAACACATTGTGATCCGCCCGCTTGCCTACTGTCGTGAAAAAGACATTGAGCGTTTTTCTCAGGCTAAAGGGTTCCCGATAATTCCATGTAACCTTTGCGGCTCTCAGCCGAACCTGCAGCGTCAGGTGATTGGCGACATGCTGCGCGACTGGGATAAGCGTTATCCGGGTCGTATCGAAACCATGTTTAGCGCGATGCAGAACGTTGTCCCTTCCCATCTCGCGGATGTAGAACTGTTCGACTTCAAAGGCATTAACCATGACTCAGACGTGGTGAATGGCGGCGATCTGGCGTTTGACCGGGAAGATATTCCCATGCAGCCAGCCGGCTGGCAGCCGGAAGAAGATGACAATCAGTTTGAAGAGTTGCGTCTGAACGTGCTTGAAGTGAAGTAAGCGATTAGCGTCTCAGAAACATCTTCTGAGACGCTTAATGCTTTATTTCAGCAGACGTACGCGACAGGTTTTACCCTTGATTTTCCCGTTCTGCAGCTGCTTCCATGCCTTATGGGCCACCGCCTGGCGAACCGCTACGTAGACATGCGCCGGATGAACTGCAATCTTACCGATATCCGCTCCGTCCAGACCCACATCCCCGGTCAGCGCGCCTAATACGTCACCTGGACGCATCTTGGCTTTTTTACCGCCATCAATACACAGCGTCGCCATTTCGGCTTCCAGCGGTACCAGGCTGACGCCAACTGGGGCATTCATCCAGTTCAGCTTAATCTGCAGCATCTCAGAGAGAATATTGGCGCGCTGCGCCTCTTCCGGTGCGCAGAGGCTGATCGCCAGACCGCTGTTTCCTGCACGTGCGGTACGGCCAATACGGTGCACGTGCACTTCAGGATCCCACGCCAGCTCAAAGTTCACCACCAGCTCAAGGGATTTAATATCCAGACCGCGCGCAGCGACGTCGGTTGCGACAAGAACACGGGCGCTGCCGTTAGCGAAACGGACCAGCGTCTGATCGCGATCGCGCTGTTCCAGATCGCCATGCAGCGACAGTGCGCTCTGCCCGGCGGCATTGAGGGTATCACAGACCGACTGACAGTCTTTTTTGGTATTACAGAACACCACGCAGGAGGCCGGCTGATGCTGGCTCAGCAACTTCTGCAGGAGCGGAATTTTCCCCTGCTGCGAGGTTTCAAAGAACTGCTGTTCGATAGCGGGCAGCGCATCTACGCTGTCGATTTCAATGGTGAGTGGATTTTTCTGCACGCGGCCACTGATGGCGGCGATAGCGTCCGGCCAGGTTGCGGAGAACAGCAGCGTCTGGCGATCGGCAGGTGCGAAACGGATCACCTCGTCAATCGCATCGCTGAAGCCCATATCCAGCATCCTGTCTGCCTCATCCATCACCAGCGTTTGTAACGCATCCAGCGAGACGGTGCCTTTTTGCAGATGATCGAGCAGGCGGCCAGGTGTGGCGACAATAATGTGCGGCGCATGCTGGAGTGAATCACGCTGCGCGCCGAACGGCTGTCCGCCGCAGAGGGTTAAAATCTTGGTATTGGGCAGGAAACGCGCCAGGCGACGCAGTTCACCCGCAACCTGATCTGCCAGTTCGCGGGTCGGGCACAGCACCAGAGACTGGGTCTGAAAAAGCGCCGCATCGATATGCTGCAACAGGCCGAGGCCGAATGCCGCCGTTTTCCCGCTGCCCGTTTTCGCCTGTACGCGCACGTCACGGCCCTCGAGGATGGCAGGCAACGCGGCCGCCTGAACAGGCGTCATCGTGAGGTATCCCAGCTCGTTGAGGTTATCGAGCTGGGCAGCGGGCAAAACATTCAGGGTAGAAAAAGCGGTCACAATAGTCTCTCGTGGTCATCTTTGCAGTCAGATGGCGCGTATCCTCGCAGATCTCGCGGTTCGATGCGACAATTTAATCGGTTCTTCATCGGGCGGCGGGTCGGGCATTGGCTGTGGGCGCGGGATGGGATCGGGCATGGGCACCGGATCGCTGGGGATAGGATCGGATTGACGCGATTGTTGCAGTAGCAGAGCGTTCAGGATGCTCATCATTCCCTCCAGAATTTACTGTCGTCCCTTTTAGGGTAGACGTTGAGAATCAGGAGGCAAAAAAAAGCCGACTATGAAGTCGGCGTCGTACGAATCAATTGTGCTATGCAGTAATTCAAAAAAGGAAGTAAGACAATATGGAGCGCAACGCCCATCGCTTGACGTTGCATTCACCTGCGGGAGTAATATTGCACCTTACGGGGTAGATGTTTATTGACTTCGCTCAATTAAAAGAGCGTTTTGATCCCGGTAAAAGCTGGAAAAAGCGTAAATTTACAGCCATTTACTACGATGCAACCACCATGCAACACCGCCTATCAAAACAACTAACATGACGCAAAACGCGGTAAAACCATAGCGATAGGCATTGCCCGGGATACCGCCCAGGTTTACGCCAAACAGCCCGGTAAGAAACGTGCTGGGCAAAAAGACCATCGCCATCAGGGACATCGTGTAGGTTCTTCTCGCCAGCGACTCCTGCATCACCTGCGCGATCTCGTCCGCCATCACCGCCGTTCTGGCAATACAGGAATCAATCTCGTCCAGCCCGCGCCCCAGCCTGTCAGCAATATCCTGCATTCTGCGTCGCTGATCGTCATTCATCCAGGCAAGTCTTTCGCTGGCCAGACGCGCGTACACGTCGCGCTGCGGCGTCATATAGCGGCGCATCACAATTAGCTGCTTACGCAACAGGGCCAGAAAACCGCGCGGCGGGATCTGCTGATCGAGCAGGTTATCTTCCAGGTCGATGATTTTGTCGTGCAGTTCTTCGATAAATTCGCTCGCGTGATCGGTAAGCGCGTCACAGACGTCCACCAGCCAGCTGCCGCAGTCGATCGGCCCGGTGCCCTCTTTCAGATCGTTTACGATGTCATCCAGCGCCAGGACTTTACGCTGTCGGGTGGAGACAATCAGTCCATCGTCCATATATACCCGCATCGCAACCAGCTGGTCCGGACGTTCATCCGTGCTGCCGTTAATGCAGCGCAGGGTGATCAGCGTACCGTCCCCCATTCGGCTCACGCGCGGCCGCAGGCTTTCACCCGCCAGCGCATCGCGCACGTTATTTGGCAAGAGCGGGGTCGAAGCGAGCCAGTCAGCGCTGTCCGGGTGGGTATAGTTCAGATGTAGCCAGCAGGGATGCGCACTGTCGATCACATCATTATCTTCCAGCGGTCGCGCACCGCCGCGGCCGTCCAGCACCCACGCAAAAACTGCGTCAGGAACGTTAAGTTCAGATCCTTTAATGCTTTCCACAGCGCCTCCACCTTTTAAGCTCTTTTGGTGTCAGTCTAGCGTCCATCGGGGGTTAAGCAACAACTATGTCTCCCATCGCGCTGATATCGTTCAGGAAATGTACATGCTGGCCAGAGGCGTAAAAAAAAGCCTGGCATGCCAGGCTTTGAGATTCAGTCAGAGTGAGTGCTCTGGCCGCTGGAAGAAGGATGCCGAGCCGCCTGGTAATGAGGAAGAAGAGCCCTGGTCAAGTCTGAAATTACGCGTGCGGGCCTGCAGCTCAATGACCTGATTGCGCAGGACATCAGAGGATCCGTTGAGTTCCTCAGCCATCGCCACGTTGCTTTGCGTGACCCGCTCCAGCTCCGAAAGCGCCAGCGTGATCTGAGAAATGCCTTTTTCCTGCTCTGACGTCGACGCGGAAATGTCGTCCATCAAGCGACTGACATTCCCAGAGCCCGTCACGATTTCATGCATATTCTTCTCTGCCTGCGACACAACGGTAGCGCCCTGCGTGACGTTACTGCTGGTGACTTCAATCAGCGCTTTGATATTCTTCGCGGCCTCTGCGCTGCGGTGTGCCAGATTTCTTACCTCTTCCGCAACGACAGAAAAACCTTTTCCATGATCGCCTGCCCTTGCCGCCTCAACGGCCGCGTTGAGCGCCAGAATATTGGTCTGGAACGCAATGCCGTCAATCAACGAAATAATCTCCGTCATCTGCTGGGCGCATTCGGTAATGGACTGCATATTGTTGGCGACCTGCCCCATCAGCTCCCCGCCCTTGCGCGCCTGCAGCGTCGCCACATTAGCCTGTTCGCTCGCCAGGCGGGTGTTATCGGCATTGTTTTTAGTACTCGCCGCCATTTGCTCCATGCTGGCTGCGGTTTGCACTAAAGACGCAGACTGCTGCTCGGTTTTCACCGAAAGCTGAGCGCTACGTGCCGAGAGTTGATCCGATAAGGTCATCGCGGTCTGCGACGACGCCCTGATCTCGCGCACCAGCGTCGCAATGTTGCCGGAGAGGCTGTTTATCCCCGGGATGAGTCGGCCGGCACAGTTATTGCCAAATTCAGGGATAGAGACACCAAGATTACCTGCTGTCACCTCTTCAATACTCTTCTTCACCGTATTGATCGGCGTCACAAGATACTTCGTCATATAGACCCAGAGCAAAAATAGCGCAATGAAGTTGATGACATTAAGCGAAATAAAGAGAGAAGGATTGCTGGAAAATAGAACAACGACACCTGCATTCACCAAAAAAAGAGATAAAAGGAACCCAATAATAAAGGTCCTGACACTAATATTTTTTAGCATGATAATACCCACGTTTTATATTTTGGTCGGCATTAAGACTTATAGCATTGGCTCAGACGTTTTTCCTCGCAAACTTCACGGGTTTGTTTTTTCGCCGTTAGCATCCTGAGATTTGTCTTAAGTCAGACAAAAAGAGTGTATTAGTGAAAATGTTATGCGCAGGATGCTGTGATACTGGTCTCTCGCCATCTTAAGCGATAGTATCGCCCGCGGTGAGACGATACGATCGCCCTCATATTTAAGGAGCTTTGCTACTTTTATCCGTTTTTGTTTAGCAATGCTTAATACATTAACAATGGAATATATTTTATATTCTTAATAAGTTTTAGAGTATTAATATGACTGGTCATTTTTCACGATAAATAACTAATATGGTTTGAATGCGCATGTTCGTTGCCCGATAAAGATGTACCCGGCAGGCGAAATCGGTAACCCTCTCAGGCGTGGGATTGCATAATGCTCAATATATCGTGGGACCCTGTGTTAATCGCTATCTCTTATCTGGTGGCGTTTATCGCCTCCTTTGTGGCGCTGGACAGCGCCGGAAAGATCCCCCTTTCCAGCCGAAAGGCTGCCCTGTTCTGGCGCATTGCCGGTGGGGTTACGCTGGGCATTGGCATTTGGTCGATGCACTTTATCGGCATGCTGTCGATGCAAATGCCCATGATGATGAGCTACGACCTCTGGTTAACCCTTGCTTCACTGGGCGCCGCGGTGGTTGCATCGACCACGTCTCTGAACATTGCCGTCGTGGGCAAAAAACGTTCTTCCTTTCGACTGATCCTCGCCACGGCTATCCTGAGCGCTGGCGTGGTGTCTATGCACTACATCGGTATGGCGGCCCTGATGCTGGATGGCAGCATCATCTGGGATCGCCGTATTGTGGGGTTGTCCGTGGTCATTGCCGTGGTGGCTTCCGGCACGGCGCTGTGGCTGGCTTTCCGTCTGCGAGATAAACACAAAGGCGTCTTTATCGATCGTCTTCTCGCGGCCCTGGTCATGGCCGCCGCCATTTGTGCGATGCACTATACCGGCATGAGTGCCGCGCATTACCCGGAAATGTCGCATACCCTCCCCGGCGGGATCGGCGAACTGGGGTTATCCATCTGGGTTTCGGTCACCACGCTCTGCCTGCTTGGCGTGATGTTAATTATTTCCCTTGTCGATTCTCACCGACGCACCGGCCGGCTGACGGACAATCTGCGGCAGCTCAATCGGCAGCTTGAGCTACAGGCGCGCTTTGACGCGCTCACCGGACTCGCGAATCGCCACCAGATGGATCTCCGCATGCAGGACTGCCTGCGCAGCGCGTTGCTGAGTAACAGGCAATTTGCCGTCATTTTCCTGAACGTCGATCATTTCAAACGCGTCAACGATACCTGGGGTCACAGCGTCGGCGATGAGTTATTGATCACCGTCGCACAGCGCATCACGGCCCGACTCACGCGTGAGATGACCCTGGCAAGACTGGGAGGAGACGCCTTTATCCTGCTGGTGCCGGAATGTGATGACGACAAGCTCAACGCCCTGCTCACTTCACTGCTCGGGGATGTACGACGCCCTCTGTCTGTTTGCGGACATACGTTGAGCACGACGATCAGCGCGGGCGTCAGCCTCTATCCTCAGGATGGCGAAACGCTGCACGAGCTCAAACTTAAGGCGGATGCAGCCTTACATCATGTCAAAGACGATGGGCGCAACGGCTGGGCGATTTATCAGTCCGAGATGTCAACAGCGATCCCAGCGAAACCCGGTTTCCTGCAGGAACTTTCTCAGGCGCTTGAACGCGATCAGTTTGAACTGTGGTACCAGCCCACCTGGCATGCGGGAGAGAAAACCATTCATGGTTTTGAAGCCCTTCTGCGATGGCGGCATCCTGAGCAAGGCGTTGTGCTGCCTGGTCTGTTTATCCCCTCGCTCGAACAAACCGGCTTAATTATCCCGGTGGGCAACTGGGCCATTGAAGCGGCATGCCGGCAGCTGCATTTCTGGACTGAACAAGGGTTCAGCCAGTGGACGTTGTCGCTCAACCTATCCCCCGTCCAGTTCGAACAGCCGGACATTTTCCCTATCATCTCGTCGATGCTGGAAAAATATAACCTGTCTCCGTCCCGGCTGATCCTTGAGGTAACGGAGAGCACCGCGCTTAAAAATCTCGACCGCAGCATTGAGTTGCTCAATACGTTTAATCACGCAGGGATCACCGTCTCGATTGATGATTTCGGTACGGGCTATTCCAACCTGCTGATGCTGAGCGTGCTTCCGGCTAAAGAACTTAAGATCGACAGAAGCTTCGTAACCTCGATGCTGGAAAATGAAAAAAGCTACAAGCTGGTTGAAACCATCATCAGTATCGCCCGGACCATGGAAATGAATGTGGTGGCAGAAGGGATCGAAACGGAAGAACAGCAGGCGGTCCTCACCCGTCTCGGCTGCGATTATCTGCAGGGGTACCTTTTCTCCCGCCCCTTACCTGCCGAACAGGTACCGTGGCTGCTGCTGCAGATAAACTCCGACAAACAAATTATACCAATTGGTAAAATTCATTCGGAAAACGCATTTGCTTCACAAAAAAATCATGCCTGACGGGATGAAGTGGAGTATGTTTCAAAGCAGTACACGCGAGTCAATTCTGTCATACATGTCAGCCACAGTGTGCCAATGAACAGGAAATGCCTATGTCGCAACCTTGTTTTGATGCGTTGAATGTAATTAAAACACCCGTGTGGCTCATTTCACCCGTGTCGGAACAGATCATTTTTGCGAATGTGGCCGCAACGCAGGTCATGGGGGATAAAACGCTCGATGACCTGCGCAAAGGCACCTATTCTGCGAATGCGCAACTCCTCCTGTCGATGTATGTACCTGAACTGAAAACAGATCAGGAGATCGTCGAAATCTGGACAATCAGCTGGGATGGCCAGGATACGCCGTTAAGCTGTCGTCTCTCGCTTGCCCACTACGCCCCCTGGGGTGACGTGATTGTTTTCGAGGGGACCTCACCACAATTACTCTCAGGATTGAAGGCCAGCCGTTCCGCCACCTACCGGCGGAAAAAACAGGGATTTTACGCGCGCTTTTTTCTGACCAACAGCGCCCCGATGCTGCTGATCGATCCTGCCCGCGATGGTCAAATCGTCGATGCGAATCTGGCCGCACTCAATTTTTATGGCTATTCACACGACGACATGTGCAGTAAGCATACCTGGGAAATTAATACCCTGGGGCGGGATGTGATGCCCATTATGACGGCGATTGCCGCGCTGCCCGGTGGTCATAAGCCGCTCAATTTTGTTCACCGCCTGGCCGATGGATCCACCCGCCACGTTCAGACGTATGCCGGGCCCATTGAGATCTACGGCGACAAGCTGATGCTGTGCATCATTCACGATATCACCGAGCAGAAAAGGCTGGAGCAGGAACTGGAGCATGCGGCGTTACGTGACTCCATGACCGGGCTACTCAACCGGCGCCAGTTCTATGCCATTACCGACCAAAACAGCCTCAATTATCTTCCTGCGCAACAGCAATTTAGCCTGCTGCTGGTGGATACCGACCATTTCAAAAATATTAACGATCTGTTCGGTCATCTGAAAGGTGATGAGGTGCTTATCGCCCTCTCGCGAACGCTCGAAGCCTGTAGTCGGGAGGGCGACATGGTGTTCCGCTGGGGTGGTGAAGAGTTCGTAATTCTGCTGCCGCGCACTTCTCTCGACACCGCGTTGCAGATTGCCGAGTCGATCCGTGCAGCCGTAGCCCGCATTACGATTCCGGGCTTACCGCGGTTTACCGTCAGCATTGGCGTGGCGCGGCACGATCAGGGGGAGAGTATTGATGAGCTGTTTAAGCGTGTGGACGATGCCCTGTATCGTGCTAAAAATGACGGACGCAATAAAGTCCTTGCTGCATGAAACTGGAGTATCCAGTAAAGCCCCGCTACAATGCCCAACTCGAATCAATTAGCTTCAGGTGGGTTAAAGCTGCAATGGGAAAAACAGAAATAATACTCACCTTAATTATTTTACTCCTTATTATATTTGGCTTCTGGTTTATTTTTAGCGGTGAGGTCTGGTATCTCGTCGAATTCCTTGAAAATAGCCTTTACCCGACCTTCGACGCACCGTAACGCACGTTTAATCGCTTGTTTCACCTACCGAATATGTCAGGTATCTGCTTCCCTTACAGCCGCGTAAAATACGCGGCGTTATCCTCCAACAACGTTGATAACGAATCACTTATTCATTTGCTTATGTTGCCCGTGCTCTGACGGGCTTTTTTATTTCCGGCAATTCAGCCACGCCAGGCTATATCTTAATCATCTTTATTGAAAAAGGTGAGGAATGATGAGCAAGAAGATCCTGATGCTGGTTGGCGACTACGCCGAAGATTACGAGACCATGGTGCCTTTTCAGGCTTTGCAGATGATTGGCCATCAGGTGGATGCAGTCTGTCCCGATAAACCAAAGGGCGACTACATCATGACGGCAATCCATGATTTCGACGGCGCCCAGACCTATAGCGAAAAACCCGGTCACCGCTTTACCCTCAACGCCGACTTTTCCACCGTCAAGGAACAGGATTACGACGCGCTGCTCATCCCCGGCGGGAGAGCGCCCGAGTATCTGCGGCTAAATGAGGACGTGTTAAAGCTGGTGCAGGCATTTGACGCCGCGCGTAAGCCGATTGCGGCAGTGTGCCACGGCCCGCAGCTGCTCGCTGCCGCGGGCATCCTGAAAGGACGAACCTGTAGCGCCTACCCGGCCTGCGCGCCTGAGGTGCGCCTCGCCGGAGGACACTACGCCACTATCGGCATCGATCAGGCCCACGTAGACGGCAACCTGGTGACGGCTCCCGCCTGGCCCGCGCATCCGCAGTGGCTGGCGAAGTTTAGTGCGTTATTAGCACAATAGCGCGCCGGTATCAGCCCGGGCGAATACCGTGCGGGTGGAGCGGAGCCATGTTTTCAGGACTGGCGCGAGGATGCGTCAGTTCTCGTTTTAACCGTTGGCACATCCCGCTTTCTCCCCTAAAAGCAATGTGATATTAGCCCATCAACACCTGCAGGGCATCCTGCCGATTGGCCTTAATAGAAAAAATACGATCCATCCTGGTCAGCTTAAAGAGATCGTGTGTATTGCTGTTAAGCGAACACAGCACCAGCTCACCCTTGCCGTTTAAACTCTTGAGTATGGATACCAGCGCGCCGAGACAGCTGCTGTCAATAAAATCTACGTGGCTGAAATCCAGCAATATCTTTTTATTACTTTTTTCAATCACCTCCAGCACCTGCTGCTTAAAGGTCTGCTCGACAGAAGCATCCAGCCTGCGAACCAGCGGAACGACAATCTGTACGTCATTTTCACTCTGTATTTCAAAGTTCATAATCACCCTCACATCAGGCGTAACGTGTTCCCGAATGCAGATCTAAGTGCACCGGCATCGCTCCCGGAAGGCAACCGGAAGCATGACCCTCAGCAATTTATTCCCCAAATATCCCTTGCATATCCCTGAATGGTTCTGTCACTCGAAAACTCCCCCATTCGGCTAATATTTAGCAACGCTTTTCGATGCCACTGGCGGGGATGTTCAAAATCCGCCATTGCCTGACGTTGGGTTTGACTGTAGCTGTCAAAATCCAGCAGATGACAATAATGATCGGCTGTTGTCAACATATGGTGTAGCTGTGCAAAAATTTCACGATCCGCGGTAAATTCGCCAGAAATAAGCGTATCCACTATACGCATCATTCGAGGATCGCTCTGACGATAGAAACGATTATTATCGCCATTTGAACGCATTTCATTGATTTCTTCAGCCGTCGCGCCGAAAAGATAGAAGTTTTCTACCCCAACAGCATTAAGAATTTCAATGTTGGCACCATCATACGTACCCATTGTTAACGCACCATTCAGCGCGAACTTCATATTACTGGTTCCAGATGCCTCCGTACCTGCTGTGGATATTTGTTCAGACAGGTCTGTTGCCGGTATTATGCTTTCGGCTAAGGAGACTTTGTAATCCTCAAGAAAAATGACTTTCAGCTGTCCGGCAATACGCGCATCGCTGTTGATTTTATTCGCAACAGCATTAATTAACTGAATAATAAGCTTTGCCATTCGATAACCGGGTGCCGCTTTACCTGCAAAAAGATGCACCTTAGGCGCTATGGTTCTCCCATTCTCTTTAATATCAATATAGAGAGAAATGACGTGAAGAATATTCAGAAGCTGGCGCTTGTATTCGTGAATGCGTTTTACCTGACAATCAAACATTGCCATAGGGTCCAACATAATCCCATAACGTTGAGAAACAATCTGGCTCAGCGCGGATTTATTTTTGAATTTAATGCCGCGGATATGATCGATCACCCCCGTATCATCCGCATGCTTCTCCAGCTGTCGAAGCATATGTAAATCCGTCGGCCATCGGGTACCCAATTGCTGATTCAGAAACGCGGCAAGATTTGGGTTAGCCTGCTGCAACCATCTGCGCGGTGTAATGCCGTTGGTCTGATTAATGAATTTATCTGGCGTAATAAAATAAAAATCGGGAACCAGGTGCGTTTTGATAAGCTCGGAATGGAGCATCGCCACCCCATTTACACAATGACTCCCGACGATGGCCAAATTTGCCATCCTGATACTTTTCTCGTTGTCCCCCGAAAACAGAGACAAGGAGGTCAACAAATGCGGTTTGTCGGGCCAACGGGAGGCGACATCCTCAAGAAAACGGTGGTTAATCTCAAAAATAATCTGCAAGTGCCGCGGCAACAGTTTTTCAAACAACGCCACTGGCCAGGTTTCCAGGGCCTCAGGCATCAGCGTGTGGTTCGTGTATGCACAGGTTCTTTGGGTGATATCCCAGGCCTGGTGCCAGGGAAGGTTATGTTCATCTACAAGTATTCGCATCAACTCGACAACAGCCAGCGCGGGATGCGTATCATTAAGCTGGATAGCAACATGCTTCGGCAATAAAGAAATATCCGTTTCAATTTCAGTATATTCACGAAAAATATCACGCAAAGTACATGCCACAAGAAAATACTCCTGAGTAAGTCTGAGCTCCTTACCTGAGAGAATTTCATCAGAAGGATAGAGTATTTTTGAGATATTTTCAGAAGCTATTTTTTCACTAACTGCTTTTATATAATCACCATGATTGAAAATATGAATATTGAAAGAGTTAGAAGCTACGGCACTGTATAAACGAAGTTTATTAGTGGTGTTACCTCTGTAACCAGAAACGAAATAATCATTAGGAATGCCTACGATGGTATTCCATCCCATCCACATTGGATTGTAATTACCATTAACATCATCTGAATGTTCAATGAAACCACCAATGGGGATCAGCATAGCCTGGCTATGGTGTTCAACTAGCCAGGGGGAGTGCATGGAATGCCAGTCATCTGGATGTTCGACTTGCTGACCATTCTCAAACGTCTGCCTGAATAAACCATACTCGTATTTGATACCATGCCCTGAAGCAGCAATATCTAACGTAGCCATAGAATCGATGAAGCAGGCGGCCAGGCGCCCTAACCCCCCATTCCCAAGTGCCGCATCGGGTTCTTCATCAAAAATATTATCAAAATCAAATCCGAGCTCATTGACAACCTGACGCATATCATCTAGCAAATTCATATTCATCAGGTTGTTACGCAATGACTGCCCGAGTAAAAATTCCATTGAGAGATAATAAACGCGTTTTTTCTTTTCAGCGCGCTGCCGGGCCTGACTATCGAGAAAGCGATCTTGCTGAAAATACCGCACTGCCAGCGCCACAGCATTGAATATATCGCCGTTGGTAGCCTTGTCCAGGCTAACGCATAACGTATATTTTAATTGTGTTTCGACAAGTTCACGCAACTCTCTGTTAGTGAAAGACATATTGACCTCACTGGAGTTACTGCATGTTTTTAATATGCAGAACACAAGATATTATTTTGTTCAAGTGTAGATGGCGATTTTCAACACATGCAATTTTTACCCACAATTACGTATTGTGTTTTTTGAATCGCCTGATAAATATCAGCGCGAGTATCGTCAGGAAAGTGTTATTTTCTGCTGTGGCGGGAGAGGATCAGAAGGAGCAACTGGCGCTGTACTCCGCGCCAGTTCTGGATTTTGTAGTAGTTAAGTCCTGGGCGTCAGTGTTTCTCAATATACATTGTCCGGCTATACGCCACGTCTTCCGGGTTATTGATGGGGTAGCCTTTCACCCAGGGCTTAATCAGACGACCATTGGTGTACTGATAAATTGGCGCGATGGGCGCTTTCTCCATGAGGATTTTCTCCGCCATGTTGTAGTCCGTATTACGCGCTTTCGCCGTGGTTTCCAGCGTCGCCTGATGGATAATTTTATCGTAGGCTGGCTCATTGAAACGCGAGATATTGCCACTGTGGGTTGAGGTCAGCAGGGACAGGAAGGTCGATGGCTCGTTGTAATCGCCTACCCATGACGCGCGGATCACATCAAAATTACCGGTATTACGGCTGTCGATATAGGTTTTCCACTCCTGGTTTTGCAGCTTGACGTCCACACCGAGATTTTTCTTCCACATTGACGCCACCGCAATGGCGATTTTCTGGTGGTTTTCCGAGGTGTTGTACAGCAGGGTCAACTTCAGCGGACGCTGAGGACCGTAGCCTGCGGCCTGGAGCAAGGTTTTCGCCTGAGCATTCAGCTCCTGCTGCGACATCTGCTCGAACGGTGAAGGTTCAGGCGTGAAGCCCGCCGTCACGTCAGGAGTGAAATGCCAGGCCGGCTTCTCACCGGTACCTAATACCTTCTCCGCCATAATGCGGCGATCGATGGTCATGCTCAGGGCAAGACGAACCCGTGCATCGGCCGTCGGGCCCTTTTGCGTGTTAAACGCGTAGTAATAGGTTCCGAGCTGAGGCGGCGTATACACCTGTCCCGGAATGTCCTTCAGGAGCTTCTGATACATGTTTTTCGGGAACGATTCGGTGATATCAATATCCCCCGCCAGATAGCGTTTGGTGGCGGATGATTCCTGATTGATCGGAATGAAGGTCACTTTTTGCAGGACAGTTTTCGCATTGTCCCAGTAGTGGGTATTCGGAACGACAACCAGTTTTTCATTCACCACGCGGTCGTTCAGGACGTATGCGCCATTGCCCACCAGGGCACCCGGACGCGTCCACTCTTTACCGCTTTCAACGTTCGCTTTTTGTACCGGATAGAAGGCGAAGTTTGCCGTCAGGTTGCTGAACCACGGTAGCGGTTTGTCCAGCTGGACGCGTAAGGTTCTGGCATCCACCGCCGTCACGCCCAGGGTGTCAGGCGCCGCTTTACCATCGATAATGGCCTGCGCGTTATTGATACCCGCCAGCGCCGCAAACCAGGCAAACGGAGACGTGGTTTTCGGGTCAACCAGACGCTGCCAGCTGTAGACAAAATCCTGCGCGGTGACGGGCGTACCGTCAGACCATTTCGCGTTGTCACGCAGGGTGAACGTCCAGATACGGTTATCGTTGCTCTGCCAGCGCGTCGCCACGCCCGGAGTTAGCTCCCCTTTCTCGTTCTGATTCACCAGCCCTTCGAAAAGATCGCGAATCACCTGAATCTCGGGCAACCCCACCGCTTTTGCCGGATCGAGCGAGGCAGGTTCGTCTTTAATATGCCTGACCAGCTCCTGTTTTTGCGCCAGAATCGTGCCCTGCGGCACATCAGCAGCGTATGAGAGTGTAGAGAGCCCGCACAGACACAGTGCGGTAAAAAGACGCGAAACAGGATGCTTCATAAGATCCCCTTTAATAAATTCAGGTAACAAGCAGATGCGTAATTATTTGTTTCGACAATAAGAAATGCAAATAACTTACGCCTGAATAGTGATTTAAGGCAATTATCAGCCGCTACGGAAACTATTTGATTAACAGCGGCTTTTGCACAACACTGCCAGTAGAGACTTTTTTATCAGGATTTCGTATGGCAACCACCCGACCACGCGCGGAACGCGGCGCCTTTCCTCCGGGCGCGGAACAATATGGCCGCTCATTTTTAGGCGCATCGCTGATCTGGTTCCCGGCACCCGATGCCGATCGCGACAGCGGTTTGATCATTGCCGGCACGCACGGTGATGAGAACTCGTCTGTCGTCACGCTCTCGTGCGCGCTGCGGACGCTGACGCCGTCATTACGACGCCATCATGTGATTCTTGCCGTGAATCCGGATGGCTGCCAGCTTGGATTACGGGCAAATGCGAGGGGGATCGACCTGAACCGTAATTTCCCGGCGGCAAACTGGCGCGCCGGAGAAACGGTGTATCGCTGGAACAGCTCAGCCGAGGAGCGGGACGTGGTGCTGCTGACGGGAGACAAGCCCGGCTCGGAGCCTGAAACGCAGGCGCTGTGCCAGCTTATCCATAAGATCCACCCCGCCTGGGTTGTCTCCTTCCACGATCCGCTGGCCTGCATTGAAGATCCGCGTCACTCCGACCTGGGCGCGTGGCTGGCACAGGCTTTCGGCCTGCCGCTCGTCACCAGCGTGGGGTATGAAACACCCGGATCATTCGGAAGCTGGTGTGCCGATTTGAGCCTGCCCTGCATCACCGCTGAATTCCCGCCGATATCCTCCGACGAAGCCAGCGAAATTTACCTAAAAGCGATGATGGAGCTTCTGCGCTGGCAGCCTCAGAGATGAAGCACGCCGCTGGTAAATTTAAGGGCCGGTGAAACGTCAACCGCCAGCCACGTCGGGCCATCCAGATCGGCGAAACGAACCTGGTTGACCAGCGGCAGCGCCGCGCCGATCGCCCGGGAGGTGCAAAGCATGCATCCCAGCATCAGGGCGAACCCCTGCGCCCGGGCTTCCGCTGCCAGGGCCAGGGCTTCTGTCAGTCCGCCAGCCTTGTCGAGCTTGATATTGACCATCTCATAGCAGCCCTTAAGCTCGCTCAAATTTTCGCGGGTGTGGCAGCTTTCATCCGCGCACACGGGCAACGGATGGATAAAATTCTTCAGCGCTGCATCCTCTTTTACCGGCAGAGGCTGCTCCAGCATCGCTACGCCCAGATCGGCCAGCAGCTGGCATCGTGCGGCCAGCCCCTCGGGATGCCACGACTCGTTGGCGTCCACAATCAGCGTGGCTGAGGGTACCGCCGAGCGAATAGCGACCATCCGCTCGCTGATCAGACGATCGTCGAGCTTCACTTTTAACAGCGTGGCCCCGGCGTCATAGAGCGCTTTCGCACTGGCGGCCATTTGCTCCGGCTCACCAATCACGACCGTCTGCGCCGTCACGATCGATTCCGGCACGACCACACCCAGCAAGGACGTCAGCGATTTTTGCTGCTTAGCGGCTTCAAGGCTCCAGAGCGCACAGTCGATGGCGTTGCGCGCCGCCCCAGCGGGTAAACGCTGCTGTAACGCCTCGCGCGTGAGACCTTTTTGCAGGTCAGGCACCAGGGTCATGATCTGCGCCATCACCGACGCAGGACTTTCTCCGTAGCGCGGGTAAGGCGTACATTCCCCGACGCCTTTCATACCCTCTTCTTCGATTTCAACTACGACCACGCTGGCTTCACTTCGGCTGCCGCGAGAGATCACAAACGGGGTATGCAATGGCCAGGCTTCTTCATAGACCTTAACGCTTCTCATCACTGACTCCTTGCGGCCCGGTAAGGCGAAAAATTTGGTTTGCCGTGTTATCCGCTGATGGCATACACTAGCCCCGACGTTAACTTTATGTAAACAGGAAGATATCTATGTCACAACTCGTTCATTTCCAGGGCAACCCGGTTGCTGTAGCAGGTTCCATTCCGCAGGCTGGCAGCAAAGCGCAGGCTTTTACTCTGGTGGCTAAAGATCTGTCTGACGTCACACTGGCTCAGTTTGCGGGCAAACGCAAAGTACTGAACATTTTCCCAAGCATTGATACCGGTGTTTGTGCCGCATCCGTGCGTAAATTCAATCAGCTGGCGACTGAAATGGACAACACCGTTGTGCTGTGCATTTCCGCTGACCTGCCGTTTGCCCAGTCCCGTTTCTGCGGTGCCGAAGGCCTGAGCAACGTTATTACCCTCTCCACCCTGCGCAGCGCAGATTTCCTCGAGAAATATGGCGTCAGCATTGCTGAAGGCCCACTGAAGGGTCTGGCAGCACGTGCTGTACTGGTTCTGGATGAAAACGACACCGTCGTCTTCAGCGAACTGGTTAACGAAATCACCACCGAGCCGGACTACACTGCCGCGCTGGACGTGCTGAAAGCATAATAAGTCCTTAGCATTCTATACAACTTATTCTCAACCTCGCTGCGGCGGGGTTTTTTATTACCTCAAAGCTGAATCGTTAAAGCTTAAATGCTCGTAAGTCACATTAATCATGCAATAACTTAGGCAATATGTAACATGAGCGTGATCAATAACGCATAATAATCGTTAAAATTCCCTATTTTCATCCCCAGTGAAGCACATCACATTTCCCTTTTTGTCTAAACATTAGATTTGCTTACGAAAGAAAATAATCGTTTCAGCAAAAAGGATAATATATGAAGATTAAATTCGCTTTTACGCTCCTTGCGGTCCTGATTTCTGGTCATGCTGCGGCTAAAACCTGGGTGCTGACAAGCGCTGAAAGCAGCGTAGAGAAAGGAAACTGGAAGATTTCCAGTGACGAGCTGAAAGTTAAGAATCAAACGTTCAGCATTGAGCAAAAAGTCTTACATGGCGGCAAGCAGGAAGGCAGCAAAGTCATCATTATTAGCAGCAAAGATAGCCTCACCATCACCCTGAGCCCGACCCGCGGGATGAACCTTCTGCACGTAGAAGGCTTTGGCACCCGACTGGGTTGGAATTCCCCCGTCAAAGAGGTCGTGAACCCGGCTTATATCAATCTTGAAAGCCGCAACGGTCTCGGCTGGCTGGATGGTTTCAACGAGATGATGGTGCGCTGTGGCTATGAGTGGACAGGGCACCCGGTCACCGCGGACGGGCAAATTTATACCCTGCATGGCAGAGCCGGTAATACACCGGTATCGCAGGTAGAGGTCGAGGTTGCGGATGCCGCTCCGCATGAGATCCGCGTTCGGGGTTTGATCAAAGAGAGCACGTTCAAAAAAGCGGATCTGCAAACCATGACCGAACTGCGCTACGTCCCCGGAACCAACCAGTTCAGCCTGCATGATGTTCTGACCAACCATGCAGATTACCCTCATGATTACCAAATCATCTATCACAGCAACTTCGGCACGCCAATCCTCGAAGAAGGCGCCCGATTCCTTGCGCCTGCGGTGAGCGTGAGCCCATTCAATGACTACGCCAAAGCGGGCATTAACGACTGGCAAACCTACGCCGGGCCGACAAAGGGCTTTGATGAGATGGTCTTTAACATTAAACCGCTCGCAGACAACAACCACGAAACGCTCGCGGCAGTGGTCAACAAAGCCGGAGATAAAGGCGCATCAATCCAGTTTGATACGCGCCAGCTGCCTGTGCTGACCTTATGGAAAAATACCGACACGCTGAAGCAGGGTTATGTCACGGGCATCGAACCGGGTACCAGCTACGCCTACCCCGTGACGATTGAACGCGAGCAGAAGCGGGTTAAGCAGCTGGAGCCAGGCGCCAGCGCGCAGTTCGATCTGACCTATACCCTGCTGCACAGCCCGCAGCAGGTGAAAGACATCGAAAGCAGGATTGCGTCGATACAGGGAGAGACAAAAACAGAAATCGTTAACACGCCGATGGCGAAGGAATAAACGTAAAGTAAAAAGCCTCTTTGCAGAGGCTTTTTTGTTATTCGTCACCTTTCTTATGATTCAAACCGTACTCACGCAGCTTATTCGCGATTGCGGTGTGCGAGACGCCAAGACGTTTTGCCAGCTTGCGGGTGCTGGGATAGCTGCGGTACAGCTGCGTCAGCACAGAACGCTCGAAACGGCTGGTGATATCGTCCAGCGACCCTTCCATCGCCTCTTCGCCTACCGATACCGTTCCGGCATCGTAATCCGGCAGCAGGATATCCTGCGGGCGCAGCTCATACCCTTCAAGCTGGGTCAGCGCGCGATATACGGCGTTTTTGAGCTGACGAATGTTGCCCGGCCAGCCGTAGCGCATGAGCACCGTGCCAAGATCGGCAGACAGTTTCGGACGCGGCACCCCCTGCTCGTCGGCAAAGCGGGCGACGAACAGCTCCGTAAGCGGCATGATGTCCTGGGGGCAATCGCGCAGCGGCGGAATATTCAGCGTCAGGACGTTGAGGCGGTAATAGAGATCTTCGCGGAAGATCCCCTTTTGCACCAGTTCAACCAGGTTTTTCTGGGTGGCGCAAATGACGCGCACGTCCACATGCACTTCGTGATCCTCACCGACGCGGCGGAACGTTCCGTCGTTCAGGAAACGCAGCAGCTTAGCCTGCATACGCGGCGACATTTCGCCGATTTCGTCCAGCAGCACCGAGCCGCCGTTAGCCTGCTCGAAGAACCCTTTCTTGCCTTCCGGCGCGTGACCAAACAGCTCGCTTTCAACGGCATCTTCCGGAATAGAGGCGCAGTTAAGTGCCAGATAAGGTTTGGCTGCACGCGGACTCGCCTGATGCACGGCGTGAGCCAGCAGGTCTTTCCCGGTGCCGGTATCCCCGGTAATCAGCAGCGGCGCGGTCAGGCTTGCAAGCTTGCGCGCCTGATCAACCACATGGCGCATTTTCGGGCTGACGGCGATAATCTGGCTGAATGCGCCAACGTCCTGACTGGAGAGGTTTTGCAGCTGGCGACCCATGCGTAACGTCGAGCGCAGCATGATCACTGCCCCGGTCAACACGCGAGTATTCCCTTCCCCTTTCAGATAGACCGGCGTGATCTCCATCAGGAAATTCTGTCCGTTAATCACCACATGCTCACTAAGCGTGTTCTGCGGATTGCTGTCCAGCCAGCGCTGGAAGTTAAAGCCGGGGATCAGCTGCGCGGCGTTATGATTGCTGAGCTTCTCCTGGCTCTGCGCGAACAGCTGGCAGCTCGCGTGGTTAACGCGCTCAACTTTGCTCTTCAAATCCAGGGAGAGGAACGGCTCGGGCATGGCTTCCAGCAGCGCGCTCAGGGCCAGGTGCTCACGCTCAGAGGGCATCCAGGGAATGGTGCGTACATCCGTAACGCCAGCGATACGGCGGATTTCCGCCATCAGGCTGCTGAAGGTATTAAATTCAATTTCGGCAAAATTGAGGTAAATTCGCCCGACAGGATCGATCTCAATGCCACGTAAATCAATGCTACGTAAAACAAGAAGATCGAGTAATTCGCGGGTCAGACCGAGACGGTCTTCACAGAAGACTTCAAGACGCATGGGAAATTCACCGTTTTAAGCCAATAACAGTAAAATGATATGTCAGAACACGGTGATCCGGAAGATGGCTGTCAACAAATATTGACAGCCAGCACGATTAGTGAACAAAACCTCACGGAGTCGGTTTTTTATTGAGCGTCTCTTTGAGCTGGCCGATCAGCTCACGCCTGAAATCCCCCAGCCGGGGCTTATCGCCATCAATCCACGGCAGCGGACGGCAGACCTCCATCGCTTTAATTCCCAAACGCGCCGTTAATAATCCCGCGCCGATACCCTGAGCGGCACGGGCAGAAAGACGCGCCGCCAGATCCTGCGACATCCAGTCCATGCCCACTTCGCGCACCAGTTCACTCGCTCCGGCAAACGCGATATTGAGCAGGACCAGTTTGAACAGTCTCAGCCGACTGTAGTAACCCAGCTCTATGCCGTAAAGGTTCGCAATACGGTTGATCAGGCGCAGGTTGCGCCAGGCGATAAAGGCCATATCGACCAGCGCCAGCGGGCTAACGGCAATCATCAGGGTGGATTCCGCCGCAGAGCGGCTGATCTCGCGTCGCGCCTGGGCATCCAGCACCGGCTGAACCATATGGGAGTAGAGCGTCACCACTTCCCGGTCATTCTGGGTTTCATGGATGGCGGCATACCAGCGCTGAAGCGCCGGATGCGACTGATCGATGCCGGCCTGGCTGGCCAGCTTTTCACAGAACGCGCGACCTTTCCCGGTGCCGTGGCTGTGAAGCAGATCCCGCGCTTCATCACGCTCATGCGCGCGCTGGCGCAAACGCCAGAGCCGACGCCACTCGGTGGCAACCGACCCGATGCCCGCCCCCACAATCAGCGCGCCCGCGGCACATCCGCCCAGCGCGACCCAGTCCTGAGTATGCCAGGCATTCATCGTCCACTGCACGCCCTGCCCAACCACGCTTACGCCAAACAGCGCCAGACCGGCGGTGACCATCTTGCGCCACAGACTGCGTTTTGGACGCAGAGCGGCTTCCACAACCGCCTCCGCCGGCCCTTCTTCGACGCCAGGCTCCTCAGTCAGGGCCGGGGCAAAGTTATCCGCCTGCGTGCCGCTGAACGTCTGCGCGGTTTTGAACGCCTCCTGAGGATCCTGCTCAAGCGTTCCGGTAAAGTCTATGCGCGGTTTTAACGGTTCCGTCATCGCAATTTATCTCCAATCAAAAACTCAAGCGCCGCATCCAGACGGATGTGTGGTAATGGCCTGTCGACGCTCATTGCCTGCGGGCGGAAGGCTTCAAACTGGAAGCCCTGGTTCTGCCAGAAGGCCTGACCCGGCAGCCGCGCAGGCACTTCGCCCGGATACACGGTAAGCGGTTCACCGTCGCTGAGCCGGTTCCCGCGTAATGCCGGTATTTTCTCACCGTTAAGGTCAATCAGCCCGCTTTGCGTCGCCTGCACGGACGCGAGCCCAAGGCAATCCATGCCGATCCCTTCGAAGGCGGCGTTTTGCCAGGCGTCCTGCACCAGCTGCTGCAGCAGCGACACCATATTGGCATGCTGGTCGACCGTGACGTGATCGGCCTTCGTGGCCGCAAAGAGCAGTTTATCGATTACCGGTGAGAACAGACGGCGAAACAGCGTCCGCTGCCCGTAGTGAAAACTTTGCATCAGCTGCGTCAGCGCAAGGCGCATATCGTTGAAGGCCTGTGGCCCGCTGTTAAGCGGCTGCAGACAATCCACCAGCACAATCTGGCGGTCAAATCGCAAAAAGTGGTTTTTATAGAATCCCTTGACCACTTTTTCACAGTAGTAATGGTAACGCTCACGCAGCATCCCTGCGTTAGTGTGCTTATCCGCCTGCGCCAGCGTCGACTCGCCCACCCCGTCCACATCCGGCCAGGGGAAGAACTGAAGCGCAGGCGCGCCCGCTAAATCACCCGGCAGAACAAATCGCCCCGGCTGAATGAAGTGTAACCCTTCCTGCTTGCACTGGTGCAAATACGCCGTCCAGGCGTCGGCAATGGCCGCCAGACGGTTCTCATCTGCCGTCGCAAGCGGGTCCAGACCTTCGCACAGCTGTCGCCATTTGGCCGACCACCCGGCGCGCTGCCCCTGCAACAGGCCCGTCATCTGGCGGGACCAGCTAAGGTAATCCTGCGCCAGCATCGGCAGGTCGAGCAGCCATTCGCCGGGGTAATCGACGATTTCCAGGTACAGCGTGGAGGTATCCTTGAAGTGGCGCATCAGGGATTCATTCGAGCGAAAACGCAGCGCGAGGCGAATTTCACTGACCCCTCGCGTCGGCGTCGGCCAGGTGGGCGGATCGCCATAGAGCTGCGCCAGCCCTTCGTCATAGGTAAAACGTGGAATACCAAAATCCCGCTGTGGGACGCGCTTCACGCCCAGCAGGCGTTCTTCCCGCACCGCGCTAAGCAACGGCAGACGCGCCCCGGCGTGCAGGTTCAGGAGCTGGTTTACCATCGCGGTGATAAACGCCGTCTTACCGCTGCGGCTCAGCCCCGTCACGGCCAGACGCAGATGACGGTCAACGCCACGGTTCACCAGTGAATTGATTTCGTTCTTAAGTCGCTTCATCGCCGTCCTTCGTTGCCTGGAAGCCTTGAATGCATGGCTTCAGAATACAATAAATGGGGGCAGATCGTTGATTATCAATTCTTATTTATTGCTATTGCCGTTTTCTCTCCAGTAAGATGAACGGCATTGCTGTCAGTCCGGAGTGAGTAAGGTGTATGTCACCCACCATCTATGATATCGCACGGGTTGCGGGCGTATCGAAATCAACCGTTTCCCGCGTTCTGAATAAACAAACGAATATTTCTCCCGAAGCACGTGACAAAGTGCTGAAGGCGATTGACGAATTAAATTATCAACCCAACAAACTGGCTCGCGCCCTGACCTCTTCAGGCTTCGATGCCATTATGGTTATTTCGACCCGTTCAACCAAAACCACTGCCGGTAATCCCTTTTTCTCCGATGTCCTTCATGCCATTACGGCTAAAGCGGAAGAAGAAGGGTTTGATGTTATTTTGCAAACCTCAAAAAGCAGCGAAGACGATCTGCTGAAATGTGTAAGTAAAATAAAGCAGAAAATGATCAAAGGGATCATTATGCTGAGTTCACCCGCAAATGAATCCTTTTTCACCACGCTGGATGCATATGGCGTACCGGTAGTAGTTATCGGCAAAGTGGAAGGTGAGTATCAGAATATTTATTCCGTCGACACGGATAATTTTCATGACAGCGCCACGCTGACCGAAACTTTTATAAAAAACGGTCTCCGAAAAATTGCCTGTCTGCATGCGCCACTTGATTATCATGTTTCGATCGATCGTCTGGCGGGCTATAAAGCCAGTCTGGAAAAGCACCGTATTGCCATTAACCCGGACTGGATCAGGGATGGCGGTTATACCCATGAGAGCGCGCTCACGGCAGCTCTGGAACTGTTGTCGTCACCCACGCCGCCTGATGCGGTATTTGCGACCGACAGCATGAAGTTGCTCAGCCTCTATCGTGCGGCGGATGAGTTGAATCTGATGATCCCGGAACAGGTGGTGATAGCCGGATACAGCGACCCGATGCTGTCTCTCATTTTAACGCCCGCACCTGGCGGCTTTGATATCCCCACACGAAAACTGGGGGAAGAGAGCTGCGATCTTCTTTTCAGGCGTATTGCGGGTCAGCCCGCCCCGCAAAAAGTGCTGGTTGATACCCACTTTTTGTTGGCTGCTTCCCTTCGCTAAAACCAGGGGCTTAGTGCCCCTGGCGTGTCGTCGGTCAGAACGCGTAGTTTACGCCAACCCCCGCATAGTGGAAGCGGTCGTTTTCACCCTCGTCATGATTTTCCCACTCATAGGCGTATTCCAGCGTCATGGATAAACCGTTGTTGAAGTCATAGGCGTACTGCATACCCAGTCGGTTGAAATTATGCCCTTCACGCTCAGGATCGTCCTGCCAGTCCCAGTTCGTCCAGCGATCAAGTCCCAGTCGAGTGTAAGGCGTTAGGGTCGTCTGGCCCAATGAAATAGGCAGATAGGCGCGAATTTCCTGGGTGGAGAATTCACCGTTATTACGGGTACTGTCCATATTGAAGCCGCGCTCTAAATAGTAATTCACTTTAGCCGCAAAGGTTTCGTTAATGGTCCATGTAAAGCCCGTTTCGGTTTCGACGCGGCTGTCAGCATAGCCGGTTTTTTCCAGATCGTTGGCAAACTGATACATGGCAAACCAGCCGCTAAACCGCCAGTCATCGGTTAATTTAATGTCCCAGTCAGGCTGAATTTTGTAGCGCTGCATATTCGCGCTACCGTCTTTGGCACCGTGTTCATCTTTAAAATGATAACTATAATTTCGGAAACCACCGGTCAGACCGAAAGTAAAATCATCGGTTCCGATAAAGCGATAGCGTAATTCAAATTCAGGACGGTCAAAATAGGTTCCACGGGTCATACTGCTGTAATCAACCGGCCCCTCCTGATACATCGCCAGAGAAATAGTCCACGCATCCCAGGTTGCATTAAACCACACGGAGGGTTCATATAATCCATCTTTATCGTCGGCCTGACCTTCAACGTTTTCTATTTCATACATCGCGCCAATATTAAATTCCCACTGTTTAGCTGTTTCTGATGCTTGTGCGCAGCTAACCCCTGCGCACAGAACGAGCGCAGCACTTCTTAGTAGAGTACCCATTAAATATTCCCTTTATAATTTACAAACAAAAAAACCGGAAATTTGCATTTCCGGCAAACACCTTTCTTATCTAATAGCCGCTTCGGTTTCAGCGTCGAAGAAATGGCACTTACTCATATCGAACTGGATGTCGATATTATCCCCAGCGGCATAGTCATTCGCGGCGCCTGCGCGAACCACCAGTTCATGGCCGCCAACGGTGGCATAGAGCATGAACTCCGCGCCGGTCAGTTCGGCGACGCTGACTTTCGCCGCGATGTTTTCACCGCAGCTCTGCAGAGTGAGAATATCTTCCGGGCGGATGCCAAAGACCACGGCTTTACGCTGATACCCTGCGGCATTCAGTGAAGCGAGCGTGTCTTCCGGGATCGCCAGACGCAGCGTTTCCGTGACGAAATAGCGGTCATCGATAGCGCCGCGAATGAAGTTCATGGCTGGGGAGCCAATAAACCCTGCGACAAACATGTTCGCCGGTTCGTTGTACACCTGCTTCGGGGCACCGACCTGCTGAATAATGCCGTCTTTTAAGATCACGATGCGGGTTGCCATCGTCATGGCTTCCGTCTGATCGTGGGTCACATAAATCATGGTGGTATTAAGCTTCTGGTGCAGCTTGCTGATTTCAGCCCGCATCTGCACGCGAAGCTTGGCATCGAGGTTGGAGAGCGGTTCATCCATCAGGAACACGCCCGCTTCGCGCACGATCGCCCTGCCCAACGCCACGCGCTGACGCTGTCCGCCGGACAGCGCGCCGGGTTTACGCTTGAGGTACTCGCGCAAGCCGAGGATCTGTGCCGCCCAGTGAACGCGCTCTTCGATAACCGCCGGGGCGATTTTCTGCATCTTCAGGCCAAACGCCATGTTGTCGTAGACCGTCATATGCGGGTAAAGCGCATAGTTCTGGAACACCATCGCGATATCGCGAGACTTGGCGGGCACGTCGTTCATGCAAACGCCGTCAATGACCAGTTCACCCGCGCTGATCTCCTCCAGACCGGCAATCATACGCAGCGTCGTGGATTTACCGCAGCCCGAAGGCCCGACGAAGACGATGAACTCCTTGTCTTCGATTTCGAGATTGAAATCCTTAACCACGTGGACCTGGTTATCATAAATTTTCTGAATGTGTTTCAGAGACAGTTGAGCCATTGTTAATTCCTTATCAATACGTCCGGGATGCCCAAAACTCGGTCAGACATTTCCAGGTCAGTTCCCGCGTTGAATCAAGTTGTAATCCCGCATGGTTCAGGCCAGATCCAATCCCAACCGATAGCATTCCCGCCGCGTTGATCGCCTCAACGCCTGCAGGTGCATCTTCGATACCCATCGCCTCTTCAGGACGCACATTCAGGCCAGCACAGGCGGCGAGGAAGATCTCCGGGTCAGGCTTCGAACAGATAATGAGGGAAGCATCGGCGCAAAAATCAAAAGCGTGCTGAATGCCCAGGGCGCGCAAGATGCCAGGGGCATTCAGGGAAACGGAGGCGAGCCCAATTTTGACGTTCGCCGTACGGATATCCGCCAGCACGTCGCGAATACCGGGAAGCAGTGAATCTTCCGTCAGTGACGCCAGAGACTGGACATAGAACGCGTTTTTCTTCGTCGCCAGCGCCAGGCACTGCTCATCGCTAAACGTTCCCTCTTTCCCGCCATGCTTCAGGATGCGCTGAAGGGAATCCATGCGGCTAATGCCCTTCAGCTGTTCGTTAAACACTTCATCGATGGTGATGCCGATTTCCTCCGCCACTGCATGCCAGGCCAAAAAATGGAGGTGTGCGGTATCGGTGATCACACCGTCCAGATCGAATACAACAGCCTTAAGCGTCATGGTGCACCTCCGTGGTAGCGGTCCCATTCACAGATGTAAGAAAGTCCTTACAGGCACAAACTTTATGCCCCGATACGTGTAGCGTTTTGCCCCACAGCGTCAGCGTGACAGGTGCCGAAGCTTCAATGGTTAAAACCTCGTTTTCGTACGTAAAGCGCAGCGTTGCGTTCCGCCAGCGCAGGGGGAAAGCAAGTCTTCGCCAGTGGGCCGGCAACCTGGGCGCAAGGTGCAGTTCCCCTTCCACTATCTGCATACCGGCAAAGCCCTGAATGACGCCGGACCAGATAGCGCCGGTCGCAGCAGCGTGAATCCCGTCATCGCAGCTGTGCGGGTCGTCCCCAAGGTCAATGGCGACGCCATCACGCCAGAAGGCGTAGGCACCTTCGGTGTCACCGCAGCGGGCGGTAACAATGCCGTGAATGGCCTTGCTCAGCGAAGAGTCATGGATTGTGCGGGGCTCGTAAAACGCCAGATTGGCGGCACACTGCTGCGGGGTAAACCACTCCGGCAACAGGTAGGTAAGCATCACCACATCGGCCTGCTTAAGGATCTGCATTTCGTTGACTTCCGCGCGGGAATAATCGAGCAGAATGGTCTGCTTACCCGCTTTGGCTTTGTAGCGGCTCAGATCGATGGCAGGTTTTGCCATGAAGGTATCATCCTGGGGGATCACACCGTCCGCGTCAGCCTCTGGTAGCCATAAGCGCGCCAGGAACCGTGAAGCATTCTGCGTAAAACCTTCATCCTCGCGCCCAAACATCGCCATAAAATGGCGTGCGCAGGCAACGTTATGCCAGGCCAGATAGTTGGTATAAGCGTTGTTGTTCACATGCTCGGTGTATTCGTCCGGTCCGATGACGTCATGGATTTCGAGACGACCATTGATTTCCGTTGCGCGGCCCATCCAGAACGCAGCGGTTTCCATCAGCAGCGTCAGACCTTCATTCCGCATAAAGGCATCATCGTGTGTCGCCTGCCAGTAAGCGACGACGGCCCAGGCAATGTCCGCCACGATGTGGTGTTCCGCCAGCGCAGAGGCCACCTTCTGGCGCGTGCCGGTTCGGATGTTGATCGCCGCGAACTCCGGCGTCTCCTCTTTGCCGCTCGCGGCGCTCTCCCATGGGAATAACGCACCGGGCCAGCCGTTGCGACGGGCTTTTTCCCGTGCGCCTGAGAGATTAAGCCAGCGATAGCGCAGCAGGCTGCGGGCGGTTCGGGGACGCGTGAAGAGATGGAAAGGCAGCAGGAAAATTTCGGTATCCCAGAAGACGTGGCCTTTATACCCCTCGCCCGTCAGCCCCTTGGCGGCGATACTGCTCCGCTCATCATGAGCAGGTGTCATGGTGGTCAAATGCCAGACGGCGTAATCCAGCGCCATCTGATCCTGATACTCCCTAGAGTCCACTTCCACCCGAGCGTCACGCCAGACCTCTTCCCAGGCATACGATGAGCTCTCAAGCAACGCGTCGTAGCCTCTTGCCGCACAGACCTTAAGATCGGCCAGCGCGTTGCGAGCGAAAGAGGCCTGCGACAGTGCTTTATCACTGCGATGCGTCACCCAGACGATCTTTTCTAACGTGACAGTGTCACCCTTCGCAATCGTCAGCGAATGATGAACGCTGAGACGACGATTTTTGGCGGTGAAGCAGCTGTCGCTCTTCGCAGAGAGCTGACAAAATGCCGAAACAACAACTTCTGACGCACGGTCCTGCGTTTCATACACGCCCTGCATGTATTGCTGGTCAAACACTCTGACCGACATTTCATCCAGATGCTGTCTGCCGCTGTTCGTTTGCGTTGCATCAATGCCGGTTTTCAGCACGGCCTGCGTGACATCATCAAGCGGTGTGATCGAAAGCTGCATGGCCACAAGCGGCAGCTGATCCAGAGAGACAAAACGACGGCTTTCCAGGCGATAGCGCTTTCCGTTGGGGGAGCGCCAGACGACGCGGCGATGAAGTTCGCCGTTGGCAAACGCCAGCTCGCGCTGCCACTCGAGAATTTCGCCTGACAGGAGCGTGAAATTGACGCCATCCAGCTCAACATCAATACCGGTGATATCCGGCAGATTGATCAGCTCAGTGGTCTCGTTACGACCCGCCTGATGATAGAGACCCGCAAGATACATGCCTCGGGTTTGCTGGGTGTAATCTTCTTCATGCGCAGCGCGGATCCCCATGTAGCCATTACCGCAGGCCATGATAGAGGCGTATTTATTCAGACTGTGTGGACAAAAGCCCGGGTCGGTTAATACAGACACGTTTAGCATAAGGTCACGCTTTCCCCTGTTTCTGCTGATTCATACAGCGCGGCGACAAGCTGCTGAATAACCAGCCCCTGCTCCGCATCAGCTATCGTGACGGGCTCTCCCAGCACATGCCGTACGAAGGCATCCATACTGCGCATATGACGCTGGTCGTCAGCTTCTTCACGCTGCGTAAGGGTGACTAAAACACCGCCTTCATCGTTGTAGATGTGCGCTGGGAACAGCGTAGCGCCCGCCTTTTCTCCGCAGAATGCGACGTTCATGATCGATTGCTCCCGGATATTGAGTGCAAACGATGTGTCCAGACGCAGAATGCCGCCGTTGCAGAATTCAATGGTGCCAAAGAGGGCGTCCTCAACGGTAAACTGCGTGGGATCCCACTCGCCAAACTGGCCGCTGCTTTTACGGTTTCCCAGCTTCTGGAAGCCGTGTGCCGTCACCTTTTTTACCGCCGGGAACCCCAACACGTACATTGCGGCATCGAGCATATGGATACCGATATCAATCAGAGGCCCACCGCCCTGTAGCGCTTTGTTGGTAAAGACGCCCCAGCCTGGAACCCCGCAGCGGCGTAGCGCCTGGGCCGTGGTGTAATAAACTTCTCCCAGCGCCCCCTTCATCACAGCCTCACGCAGCAGCTGCGTATCGAGAGCAAAACGATGGTGAAAATCATACGCCAGCACTTTCCCCGCCTTGCGCGCGGTCATGCGCATCCTATCGGCCTCCTGCGGCGTCATAGCCGGCGGTTTTTCACACATTACGTGGCAGCCCGCTTCCAGCGCGGCCATGACGTGCTCGAAATGGAACCGGTTAGGCGAACAGACGCTCACCGCATCCGGCTTAACCGCCTCGAGCATCTCTCGCGCATCCTGCCATACCGAGGGAATACCATGACGCTCCGCAAACGCCCGAGCCTGTTCAGGATGGCTGTCCATGACAGCCACCATCTGAACATCACTGCGCGTGGCGTAATACGAGGCATGCACTTTGTCCGCGACCTGCCCGGCGCCAATAATGGCGACGCGCAGAGGCAAAGGTGAAGAAGCACTCATCACGCTCGTCATCCTTAGCATTCACGCAAATAAGTGAGGGAGTCCTGATAAGCCTGCGCCGGATCCTCGGCGCGGACACGGCACTCATACACCACGTAACCCTGGTAATTATCCGCACGCAGCTGATCGAACAGGCTGGCAAAATCGAGGCTACCGCTGCCCGGCTGATAGCGGTGGTTATCTGCGATGTGCACATGGCCCAGCAGATTGCGGTGCTGATGCAGCGCATCCGTCAGCGAGTCTTCTTCGATGTTCATATGATAGAAATCGCCGATGATCTGCACGTGCTTCAGGCCGTTCTCTTCGATATAGCGACGCGCGTCAGCAAGGGTGTTGATCATATGATCCTGATAGCGGTTCAGCGGCTCCAGGTAGATGGTCGTCCCGGTACGCGCCGCGACCTCATCCAGCCAGCGCAGGGAGGCGCTTACCGTGTTGCGGTCTCCTTCCAGGCTGCGTGGGGAGGTCATTGGCGGGAGGCGGAAGGTAAACATTCCCCAGGCAGCAGGCACGATAATGCCCTTGCCGCCCACCTCAGCCAGCGCTTCCAGAATGCGTTCAATCTGCTTTAACCCGTTCAGACGACGTTCTTCGATGAAGTCGCCAATCCAGCCATCGTATCCACCGCAGGCCGTCGTCACCGGCAGACCGGTGGCTTTGATGGCCGCTTTTACCTCGGCGAGGTTTTCTACCAGCAGTCGGCCATCAATTTCATAGCCATCAAAACCCATCGCTTTGATGTACTCGAATTTTTCCATGATATCGGTCGGGAAAAAGGCCTGGTTTTGCGTTGCGATTTTCATGATGTGCTCTCCTTAGCTTAAAAAGTGACGCCCATTTTGATACTGAGTTCCGGGTGCTGATCGACATACGTCATGTAGCTTTCCGGGCTGGTGGTGAAGGTCACGACCGGGTCAATCAGATCCTCACAATTCAGATAGCCGTTCATCAGCAGTTCCCAGCAAGTCTCTTCAATACGTTTGCGGCTCCAGCGCGGGTAGTCCGGGTTGGGTTCGCTGCAGGCGCGGGAGAAGACAATCTTCGCGTTGTTGAAATGCGCTTCGCGGCCGAGGTTAAAGCCTTCCGCGAACGGTTTTGCGAAGGCTACGTAGGAGATGGTGCCGCCATAGGCAAGTCCGCGCAGCGCGGACTGCAGTGCATCTGCATAGCCGCTGGTTTCGATGATCACGTCCGCGCCCTGCTTCCCGGTCAGCTTTTTGATTTCCAGACCGACATCCGTGCCGATTGGGTTCAGACAGTGGTCTGCCCCATGACGACGGGCGATCTCGCAGCGGTGTTCGATTGGGTCGACACCGATCACAACGGACGCCCCGGCTTTTTTGGCCAGCTGGACAGCAATCTGCCCAATCGCCCCCAGCCCCACCACGACTACAAAATCGCCGACCCGCACGTTGGCATCACGCACGCCGCTCATGGCGAACTGCGCTGGATCGTAGCAAACGGCGTTTTTCCAGGAGGCACCCTGCGGCATTTTGCGCAGCTTGTAGTTATTTACCGCGTTAACGATCACCGTTTCCTGCAGCGGTGCGTAGCAGCAGACGCTGTCGCCGATCTGATATTCAGTGACGTCATCACCGCATTCGATAATGTCGCCAACAATCATGTTGCCCAGCTGGAACTTACCGAATTCGATCCCGCGGGCAGAACCCTCGTCACGCGGGGTAAACATCTGCCACTCCGCGTTGAACTCTTCATCGATAAACGGACTGGCGGCGCGGAAATCCACCACTTCGGTACCGTGTTTCGGCGCGCCAAAGCGAGCGCGAATTTTCACTTCATGAACCGCAACCGGACGATCTTCATATTCCACCAGCGCCGCCACACGAGGCGCTGTCGCAACTAATTTTTTCATGACTGACTCCTTGTTAAAATTGGCCGCCTCAGCCCTTCACGCCACCGGCGGTCAAACCACTTTTAATAAAACGTTCAGACAGGGCGTACATGATGACCACCGGAAGCGCCGTCACCAGCGATGCCGCCATCATGCGACCCCAGATATAATCTGGCGTGCTAAAGAGCGTGTTCAGCCCGACCGGCAAGGTGAAATTGCTGGCGCTGGACAGGAAAATGGACGCAAACAGGTAGTCGTTCCACGCCACCATGAAGCAGTAGACAAACACCGACACGAGCCCGGAAATCGCCAGCGGCACGGTGATGCGGAAGATGATTTGCAGGCGGTTCAGGCCGTCCATCATCGCGGCTTCTTCGATTTCGTCCGGGATGGTGTCGAAATAGCTGCGCAGCATGAACACCGCGGTCGGTAACGTTTGGGTCACCATGGTGATAATCAGCGCCAGCTCGGTGTCGTAGATCCCAAGGGCAGTGATGATTTTGAACAACGGCACCACCAGCAATATCCCGGAGAACATGTAGACGGTGTAAAAACTCGCATTGATCGTCGTGCGGCCCTTAAAACGCAGTTTTGACAAGGCGTAGGCCCCCAGCGTGCCGAGAAACACGGCAATCACCGAGGAAGTCAACGACACCACCATGCTGTTTTTGAAGTAGTCCACAAACGGGAAAATCAGCGGGTTAAAGATGTCGACGTAATGCTGCAGCGTCCACGCCTGCGGCAATATGGTCGGGTTAAGCGATATTGCCTCTTTCGCACTCTTAAATGACGTCATTAGCATCACGAAGAACGGGAACAGCGTGATGACCAGAAACACCGCCAGCCCCAGATAAAAACCAATGCGGCTCAGTACGCGTTTATTTGTTGCCATTGAGGTTTACCCTTTTTCTGGTCAGCAGAATCACCGCGAAGATGATCACGAACAGCACGACGGAGATCGCCGCTGCTTTACCCAAATCATTGAATGCGAATGCCGTTTTGTAGAGGTATACGCCCAAAATATCGACCTTGGTCGTCAACAGGTAGACATCCGCAAACATGTAGAACATCCAGATAGTGCGCAGCGTCACCACCGTTGCCAGCACCGGCATAATCGCGGGTAGCGTAACGATTCGAAAACGCTGCCAGGCATTCGCGCCGTCCATTTCCGCCGCTTCATACAGCGACTTATCAATGGTCTGCAAAATCGCCAGGAACGAAATGAACGCGTACGGGAAGTAACGCCAGATGGCGAACAGCACCACCAGTACAAAACTGCTGCCAGGATTGTCGAACCACAGCGGCGCCTGGTCATACAGATGCAGCAGGTCAACGCCCAGATAGTTCACAATGCCGTAGCCGTTGTTGAACATGTATTTCCATGCAAACACCAGCGAAATGGACGGCGTAACGTAGGACAGAATTACCAGTGAACGCGCCGTTTTCCGCATACGGAATTCACGGTTAAAGAAGATCGCAACAGCCAGCCCCAGCCCCGTGCTGCCAATCACCACCAGCGCGGTGTACCAGAAGGTCATCCACAGCGAGTGCCAGAAAGCAGCATCCCCGAGAATGCGGATGTAGTTATCGAGCCCGACGAACACCGCATCTATACGCGGGTTCAGTGGCAGACGTAAGAAACTGATTTCAATATTGGAAATCATTGGCCAGGCCACTAGGCCCCCCAGCAAAATCAGGCTGGGGGCCAACAGCAGCATGGCGAAAGGCATATCTGAACGACCAGAAAACAACGTCTTCATAATTTCCTTCCGCAGAGCGCTCCTATCGTTGTGAAATCAGATCAGTCAGTCGCTTCTGGCTGTCACTAAGCGTGTTGCTGAGATCTTGTTTACCTACCGTGACGTTATGCACCATGGAACTGATGATGCCGGACCCGGTTACATCGCCCATGCGGGTGAAGTTTTTGTCGCCCACGGCACCAAACACCTGAACATTTGGGAACTGCGCAATCAGTTCGTAAGGCAGTTGCCCAAACGCTTTAATCACATCGTTGTTTTTCCAGGTATCAGTGCCCACCACCAGCTTGTTCACCGGCAGTGCCGCGCCAGGCGACATCATGACCCAGTCGGTTGCGTTTTGAGCCTGCTCCATCCAGGTCACAAACTTTTCAGCCGCCTGAGTTTCATCTTCGGTTTGACCGGTGGTAATCGTCAGCGACGTGACCATGCCGTAAACTGCAGAAGATGTTTCTGTTGGGACGACGAAGCCCAGGTTGGCAGGGTTTCCATCCTGGAATACCGCCGGCAGGATGTAGGTGGAGTAAACCGCCATCGGCGCAGAACCGTTCATGAAGGCATCTTTGATCTCCATGACGTCGTTTGAACCCGGCATGGTGGTCGCGGCCAGGGCTTTATAAAACGCCAGGGCCTTTGCCATTTCAGGGGTATCGATGTCGACGTTCCCTTTGGCATCAAAAACGTTCGCGCCGCCGGAAAGCGCAAACTGGGAGAATGCCTGCTCTGTCATCACGCTTTCCGCGGTGGGCAGCGCAATGCCGTAATGTTTTTTGGCCGGGTCGTTAAGGCTCTGGCTGGCTTTCAGCAGCTGTTCCCAGTTATGCGGCTCCTGGATACCCGCTGCAGCAAGCACATCTTTGTGATACCAGACGCCGGATAGCCAGGCACTGACTGGCACCCCCGTCCAGGCAGAACCATCTTCCGTACGCACAACACGCAAGATGCCGTCATAGAAGGTGTTCTCGCCTACCGCTTTAATGGCTTCACCAATAGCTTTGCGATCCAGCAGCTGTTCCTTGTCCATGACTTTCGCGTAGTCATGACTGACTTCAATTACCTCAGGCAGTGCGCCCGTTCTGGCGAGCGTAATAACCTTGGTGTTGTAGGCATCCTCTTCTACCGGCACCTGTTTCACCGTGATGTCGGGGTTCTCTTTCTCAAATTTTTCGATCAGCTTCGTGATAACCGCCTGACGCTCCTGCTCGACAGATGAGTGCATAAACTCAATGGTGACAGCAGACTTTTTGTCATCCTTGCAGCCTGATAACAGGGCGCACGAAACCAGTGATGATATCAGCACAATTCTGGGCATTTTCATTTTTAAGGTCCTTTTTAGTTTTCTTTAATCCACAACACCTGCCATGGATATAGGGTCAGCGTTTTATCTGTAATATCTTTTCCGGCAATCAACTCCGTTCCGGATTGAATATCGGACTCCACCGTTTGAATGCCATCGCTGAAATTAAACAGCGCCGTTATTTTTTCGCCACAATCCGCCACGCGAACGATTTTTAATACATGCTCACCTGACGCACTAAAATAAGCTTCACTGTCAGGATGGAATGCTTTTTCCGCCCGACGCAGCGCGATTAACTGGCTTAATGCGCAATAGACCTGAGAGCGCAGGCTATTTTTATCTTCAAGCACGCTATCAATTTGTCCTGCAATGTATTTTTCACGATTTATCGCGCGGTTGTATCCCAGACGTTCAACACCTGCATAATCATTACGCGAGCCGAGAATACTCTGGATATAAACCGCGGGCACGCCGGGGAAACTTAAGAGGACGGCATGCGCCAGAATAAACCGGGCAATCCGATGGCTATCAAGACTGTCACGTGTACTTAATGCATCCAGATAGGTCACATTAATTTCATAAGGACTGCGTGTACCATCCGGGTTATTTTTCCAGTTAACCAACGCCCCTTCAGCCTGAAGTTTCTCCACAAGAGAGAGGATTTCCGACTCAGGTAAAATTCCGCGCAACGGATTCAGACCAATCCCATCATGCGAGGCCAGGAAGTTAAACCAGGTGGTTTTCGTCGAAGGCAGCCTCAGCGACGCTGCCCACTGGCTCAGCGTCCGGACGTCCTGACAATGCACCGCATGCAATACCAGCGGCGGCAAAGAGAACTGATAAACCATCTGCGCTTCATTTTCACCGTCACCGAAGTAAGCGACGTTATCTTTATGCGGAACGTTCGTCTCGGTGATAATCACCGTCCCCGGGGCGACAGCTTCAGTGATAGCGCGGAAAAGCTGGATAAGCTGGTGGGTTTGCTCAAGGTGGATGCAGTTTGTTCCGGGTATTTTCCACATGAAGCCCACAGCATCCAGACGAATGTATCGCGCCCCTTCAATCAGGTAATGCAGCAACACGTCCACCATCGCGATCAGCACCTGCGGAGAGGCAAAGTTAAGATCAACCTGGTCCTCGCTGAAGGTGGTCCACAGGTGTCGCACGCTGCCATCATGCAGCGTGAAAGGTGTAAGAAGCGGTAAGGCACGCGGACGCGTCACCGCGGATAAATCTGTTTCAGGATCGACAGAAATAAAGAAATCATCATAGCCAGGCGTTTGCTTCAGATAATTAGAGAACCATTTACTTTTGGATGACATGTGGTTGCAGACGAAATCGAACATTAAGCTGGTGGACTGTTTTAATTCAGCTACATCTCGCCACGTACCCGTTTCAGGCGCAACCTCATGATAATCAATAACAGAAAATCCGTCGTCCGAAGACCATGGATAAAAAGGCAAAAGATGGACATGAGAAAAAGATTGGGAAAGCCATTTGTTATAAAAACGTGTAAAAACCGGCAGCGCCTTCTCCCCTTTCGCTGAAAACTGATCGGCATAGGTAATCAGAACAACATCTTTTTCATCCCATCCCGTTTTACGCTTCTCTGTAATAACAGAAGCGGCCTTTCCAATATTTTCCATCAGCACCTTAAACTGGGCTTCAGAAAACGTTACCCCATAAACAAGATTAATGAGTTCTTTAATTTTTGCCTTCATTTCATTTTCCATGGTAGCGGTCCCACGAAGTGGCAATCTACTCCCATGAAAAATATCTGTCAACGGACCTGGAAGAGGAAAAAGGTGATTGCAAAGCAGCTCAGCGTAATATTGTGAGCTGCCGCAAAGAAAGCACGGGAAAAAGAGAAAATGCGGTTAACCGTCGTCAGTCCCTCTCCCGGAAGGGAAAGGGCTAACGCCAGCGGGGGTTATTGGGATAAGTAGCGGCGAGAAAGCCGTTTTGCCACCTTTTGCAACAGCGGTTCGAGCGCCACGGCCAGCACCATTCTGACCGGCTTGCGGGCAACGGATTTTATTGCCCACCCCGCCACACCTGCCGGTCCGAACCGTAACGCGGTCAGCAGGACCAGTTTACCTGCGATTTTCAGGCCGGGTTTTACCTTCTGACCGGCCTGTTGCCAGTGTTGTTTCATCTCATCTCTCTCTTAAAGCTGACGAAAACGACTTCTCAGCGTAAAGGTATCCGACGTGACATAGCGTTCCATTTCCCGTAGCCGCTTCTCACCGGCGGAGAGTTGCGCATCAACCGCATTGAGAAGATCGCTGCTGGTGGGGGCACCTTCCGCAGCCAGTTCTCCTTCCGGCATCGGGTCAAGGACAAACGACAGGACGATATATGCCACCAGGGTAATAAACGCCAGTCCGAAGAAGATCGATAGCACCGTGACCACGCGCACCAGTTTTACCGGGACATCAAGATAATGAGCCAGCCCGGCACAAACGCCGCGCACCATGCCCTGCTGCGGAATACGCCACAACTTTTTGTTCAGATTCAGTCCAGACATTAACGGTCCCTCCAGTTTGGATGTTCAGCATCCAGGATGGCTTCCAGCGCCTGAATGCGTTCGCGCATTTTGTTCGCCTCATCGGAGAGCTGAACCAGACGCTGTTGTTCACTCTGGGAAAGTTCGCCCCGTGAAGAACGGTTGCTGTAGTGCAGCCATAGCCAAATCGGCAAAACGAACAGCACGAAAATTGTCAGGGGAATGGCCAGAAAAAGCGCGCTCATGTGTACTCCTTGTCTTACGATGCGGCACGCTCAGGTGCCGCAGGAATTATTATTGGTTGTCTTGCTTCATTTTGGCTTTCAGTGCCGCCAGCTGCTCGCTGATTTCATCATCGGCCTTCAGGTCGGCGAACTGTTGATCCAGCGACTTCTGCTTACCGATGCCGTGGCTTTCGGCTTCCGCTTCCATCTGGTCGATACGACGTTCAAACGATTCAAAACGCGCCATCGCTTCATCAAGCTTACCGCTGTCCAGCTGGCGACGCACGTCGCGGGAAGAGCTTGCCGCCTGGTGACGCAGGGTCAGCGCCTGCTGACGCGCGCGGGTTTCGCTCAGCTTGTTTTCAAGCTCACCAATCTCTTTCTTCATACGGGTGAGCGTGTCATCCACCAGCGTCACTTCATGCTCGAGCGTCGCGACCAGCTCTGCCAGCTTCTGTTTTTCGATCAGCGCCGCACGAGCCAGATCCTCTTTATCTTTACGCAGCGCGAGTTCCGCTTTTTCCTGCCATTCGTTCAGCTGAGCGGTAGCTTGTTCAATACGACGCGTAAGCTGTTTTTTCTCCGCCAGCGCACGGGCGGAGGTAGAACGCACTTCAACCAGCGTGTCTTCCATCTCCTGAATCATCAGGCGAACCAGCTTCTGCGGATCTTCCGCCTTCTCAAGCAGTGAGTTGATGTTGGCGTTCACGATGTCGGCAAAACGAGAAAAAATACCCATAATTAAATCCTCATAGTTCTGTTATCGGGCTATGCCCTGCTGTACAGATAATACAAACATCATGCCAAGTTTTTATCTTATTGATTTTACTGAGACTGATTGATTTTCATGCAGTAAAGAACTATTCTTGCCTGGTGAATATCACTAAGGAGTGGTTAATTTCATCATGCCTGGATACAAAGACAATTTACTCGGCGAAGCAAACAGTTTTCTGGAAGTGCTGGAACAGGTTTCTCGCCTGGCGCCGCTCAACAAACCGGTACTGATCATCGGTGAACGCGGAACGGGAAAGGAATTGATAGCTAACCGTCTGCACTATTTATCCGGGCGCTGGGACGGCCCCTTCATTTCCCTTAACTGCGCGGCGCTGAATGAAAACCTGCTCGATACCGAGCTCTTCGGCCATGAAGCGGGCGCGTTTACCGGTGCCCAGAAGCGCCATCCCGGACGCTTTGAGCGCGCCGACGGCGGTACGCTGTTTCTTGATGAGCTGGCCACCGCGCCCATGCTGGTGCAGGAAAAACTGCTGCGCGTGATTGAATACGGCGAGCTGGAGCGCGTCGGCGGTAGCCAGCCGCTGCAGGTCAACGTGCGCCTGGTGTGCGCCACGAACGCCAACCTGCCGGAGATGGTGGCGGAGGAGAAATTCCGTGCCGACCTGCTTGACCGCCTGGCCTTTGACGTCGTTCAGCTTCCTCCGCTGCGCGAGCGCAAAAGCGACATCATGCTGCTGGCAGACCAGTTTGCGATTCAGATGTGCCGCGAGCTCGGACTGCCGCTGTTCCCCGGCTTCAGCGATTATGCACAGGAGACGCTGCTTGCTTACCACTGGCCGGGAAATATCCGCGAACTGAAAAACGTCGTGGAGCGTTCCGTCTATCGCCACGGCAGCAGCGAGACCGAGCTGGACAACATCATTATCGACCCTTTTCAACGCAACGTGCCGTCGCTGACCGTGCCAACGTCTTCAGGCGATCACCCTACTCTCCCCCTTGATTTACGCCAGTTCCAGCACGACCAGGAGAAACAGCTGCTGGAGCAAAGCCTGAAGATGGCGAAATACAACCAGAAAGGGGCGGCTGAACTGCTGGGTCTGACCTACCATCAGTTAAGGGCATTGCTTAAAAAGCATCAAATGCGCTGACAATATCAGCATTTAACAGCAGACATTTTATAAAGCCAAGCCTGGATAACTGCTCTACTCCTTAGGACAACAAACAATGCCATTCAATAATAAAAACCTATTTATTACTTTTCTATCCCTCTGCTCATTTCAGACTTATGCAGCACAATGCACAGCGGAAACTTTCGCTAAAAACAAACTGAACAACTTCATCCTCCTGAACCAGCAGACAAGAACCGAAATCCCTAAGTCAGTGGAAATCACTGTTGATAGCCCTGATGGGTATATCCGCGCATCGGTTCAAAGCAACTTTAATCCATGCGGTGAGCTCACTGGCAGCAGTGTTAAAGAGGTCAAAACCTCACCGGGCCCGAAAAATGTTTTCACGACTACCAATGAAATTCAGTTAAACAGAACGGAATTTGGCTGGCGCATTCAGTTGGATGCGAACGGCGTAATAGTCGATAACAACAGTCAGAAGGCCACACAATTATATCGGCAGACGCTGGAGGGAATGTACCAGCTGAACAACAAAGGACTTATCAGCCACGTGGTTAATCGTTCGATTATTGCGGCCACAAAACCAGGAGATAAAGATAAAACCACAGTGGGCACAATAGACTACGTATTCAATTCATCAGGGTTGCTGGCAAGGGTGGTAAGCAAAGGAAGTTTGGCAATAGATAACAATACAACTGTATACAGCTATGATGACAATGATCGCCTGATCAAAACCGAGTCCCCCTCAACCATAGAAGAGTATGCCTACGATAACGAGGGCCGTGAGCTGTCCCTGAGCAAGACCCAGACGTATTTCACCATTGAAAAAAACCTGACAACGTGTGAGGAGTGGAACTCGCATGGAGAATGCACACGCGCCAATATGGATACCACGATTGTCCCAGCCGATCGGACGGGTAAACAGTATGTGGAAAAACATAAGGCCGTGATGACGACGAAATATGAATACTGGAACTGACCATTCAACCCGCCAAATAGGGTAGCCAAAATGGTATTTGCATCGAAATTGATGTTCGTGGTGTACCTGACTTCAGTAAATGTGGTGTGAGATGAAAATCATAAAATTCGTTGTTTTACTTATTGCCTGTTTTATCCTCTTACCGGACAGCTGGATTAATGATGTTTTCATGCAACATATCCAGATATCAGGCGATGGTGAAGAAGCCATGAATAACTATGATTTCACAGCAATTCTGATCAAGTTTGGCCTGTCTGCAATGATAGCGTTTGTACTGATGATGCTTATGAAAGTGCTGAAAAAATGAACCAGGGTGGCAGGTACGCACGTAACAACAAAGTGAGCATTTTTACTCTATGCTATTTAGACTGTGCGTATGCCATTGCCTTACCCGTACTTGATCTGCTCTCAGATCTGGTGATAAACGGCCGCATTTTAACAGCTATTTTTCTTCAGAAAGTATGATCCCAGATCTGATAGCGACAACATGTCTTCCTGTCATTCGCGACATACATTCACAAGCTTGATGCTATCCGCCGGAGCGAATCCTTCGTTTATAGCGAGTCAGATGCGCCACGAAAATGCTAAGATAGTCCATGAGGTATATTCAAAGTGGATTGCAGGTATGAACGTGCATCTGGTTGTGACGCTGAGTGACCGACTGCAAACGTTACTGCCCCCATTATGCCCTCAGGCTTAAACGACACTGGATAATGTCGTTTAAAATTAGTAGGATAGCCACTTCATATATAATACCTTAAAAATTATGCGTCTGGTTTTATCGTCCTTTTTTGCACTTGGTCTGTTTAGCAGCCTGGCCTTTGCCGCGCCCGGGCTAGCGCCGCAGCCTGACATTCGTGACAGCGGCTTCGTCTATTGCGTAAGCGGCCAGGTGGATACCTTCAACCCGCAAAAAGCGGGCAGCGGCCTGATTGTGGATACCCTTGCCGCGCAGCTTTACGATCGTCTGCTTGATGTTGACCCGTACACCTACCGTCTGGTGCCTGAGCTTGCGGAAAGCTGGGAAGTGCTGGATAACGGCGCAACCTACCGTTTTCACCTGCGCGATGACGTCGCGTTTCAACGCACACCGTGGTTTACCCCTACGCGCAAGCTGAACGCAGATGACGTGGTCTTCACCTTCCAGCGTATCTTTAACCGCAACCACCCGTGGCATAACGTTAACGGCAGCAATTTCCCCTATTTCGACAGCCTGCAGTTTGCCGACACCGTGAAAAGCGTGCGCAAACTGGACAACCGCACGGTTGAATTCACGCTGACGCGCCCGGATGCCTCCTTCCTCTGGCACCTGGCAACCCACTATGCGTCCGTCATGTCGGCCGAATACGCGGCTCAGTTGACGAAAAAGGATCGTCAGGAACTGCTCGATCGCCAGCCGGTTGGCACCGGTCCGTTCCAGCTGGCCGAATATCGCGCCGGTCAATATATTCGTCTGCAGCGCCATGAACACTTCTGGCGCGGTACGCCGCTGATGCCGCAGGTGGTGGTGGATCTCGGCTCTGGCGGAACGGGACGTCTGTCGAAATTGCTCACCGGGGAATGTGACGTCCTTGCCTGGCCCGCGGCCAGCCAGCTCACCATTCTGCGCGACGATCCGCGCCTGCGTCTGACGTTACGCCCCGGGATGAATATCGCGTATCTGGCCTTTAACACAGATAAACCGCCGTTGAATAACCCTGCCGTTCGGCACGCTCTGGCGCTGGCGATTAACAACCAGCGTTTGATGCAGTCGATCTACTACGGCACGGCGGAAACCGCCGCCTCAATTTTACCGCGCGCCTCGTGGGCCTATGACGGTGAAGCTAAAATTACGGAATACAATCCGGCAAAAGCGCGTGAGCAGCTGAAAGCGCTGGGGGCGGAAAATCTGACGCTGCAGCTTTGGGTGCCCACCAGTTCCCAGGCGTGGAACCCCAGCCCGCTCAAGACCGCCGAACTGCTGCAGGCAGATATGGCGCAGGTGGGTGTCAAAGTGATCATCGTACCGGTTGAGGGCCGTTTCCAGGAGGCGCGCCTGATGGACATGAATCATGATTTAACCCTGACCGGCTGGGCGACCGACAGTAACGATCCGGACAGCTTCTTCCGGCCGCTACTGAGCTGTGCGGCGATAAACTCGCAGACCAACTACGCCCACTGGTGTAACCGGGAGTTTGACGCCGTGCTGCAAAAAGCGCTGGCTTCCCAGCAGCTGGCCTCACGTATTGACGCCTATGATGAAGCGCAGAAGATCCTCGCCCAGGAACTGCCGGTGTTGCCGCTGGCCTCTTCCCTGCGTCTTCAGGCCTATCGTTATGATATTAAAGGTCTGGTACTGAGTCCGTTCGGCAACGCCTCGTTCGCTGGCGTGTCGCGTGAAAAAGAACAAGAGGTGAAAAAACCATGATTATTTTTACCTTACGTCGGCTCCTTTTGCTGCTGGTGACGCTCTTTTTCCTGAACTTTGTCGGCTTCAGCCTGAGCTATTTCACGCCCCATGCCCCGCTTCAGGGGTCGTCGCTGTGGGATGCCTGGCTCTTCTGGTTTAACGGGCTCCTGCACTGGGATTTCGGCGTGTCCAGCATTAACGGGCAGCTGATTTCCCAGCAGTTGAAAGAGGTGTTCCCGGCCACGATGGAGCTGTGCATTCTGGCCTTCGGCTTTGCCCTGATGGTTGGCATTCCCGTGGGCATGCTGGCCGGGATCTATCGCAACAAATGGCAGGATAAGTTTATCAGCGCCCTCGCCCTGTTCGGCTTCTCCATCCCGGTATTCTGGCTGGCGCTGCTGCTGACGCTTTTCTTCTCGCTGACGATGGGCTGGCTGCCGGTTTCGGGGCGTTTTGACCTGCTCTATACGGTTAAAACGGTGACGGGTTTTGCCATTATTGACGCGTGGCTGTCCGATTCGGTGTGGCGCCACGAGATGATCGTCAGCGCCCTGCGCCATATGGTACTGCCGGTGCTGACCCTGGCGGTTGCGCCGACAACCGAAGTGATCCGCCTGATGCGCCTGAGCACCATCGAGGTATTTGACCAGAACTACGTCAAAGCCGCCGCCACGCGCGGGTTGTCACGCCTGACCATACTGCGTCGCAACGTCCTGCACAACGCGCTACCGCCGGTTATTCCGCGTCTTGGATTACAGTTTTCCACCATGCTGACGCTGGCCATGATCACCGAGATGGTCTTTAGCTGGCCAGGCCTTGGGCGATGGCTGATTAACGCCATTCGCCAGCAGGACTACGCCGCTATTTCTGCGGGTGTGATGGTGATTGGTTCGCTGGTGATTATTGTCAACGTGTTGTCCGATATTCTGGGTGCTATGGCTAACCCATTGAAGCATAAGGAATGGTATGCCTTACGATAGCGTATACAGTGAAAAGCGCACGCCCGGCGTGCTGCGTACCGTGTGGCGTAAATTCTATGGTGACACCACGGCAATGATCGGCCTTTATGGCTGTGCCGGTCTGGTGTTGCTGTGCGTCTTTGGCGCGTGGTTTGCACCGTACGGCATTGACCAGCAGTTCCTTGGCTATCAGCTGCTGCCACCGTCCTGGTCGCGCTACGGTGAAGTCTCTTTCTTCCTGGGAACGGACGACCTCGGACGTGACGTGTTGAGCCGCCTGCTGAGCGGTGCAGCCCCGACGGTTGGCGGCGCATTTGTGGTGACGCTCGCGGCAACGATCTGCGGGCTGGCGCTCGGTATTTTTGCAGGATCCACGCATGGCCTGCGCTCGGCGGTGCTTAACCACATTCTGGATACGCTGCTGTCGATTCCGTCCCTGCTGCTGGCGATCATTGTGGTTGCCTTTGCCGGTCCCCATCTGTCGCATGCCATGTTCGCCGTCTGGCTGGCTATCCTGCCCCGCATCGTGCGCTCGGTTTACAGCATGGTGCATGATGAACTGGAAAAAGAGTATGTCGTCGCAGCCCGTCTGGACGGCGCGACGACCTTCAACATTCTGTGGTTTGCCGTGCTGCCTAACATCGCCGCCGGGCTGGTCACTGAGATCACCCGCGCCCTGTCGATGGCGATCCTGGACATCGCGGCGCTCGGCTTCCTCGACCTCGGAGCGCAGCTGCCGTCGCCCGAATGGGGTGCGATGCTCGGTGACGCGCTGGAGTTAATTTACGTGGCACCGTGGACGGTTATGCTGCCGGGTGCGGCCATTATGGTGAGCGTGCTGCTCATCAACCTGCTGGGCGACGGTATTCGCCGTGCAATTAATGCGGGGGTGCAATAATGCCGCTTCTTGATATTCGCAACCTCACCATCGAATTCAAAACCGGTGAAGGCTGGGTTAAAGCCGTCGATCGCATCAGCATTACCCTCGCCGAGGGTGAAATTCGCGGGCTGGTGGGTGAATCCGGCTCAGGCAAAAGCCTGATCGCCAAAGCCATCTGCGGCGTAGCGAAAGACAACTGGCGCGTCACCGCAGACCGTATGCGTTTTGATGATATCGATCTGCTGCGCCTCTCCCCCCGCGAGCGGCGTAAGCTGGTCGGGCATAACGTCTCGATGATTTTCCAGGAGCCGCAGTCCTGTCTCGACCCGTCCGAACGCGTGGGCAAACAGCTGATGCAGAACATCCCCGGCTGGACCTATAAAGGCCGCTGGTGGCAGCGCGTTGGCTGGCGCAAGCGTCGCGCCATCGAGCTTTTACACCGCGTTGGGATAAAAGATCACAAAGATGCGATGCGCAGCTTCCCGTACGAGCTTACCGACGGCGAATGTCAGAAAGTGATGATTGCCATCGCGCTGGCTAATCAGCCGCGTTTGCTGATTGCGGATGAGCCCACCAACGCGATGGAACCCACCACGCAGGCGCAAATCTTCCGCCTGCTGTCGCGTCTCAACCAGAATAACAACACCACCATTTTGCTGATCAGCCATGACCTGCAAATGCTCAGCAAATGGGCGGATAAAATTGACGTGATGTACTGCGGGCAAACGGTCGAAACCGCGCCGAGTGAAGACCTGATCACCGCGCCGCATCATCCGTATACGCAGGCGCTTATCCGCGCGATTCCGGATTTTGGCAGCGCGATGCCGCATAAAAGCCGCCTGAATACCCTGCCGGGGGCGATTCCGCTGCTGGAATCCCTGCCGATAGGCTGTCGTCTGGGGCCGCGGTGTCCCTATGCTCAGCGTAAATGTATCGAGACGCCACGCCTGACCGGGGCGAAAAATCATCTTTACGCCTGTCATTTCCCGCTGAACATGGAGAGAGAGTGAAATGGTCGAAACTTTACTGGAAGTCCGCAACCTGAGTAAGACCTTTCGCTACCGCACGGGGCTGTTTCATCGCCAAACTGTCGACGCGGTGAAGCCGCTGAGCTTTACGCTGCGTGAAAAACAGACGCTGGCGATTATTGGCGAAAACGGTTCCGGGAAATCCACCCTGGCGAAAATGCTCGCTGGCATGGTTGAACCGACCGCAGGCGAAGTGTTAATTGACGATCATCCTCTGACGTTTGGGGATTACTCTTTCCGCAGCCAGCGCATCCGCATGATCTTCCAGGATCCGTCTACCTCGCTTAATCCACGCCAGCGCATTTCGCAGATCCTCGATTTTCCGCTGCGTCTGAACACCGACCTGGAGCCAGAGGCGCGCCGTAAGCGCGTATTTGAAACTCTGCGCATGGTTGGGCTGTTACCGGATCACGAAAGCTACTACCCGCATATGCTGGCCCCCGGCCAGAAACAGCGTCTGGGTCTGGCGCGTGCGTTGATATTGCGGCCAAAAGTGATCATTGCTGATGAAGCGCTTGCCTCGCTGGATATGTCGATGCGCTCTCAGCTGATTAACCTGATGCTGGAATTGCAGGAAAAACAGGGGATCTCGTATATCTACGTCACCCAACATCTGGGAATGATGAAGCATATCAGCGATCAGGTGATGGTCATGCACCAGGGAGAAGTGGTCGAGCGCGGCAGCACGGCGGATGTGATGGCCTCCCCGCTTCATGAGCTGACAAAACGACTGATAGCCGGTCATTTCGGTGAAGCATTAACCGCCGATGCATGGCGCAAAGACCGGTAAACAAACGTTGCACCGCTCAATAAGGATTAAATAGCCTTTACACGCTATTTAATCCTTTAAATTTTCGTCTCCATCCCTGCTCCATCTTCTAAGCAATATCAATCAACAGTTCTTCTCCAGAATATCCGGACATTACGGAGGAGAAGAAATGAACAACGCCACTTACGTTCTCAAATATACCGAGTATCTCATCAGAAAATGCCGTTCATTCTTAATGACGGACCTGTACTTTCATACTGTGAGGCTCAAGAAAACATCCGGGACAAAACCTGACATTCAATCACCCACGACGTTGAGTGAAAAAATATGTCATCGTCTGGTCTATGACCATAATAACCTCTACACGATGCTTGCCGATAAACTCGCCGTTCGGGCATACGTTTCCTCCAGAACAAAGCGCGTGAAAACGGTGCCATTAATTGGCGTTTATACCAGGGCGTCGCAGATTGATTTTTCCATGCTCCCTGACAAATTCGTCCTTAAGTGCAACCATGATAGTGGCAGCACAATAATATGTACGAACAAAGCGCAATTTAACGACAAGAAAGCGCGTAAAAAACTGAGCCTCGCGTTAAAGAAAAATTTGTACTACACCACGCGTGAGTGGCAGTACAAAAACATTACGCCGAGTATACTTTGCGAACCGTTCGTCGATCTCTTCGATGGTGCTGACAGGAATACGACGCCCGAAATGCTGAGGATCCATTGCTTTCATGGCGTCGCCCACTATGTTGAAGCGGATTTTACGGATGATAACGGCAACGGTTTTATCAACGTTTACGACAGGCACTGGAACTTACAACCCTTCCAGATGGAGTATCCGAATACTTCAGTAAATCCAGACGAACCGGTCTTGTTCCGACAAGCGTTGCTGGCATCCCAGGAGCTGGCGGATGGCATTGACTACTGCCGCGTTGACCTCATGCTAAAAAAAGAAGACATCTATTTCAGTGAAATAACCTTAAGCCCGAGACGCGGTAAACTGACGATTACCCCGCAGGAATGGGATGCTAAGTTAGGAAAAATATGGCATTTATCGCCGGCAGGTGCATTTGACCTGCCGCTGAAACTCACGAGTCGGGCCAGGTAAGTTTAAATATCGAGTGGTTTTGCGTCGATAAGGTATAGGTAACATCGCCACCATGCGCCAGCATGATGGCTTTTACCACTGACAAGCCCAAACCACAGCCTTCCGGGTTCAACTGTCTGGCGCCATTATCGCGCTGAAAGGGCTGAAATAAGAAATCATGAAATTCCCTGGGAATGCCCGGTCCCCCGTCCTGAATAAGGATATAATTGCCTTTATCAGAAACGCCATTTTTCACAATGAGTTTGCGCGAGGTTGAATAGTGTAAGGCATTGTCAAATAAAACGGTCAGACACTGATTGATGCGTAACGGATCGAATACGCATTGCTGATCCCTCAGTTCTGTATTGACGGTAAATGCCTTACGGCTGAACTCGGGCATGAAGGTATCGAGCGCGTCCTGTATTGTTCCTTTTAAATCCGTTCTGGACTGGTATAGCGTGTATCCCGCCCCGCCATCCGAACTGACAACCCGGAGATCTTCAATCAGGCGGGTTAACCCTTCCGTCTGTTTGAGAAGATTATTAAACAGCACCGGGTCCGGGGTAAAAACACCGTCAACCAACCCCTGAAGCCTTCCGCGTAAGATCGTGACCGGGGTTCTCAGCTCATGCGCAATAGCCGCATTCCAGGATTTCCTCTGAATATCCAGCGTCTGTAATTTTTCCGCCATTTCATTGAAATCCGTCACAAGGTGATTGATCTCACCCAGCCGGGAACTGGCACAGAATGCCCGGGCATCCAGATCGCCCTGAGAAATCTTTTTCAGGCTGGACGCGACCGCGTTTAGCGGGGTGAGTATTCGCGATGACAGTTTGACCGTGAAAAAGAGTGCAATAATCATACTGATCGTAGTCGCGGTCCCAATCCATGCCCAGTCCCACATCGTCATCTGCTCATCATCGCCCGCAGCAGGGCCGCCCGGGAGGTGATCCAGAATAAAGGAGTAAAAAAACCAGGAGCCCAGGATGGCGATGGCAATTATCGTAAACGTCAGCAACAGCATATACGTTAAGATCTGACGACTCAGGACAGACTCTTTATTCATTTCTTTTCCCCAAGCCGGTAGCCCATGCCTCTGATGCTCTCGGGAACACCGTAAAGACCGGCAAGCTCCAGTTTTTTACGCAACTTGCTCATATGGCTATCGACCGTTCTGTCGAGCGTATCGCCTTCCGGCAGACACGCGTTGAGTAACTCTTCACGGGAACAGACCTTTCGCGGATAACGCACCAGCCAGGTAAGTAATTTAAATTCGGTTGTCGTTAATACCGGGGAGATAACCTCTTCGCCCACGGTGACTTCCACGTAGAAATCATCCGGATAGACCGTAATAAAGGGCGTTCTGAGCGGCAGGGAACCCGCCTGCTGAAGCGCAGGTTTTGTCCTGCGCAGCACCGCCTCAACCCGTGCGACAACCTCAGAGGGGTTAAAGGGTTTGATTACGTAATCATCCGCCCCGAGCCTCAGACCCATAAGCTTATCGACGTCCTGATCGAGAGCGGAAACCATAATGACGGGGACAGCACTTTCATGGCGAAGCGTAGTAAGCACGCTCCAGCCGTCACACACGGGCAGGTGAATGTCCAGCAAGATGAGATCCGGTTTATGGAGGCGATTAAGCGTTATCGCCTGCTCGCCCTGCCTGGCCCTCAGCGTTTTCATTCCCGAACGCTCTAAGTAGCTCATCAGTATATCGGCGATTTCGTCTTCATCTTCAACAACAAGGATCAGCGTATTTTTGTTCATATTATCTCCGCGGGTGAAATCCCTTTAAGCACGCTATCAGATATCTTTAGCACAATAAGACACAGCCTCCGGGAAAAAGTGCCGTAGTCACGAAAATTTCCCGGTTGATTTAAATGCCCGGTTATTTCTCCACACAGCCTACACATTCAGTCAATAAAGACTCGACAATGTCCGTTCAAAATCGCTATTGAGACATAACGCGTTGTGCATTGCGCGCTGCAAATTACCACTGTTTCTTAAAGATTTTATGAAGTTGGCTGCAATAATGAACATGGAACTTTCAAAATATTTTTCTCCTAAAAAACTGGGCATATATTCCCTGTTTCTGCTGCTGTCGTGGGGATTACTTTATACCTGGCTGGTGCTGGTACACAGAGTGGATGAAAAAGTCGCCTCGACGTTGCTCTCATCACCCATCATCTATGGCTGTATCGCATTGTCGGTTGTCACTTTGATAATCCAAAATAAAGCTGGTGCGCTAACTGAGCTATTTGTCGTCGCCTTCTGGCTGATGGTGATTTTTGTTTATCTCATTATTACGTTCACCGTGCTGTTAAACGCGATGCCCGATATCGAGGATCTCGTCTTTTATTACGAGTGTTATTTGATCATTTTTTTTGGCGGATCACCGCTGTACCTCATTATGAGAATGATTTGAGCCCTTGATCCACACGGCCTCCATAAACCGCCCACTTCCGCTAAACAGGTGCGCGGTAGAGTCTCTATCTCACTCTTTTGCACAAAAATAACTCAATGCCTCTTTTTTTTATCGAACGTCCCATTTTCGCCTGGGTAGTGGCGCTGTTTATCGTCCTGACGGGTCTCCTGTCTATTCCTCGTTTGCCGGTTGCGCAGTATCCGGCGGTGGCACCGCCAGGCATCATCATTTCCGTCAGTTACCCGGGGGCCAGCCCCGATATCATGAATACGTCGGTGGTGTCGTTAATCGAGCGAGAAATCTCTGGAGTCGATAACTTGCTCTATTTCGAATCATCCAGTGACACAACCGGCTCGGCATCGATTACCGTCACGTTTAAACCCGGCACGGACATCAAGCTGGCACAGATGGATCTACAGAATCAGATTAAGATCGTCGAGCCTCGTCTTCCTCAGGCGGTAAGACAAAATGGCATTAACGTCGAGGCCGCTAATTCTGGATTTTTAATGATGGTAGGGCTGAAGTCCACCAACGGTCAATTCGAGGAAGCCGACTTAAGCGACTATTTTGCCCGAAACGTCAGTGACGAGCTTCGTCGCGTGCCCGGCGTAGGGAAAGTTCAGCTGTTTGGCGGCGAAAAAGCGCTGCGCATCTGGCTGGATCCAATGAAGCTCCACAGCTACGGCCTTTCGGTGAGCGATGTGCTTACTGCTGTTGGCCAGCAAAATGCCCTGGTTTCGCCCGGCAAAACGGGAGATGAGCCCGCATCTGAAGGACAAGGGGTAACGTATCCCATCACCGTAAAGGGACAGCTCTCCTCGGTCGAGGCGTTCAGGAATATCACCCTGAAATCTGACGCATCCGGCGCCCGCCTGAAATTATCCGACATTGCGCGGATTGAATCCGGCCTGCAAAGCTACGCTTTTGGTATCCGTGAAAATGGCGTGCCCTCGACGGCGGCGGCAATCCAGCTGTCGCCAGGCGCCAACGCAATGAGTACGGCTTCAGGCGTGCGTGCGCGCATCGACGAGCTTTCCCGGGTGTTACCCGACGGAATGGTGTTTACGGTTCCTTTCGATACCGCGCCGTTTGTGAAACTTTCTATCGTGAAGGTTGTTCAGACATTTGTGGAAGCGATGGTCCTCGTCTTTCTGGTTATGCTGCTGTTTCTGCACAAGATACGCTGTACGCTTATACCGGCGATTGTTGCTCCCGTCGCACTTCTTGGCACCTTCACGGTGATGTTATTGAGCGGATACTCCATCAATATTCTGACGATGTTCGGCATGGTGCTGGCGATAGGGATTATCGTTGATGATGCCATTGTGGTTGTGGAGAACGTTGAACGACTGATGGAGGAAAAAAGTCTGTCCCCACGGGACGCTACCCGGCAAGCCATGCAGGAGATCACCCCGGCGATTATCGGGATCACGCTGGTGCTCACCGCCGTCTTTATCCCCATGGGGTTTGCTGAAGGATCCGTCGGGATCATCTACCGGCAATTTTGTATTTCCATGGCAGTCTCCATACTGCTGTCCGCGTTTCTTGCCCTGACGCTGACGCCTGCCCTGTGCGCTACGCTACTCAAGCCGCATCAGGGAGTAAAGAGCGGAGGTGGGCGGTTCGCGGCAGGGTTTAATGCGCGCTTTCATAGGCTTACCACCTGTTACGAAGCCGGGCTGGGTGCCGTTCTGAAGCGAACCGGGCGTATGCTGCTCCTGTACGTTGTGCTTTGTGCTGCGCTGTTTTTGGGGTTGTCTTCGTTACCGTCGTCCTTTCTGCCGGACGAAGATCAGGGCTACTTTATGTCCTCAATCCAGCTGCCTTCTGATGCCACGATGCAGCGCACCCTTAACGTGGTAAAAAAGTTTGAAGAGGAAATTACGGCCCGGCCGGATATTGAAAGCAACATTATGATCCTGGGGTTTGGATTTTCAGGTTCAGGACCGAATTCGGCTATGGCCTTCACCACGCTGAAGGACTGGAAAAACCGGCAGGGCTCGACGGCCCAGGATGAAGCCGACCATATACAGGACAGCATGGCGAACGTTACTGATGCCGTCACGATGAGCCTGCTCCCGCCGGCCATTTCGGATATGGGCACCTCCTCGGGGTTCACCTGGTACGTGCAGGACAGAGCAGGACTGGGCTACGAGGCGTTAAAGCGCGCTGCCGACGCGCTGGTCCTGCAAGCCAATCAGCGTCCTGAACTGAGTGACGTCTATATAGACGGTCTGCCGGAAGGAACCAGCCTTGCGCTCCAGGTTGACCGGGAAAAAGCGGAAGCGATGGGCGTCTCATTTGATGAAATCAACCAGACGCTCTCCGTTACCCTGGGCTCAAATTACGTTAATGACTATACGAACAACGGCCGCGTTCAACAGGTGATTATTCAGGCCGATGCCCCCTACCGAATGCAGCCTGAGCAGATACTGAAACTATCAGTGAAAAACCGGATGGGTGAGATGGTGCCGTTATCAACGTTCGTGACGATCTCCTGGAACGTTGCGCCGCAGCAGTTGACGCGCTATCAGGGTTATTCTGCTCTTCGCATTACCGGAAATGCGGCGTCAGGAGTATCCAGCGGCACCGCAATGAAGGTTATGGAGAGTTTGTCCAGAGAGTTACCTCAGGGCATGGCGGGCGAGTGGGCCGGGAGTGCATTGCAGGAGAGAAAATCGGAATCTCAGCTTCCGGGCCTTATTGTCCTGTCGATACTGGTCGTGTTTATGGTGCTCGCCGCCCTGTATGAGAGCTGGTCTGTTCCTTTTGCGGTCATGCTGGTCGTTCCGTTGGGTCTTATCGGCGCGGTGATAGCGGTGTTTGTTGCCGGCATGACGAATGATGTTTTCTTTAAGGTCGGCCTGATTACGCTTATCGGCCTGTCGGCCAAGAACGCCATTCTGATTGTTGAATTTGCCAGGCAGCTCCATCGCCAGGGGCAGCCCCTGCTGGCGGCAACCATTCATGCCGCCAGCCAGCGCCTGCGTCCGATTCTGATGACATCGTTAGCCTTCAGCTTAGGGGTTGTTCCGTTGATGCTGGCCAGGGGGGCGAGCGACAGTACGCAGCATGCCATCGGTACCGGCGTATTTGGCGGCATGATTAGCGGTACGCTTCTCGCGATCTTCTTCGTACCGGTTTTCTTTATCGTCATTGCGCGTTTCGTCGACAACATCAGGAAAGCGTGAATACCCTGGTGGAATCACGCTGCCTCTCTGGTTGGATGAGGCGAAGCTGTTGCCGGGTGATATACTGGACGAATGCTGAAATTTTGAGCCCCCGCGAGTCCGCGGTGCATTCTTCGGGGCAGGCGTCTTCGGAGAAGTGCGAGAAATATCGTGACACAAGGGGCTGTGAGTGGGCTATAATTTCGAGCTAATTTCGAATGATTTTGAAATACTGCCTGTAACGCTATGAATTACAAGGCAAAATTAGCAATGAATATAAGGATTAAAGCTATGGGTTTTCTTTCCGGTAAGCGCATTCTGGTGACTGGCGTTGCCAGCAAACTGTCCATCGCATACGGCATCGCACAGGCAATGCATCGCGAAGGCGCTGAGCTGGCGTTCACCTACCAGAACGACAAGCTGAAAGGCCGTGTTGAAGAGTTTGCCGCGCAGCTGGGTTCCAGCATTGTTCTGGAATGTGACGTTGCACAAGACGAAAGCATCGACGGCATGTTTGCTGAACTGGCAAAAGCATGGCCTAAATTCGACGGTTTCGTTCACTCCATCGGCTTCGCTCCTGGCGACCAGCTGGACGGCGACTACGTGAACGCGGTTACCCGTGATGGCTTCAAAATCGCGCACGACATCAGCTCCTACAGCTTCGTTGCGATGGCGAAATCCTGCCGCGCGATGCTGAACCCGGGCGCAGCCCTGCTGACCCTGTCCTACCTGGGCGCTGAACGTGCTATCCCTAACTACAACGTTATGGGTCTGGCTAAAGCGTCTCTGGAAGCGAACGTACGCTACATGGCGAACGCAATGGGTCCTGAAGGCGTGCGCGTTAACGCCATCTCTGCAGGTCCTATCCGCACCCTGGCCGCTTCCGGTATTAAAGATTTCCGTAAAATGCTGGCACACTGCGAAGCGGTTACCCCGATTCGTCGTACCGTTACCATTGAAGATGTGGGTAACTCTGCAGCATTCCTGTGCTCTGACCTTTCCGCGGGTATCTCCGGCGAAGTGGTTCACGTTGACGGCGGCTTCAACATCGCTGCAATGAACGAGCTGGAAATTAAATAAGCTGTGACTCTCTTCCCGCCCGGGAAGAGAGTATTTCCCCCCGCGTCACCCCTTCGTTATTCCGTTCTGCTATTTGTTATCACCTAACAATATTTTTCCCTTTATCTGCCTTACGCCAGGATATTGATCGCCATTTTGAGATCAAGGAACGCACATGGAACAACGCCGTTTTTCCGGCAAAGGCCACTGGTATCACGAAACCCAGTCAAACCACGCGCAGACGGATGTTCTGCCCTTGGTGCCCGAAGCCGCTAACGTCGACGATCGTTTTTTGCTCGATTTAGCCTTGCCTGATGAGATTGTCGCCGCCTGTTCTGGCTGGCTTACCCCTGCCAGAGCCTTATGCCACCAGCTGTTTCCGCTCTCGATCCCCGTGAACCGCCTGCATACGCTCAGCGCTTACGATCGGCTCAGTACCGCGCTAACGGTCGCACAGGCCTGTGGCGTTCAGCGGCTCTGTAACCATTACGCCGCCCTCCTCGCCCCGCTTCCCGGCCCGGACTCCTCGCGCGAAAGCAACCGCCGCCTGGCACAGATCACCCAGTATGCCCGCCAGCTCGCCAGCTCTCCTGATGTCATTGATGATAAAGCGCAGAACCAGCTTGATGAGGTGGGTCTGTCCACGTACGACATCGTGGTGATTAACCAGATTATCGGGTTTATCGGTTTTCAGGCGCGCGTGGTCGCGATTTTTCAGGCGCTGTTGGGACACCCTGTTCGCTGGTTGCCAGGCCATCATATTCAGCCGCACACGCTTCCCGCGAGCCACGATGCATGGGTGCCGCTTTTGCCCGTCGTGGAGCTGCGCTATGCGAGTGCGCATCAGCTTGAGTCGCTGTCTCGCTGGCAGGCCGAACCCGCGCTGGAGGCGCTGACGCCGGTGCTTTGCCATGAGCCGTCGCTGCTCGACCTGACCGGAGAGATCCTGTTAAACAGCCGCGCAGAGATCCCGCAGACGTCACCCGCACTTTCGGCGGCGGTCGAACTGCTGACCCGCTCTCCGGACCGCTTCAGCGCCGCGCAGTTTACCCCGCTCACGGATCAAGGACTCCAGGGCGAATATGCCATCACGCTGCTTACCCAAAGTGCGTTTGATGGCTGGCTCAATCGTCTGAAAGTAGCGTTTGGTAAAGAGGAATAACCACACTCATTACCCAAAGACCGCTTGCTGAGACAGTGAGAATCGCGTAAAACTGTCAGCCGCTCAATGGCTACGAAAATAGAACATTATGTTTCAGGACAACCCGCTGCTAGCGCAGCTTAAACAGCAACTGCATTCCCAGACGCCGCGTGCAGAAGGGGTCGTAAAAGCCACGGAAAAGGGCTTTGGCTTCCTTGAAGTTGACGCGCAGAAAAGCTACTTCATTCCGCCACCGCAGATGAAGAAAGTGATGCATGGCGATCGCGTCATGGCCGTCATTCATACCGAGAAGGATCGCGAGTCCGCTGAACCAGAAGAACTGATCGAACCGTTCCTGACCCGTTTTGTGGGTAAGGTGCAGAGAAAAGACGATCGGCTTTCTATCGTGCCGGATCATCCCCTGCTGAAAGATGCCATTCCCTGCCGCGCCGCCCGTGGCGTTGAGCATGATTTTAAAGAAGGTGACTGGGCCGTAGCAGAAATGCGCCGTCATCCTCTGAAAGGCGATCGCGGTTTTTATGCTGAGTTGACTCAATTCATCACCTTTGGCGCCGACCATTTCGTGCCATGGTGGGTCACGCTGGCACGCCACAATCTTGAAAAAGAAGCGCCGAACGGCGTAGCGACCGAGATGCAGGACGAAGGTCTGACGCGTCGCGATCTCACCGCGCTGGAGTTTGTCACCATCGACAGCTCCAGCACCGAAGATATGGACGATGCGCTCTACGCTGAAGAGAGCGACGATGGCAAACTGCACCTGACCGTTGCCATTGCCGATCCCACCGCCTGGATTGCCGAAGGTAGCAAGCTGGATGACGCGGCGAAAATCCGCGCCTTCACAAACTACCTGCCGGGCTTCAACATTCCGATGCTGCCGCGCGAATTGTCAGACGATCTTTGCTCGCTGCGTCCAAATGAAGTGCGCCCGGTCCTTGCCTGCCGCATGACCATTGCTGCGGATGGCGCGATTGAAGACGATATCGAGTTCTTTGCTGCCACTATCGAATCGAAAGCCAAGCTGGCCTACGATAACGTGTCCGACTGGCTTGAAAATACCGGTAGCTGGAAACCTGAATCAGACGCCATTGCCGCGCAGATCCGTCTGCTGCATCGCATCTGTCTCAACCGCAGCGAGTGGCGTCAAACCCATGCGCTGGTGTTCAAAGATCGTCCGGATTATCGCTTTGTTCTGGGTGAGAAAGGCGAAGTGCTGGATATCGTGGCCGAACCGCGACGCATTGCGAACCGCATTGTTGAAGAAGCGATGATTTCCGCCAACATCTGCGCCGCACGCGTGTTGCGCGACAAGCTGGGCTTTGGCATTTACAACGTCCACACCGGGTTTGATCCGGCGAACACCGAAGCGCTGGCGGCCCTGCTGAAGAATCACGATGTGCATGTTGATCCGGAAGAAGTGCTGACCCTGCCAGGCTTCTGCAAGCTTCGCCGCGAACTGGACGCGCAGCCGTCGGGCTTCCTGGACAGCCGCATTCGTCGCTTCCAGTCATTCGCGGAAATCAGTACCGAGCCGGGCCCGCACTTTGGTCTTGGCCTCGAAGCATACGCCACCTGGACATCGCCAATCCGTAAGTATGGCGATATGGTTAACCACCGTCTGCTGAAAGCGATTATCAAAGGCGAAACCGTTGCTCGTCCTCAGGAGGACACCACGCTGCAGATGGCCGATCGCCGCCGTCTGAATCGCATGGCGGAACGTGACGTTGGAGACTGGCTGTACGCTCGCTTCCTGCAGGATAAAGCCGGGACGGATACACGTTTCGCCGCGGAGATCATCGATATCAGCCGCGGGGGAATGCGCGTCCGCCTGGTCGATAACGGTGCTGTCGCGTTTATTCCTGCGCCGTTCCTGCATGCGGTTCGTGACGAAATGGTCTGTAGTCAGGAAAACGGTACCGTGCAAATTAAGGGTGAAACAGTTTACAAGGTCACCGACGTGATTGACGTCACTATCGCCGAAGTTCGCATGGAAACCCGCAGTATTATCGCGCGCCCTGTCGCCTGATAACCGGTTCAATTGTCGGTCCTTTCCTTCGCGGAAAGGCCGACAATTTTTCTTTTTATCCCCGCCACAAAATCATTATTTTTCCTTACTATTTTCAGTCTCCCTTCGCCCAAATTCGCCATAATTATCTACAGTAAAAGAGTGTTGTTATATTCGGTTACGTGAATTTTTATACGCTCCGTATCCTTTTTTGCCTGACTCGTTTTATTATAAGAAATTAGGGAAAAACAATAAGTTCACTTCGGTTTTGCCGCTGTTTCTCAACGGAAAAGTCGACTGCAAATGAATAATTTGTGCGCTAATGAAAGCTGCGGGAGAAAACATGATGGACGATCTGGAGCCGAATTTGCTGTTTCGCTACATGGGGACTTACAGCCCGTGGTGGCGCTTGTCAGCTGACAGCAACGCTCTGCACCTTTCCACCAGCGAAAATGCCGATGTCACTCAGGTCGTGGCGCTGGACGATGAACAGGCCGATCTCATCCGTCATTTAACCGTTATTACCTCCAGTATTTCAATGTCGCTCTCCCTCTACGGTGAAGATGTTCCGGTTCATCTTGTGGGCCGTAAAATTACCCGTAACGAGTGGGCCGGAACCGCTTCTGCCTGGAACGATACCCCCTCCGTGGCACGCGATCTGGCTCAGGGGCTCTCTTTCGCGGAACAGGTTGTCTCAGAGGCTAACTCCGTCATTGTTATTCTCGATCGGCACGGCAATATCCAGCGTTTTAATCGGCTTAGCGAAGAGTACACCGGCCTGAAAGAACATGAAGTCATTGGCCAGAACGTCTTTAAGCTGTTTATGAGCCGCAGCGAAGCGGCAGCTTCAAAGCGCAATATTACCGGTTTTTTTCGCAACGGCAGCTCCTACGAAGTCGAACGCTGGATCAAAACGCGTAAAGGGCAACGGCTGTTTCTGTTCAGAAACAAATTCGTTCACAGCGGCAGCGGTAAAAATGAAATTTTCCTTATCTGTTCCGGGACCGATATTACCGAGGAGCGCCGCGCTCAGGAGCGGCTGCGCGTGCTGGCCAATACCGATACCATCACTGGCTTGCCAAATCGCAATGCGATCCACGACCTGATTTCTGACGCCATCGCCAACCGCGGGGACACGCAGGTGGGCGTGGTGTATCTCGATCTGGATAATTTTAAAAAGGTCAACGACGCTTACGGGCATATGTTTGGCGATCAGCTGTTACAGGCCGTTGCCCTCGCCATTTTGAGCTGCCTGGATGAGGAACAGGTGCTGGCGCGACTTGGCGGTGATGAGTTTATCGTCATGGCCACCAATACCTCTCAGGGCTCTCTGGAGGCGATGGCATCGCGCATTTTAACCCGTCTGCGCCAGCCGTTCCGAATCGGGCTGATTGAGATTTATACCGGTTGCTCCCTGGGCATCGCCCTCGCCCCTCAGCATGGCAACGACCGGGAAAGCGTCATTCGTAACGCCGATACCGCCATGTACACCGCCAAAGAGAACGGCCGGGGCAAGTTCTGCGTCTTCTCGCCCGAGATGAACCAGCGCGTGTTTGAGTATCTCTGGCTGGATACCAACCTGCGTAAGGCGCTGGATAACGATCAGCTCCTGATTCACTACCAGCCGAAAATCACCTGGCGCGGGGAGGTCAGAAGCCTTGAAGCGCTGGTCCGCTGGCAATCACCAGAACGGGGTTTGATCCCGCCGCTGGAGTTTATCTCTTATGCCGAGGAGTCGGGGTTGATTGTGCCGCTGGGCCGCTGGGTGATGCTCGATGTGGTTCGCCAGGTGGCGAAATGGCGTGATAAGGGAATAAACCTGCGCGTGGCGGTGAACGTCTCTGCACGCCAGCTGGCCGACCAGACTATTTTCAGTGACTTAAAGCAGGCGCTGAAGGATCTGAATTTTGAATACTGCCCTGTCGATGTCGAATTAACCGAAAGCTGTCTTATCGAGAACGAAGAGCTGGCGCTGTCCGTGATCCAGCAGTTCAGCCGACTCGGGGCGCAAATTCATCTGGATGATTTTGGCACCGGCTACTCTTCCCTTTCTCAACTGGCCCGCTTCCCTATCGATGCCATTAAACTCGATCAATCGTTTGTCAGGGATATTCATAAGCAGTCCATCTCCCAGTCTCTGGTGCGCGCTATCGTCGCGGTGGCGCAGGCATTAAATCTGCAGGTGATTGCCGAAGGTGTGGAAAGCGCAAAAGAAGACGCCTTTCTGACCAAGAACGGCGTCAACGAACGGCAGGGTTTTCTGTTTGCTAAGCCGATGCCCGCTGCCGCATTCGAGCGATGGCTAAAACGATATCAAGCGCGAAATCAACGTTAACTGGCTTTACGCAACCCCGCCGCGTGATGGCGGTTTTGCAGCGTGACCAGACGCTCCATGTAGGCGATATCTTTCGGCTCAAGGCAGAAAGCGGCATCAACCCAGTCTTCCGTGATATCCATCAGTTCACTGCGGGGCAATTGCAGAACGCGCGTACGCGCGCGCAGCATCGCCCTTACGCCATTCAGTTTTGGCCGCAGAGTATCGATGAAGGTTCGGGTGGAGACATAGCTTTGTCCGGGTTCAAACAGGACATCCACCAGCCCGTGCTGTTCATACCATTCAGCCGTATGGGATTCCCCCTTATAGATGAGTTCCTCCGCCAGCTTCATGCCAGAACGGCGTGCAACCAGGGAATATCCCCCCATACCCGGAAACAGGTTGAAGGCAATCTCCGGAAAACCCAGACGGGCATCGCGCTGAGCCAGGACAAAATGGTGCGCCAGAGCGGCCTCAAACCCGCCCCCTAAAGCACTGCCTTCGACCATCGCCAGAGAGATGGCCCCTGTATCAAACCCCCGTGAGGCCGCATGGACGCAATCAACGCAGGCGCGAGCGTACGCCCGTAACGCCTCCCGACGTCCGTTCTGAATGCACTCGACGAAGAACTGTAAATCACCGCCCACATTGTACATATCGGGAACCAGCGAACCGGTTACCCAAAAATCAACCGCAAAGCCAGACTGGCGAACCAGCCATGAGAAGTTCATGATCTCCTCAATTAACGCATGGTTAAAACAAGGCCGTGGCTGGGCCCGCAACATCATCCAGACGGTGTGACGCTCCGCTTCGTAATACCCTGACAGCTGCGTGAACCGTTCAGTATCGGTAAACAGTGTGCAGGTAGGCTGATTGATAACTGTCATAGTCTAATTCCTCTTATAAAAAAGCGCCTTGCGCGCCGTTTTAGACTAATCCACTCAATAAGCCCACTGCATGAGGGGGAATAAATTTATCACTTACGTTTATGTAATTTAGTTATTGCATTTTTTCCCTTCTCTTTTGATCCTAATTTCTGCATCATTGAAAATATTAACTTTTCGCGCCTGGGGTGAGATTATGTCTACTATTGACGCACAAGCTGTAGCACAACGAATTGATACCGTGCTGGATATCCTGGTGGCGGGCGATTATCACTCTGCTATCCGTAATCTCGAGATCCTGAAGTCTGAACTTCTTGCTCAGAATGGTGCTGACAACGCGCCTGAAAACAGACAGCCAAAAGCGCCGTGGGAAGTTTAACCCCACCGTCTCCGACCTCGTTTCGCTTTATTAAATGGATGCTATGAATTCCCGACAACAACTCATTTTGCAGATGGTCATCGATCAGGGACGCGTAAGCGTAGTCGATCTCGCTAAAACCACCGGCGTGTCTGAAGTCACAATCCGTCAGGATCTTAATCTGCTGGAAAAACAGAGCTACCTGCGTCGCGCGCACGGATATGCTGTCCCGCTGGACAGTGATGACGTTGAGACGCGCATGATGAATAACTACGCGCTCAAACGTGAACTGGCGGAATTTGCCGCGTCCCTGGTGAACAACGGCGAGACCGTTTTTATTGAAAACGGCAGCAGTAATGCCCTTCTGGCACGCACGCTTGCCGATCAAAAGGACGTTACTATCATCACCGTCAGCAGCTATATCGCGCATTTGCTCAAAGAGACGCGCTGCGAGGTGATTCTGCTCGGGGGTATTTACCAGAAAAAAAGCGAAAGTATGGTAGGCCCGCTGACCCGTCAGTATGTCCAGCAGGTTCATTTCAGCAAGGCCTTTATCGGGATTGACGGCTGGCAACCGGAGACAGGTTTCACCGGTCGGGATATGATGCGCTCTGACGTTGTGAATGCTGTGCTGGAAAAAGAGTGTGAAGCCATTGTGCTCACCGACAGCTCTAAATTTGGCGCCGTTCACCCGTATACGATGGGCCCCGCTTCACGCTTTAGCCGCGTGATTACCGACGAAAGATTGAGCGACGCGCACCGAAATAAACTGGAAGATGACGGACTGATCGTCAATATTATTAAAACGACCGCCTGAGTTCCCTCCGCGCCCGAATTTCGGGCGCATACGCCCTTCTTTCTCTGAGATGATTCTTAACCCTGCTTTAAGAGTTTTTACCTGTTTAACCCGCCTTAAAGTCGTAAAATTAATGTTAGCGATATAACAGGAAGTGACTATCACCTGCGTGATTACGTAACGCCTGCGCGACCAGCTTTCACGGAGAACAGAATTAAGTATTCGATTCGTCTATACTTAACGTGTACATCTTTCCGTGAATCGATAATTCAGGAGAAAGTATTATGACCTTAACCAGCAAAAAATTAGCCGCCGCTGTTCTGGCAATCACTGTAGCAATGTCCCTGAGCGCATGCTCTAACTGGTCTAAACGTGACCGTAACACCGCTATTGGTGCCGGTGCCGGTGCTCTCGGTGGTGCAGTATTAACGGATGGTAGTACGCTGGGTACATTAGGTGGCGCTGCTGTCGGTGGTATTATCGGTCACCAGGTTGGCAAATAATTATTATCTAAGCCTTCCTCGATATTGCGGTATTTAAACGCATTTCAGGTCTGACATACGCACGTATATAACACGAGCCACGGCATCTGCCGTGGCTCATTTATTTTAGCCGCCTGCCAGTTTGACTTTCATGCCTTTGGCTTCCAGCAGCGATTTTATTAAATCGCGTTTATCACCCTGGATTTCAATAATGCCATCTTTCACGGCACCGCCGCAGCCACATTTCTTTTTCAACTCGGCCGCCAGCGTTGTCAGTTCAGCATCATCCAGGTCAATGCCGGAGATCAGGCAAACGCCTTTCCCTTTTCGTCCGCTGGTCTGGCGCTGGATCCGAACGATGCCGTCCCCCTTAGGACGTTCCACTTTCGCTTTCGGTTCGTCTATACGCCCACTCTCGGTTGAATAGACCAGACGACTGTTGGAATCGGTCATTACGCCCCCTTTTTCAGCGATGCGTTGATAGCCTTAAGCGTCTCAGCAGGGTTTGGAGACTGCGTCACCGGACGACCGATGACCATGTAGTCAACGCCTGCAGCCAGCGCCTGCTCAGGCGTCATAATGCGGCGCTGATCGCCCACGTCGCTGCCTGCAGGGCGGATCCCCGGCGTGACCAGTTTAAAATCCCGGCCCAGCGCTGATTTGAAACGAACCGCTTCCTGCGCGGAGCAGACGACGCCATCCAGGCCACACTGCTGCGTCAGACGCGCGAGACGTTCGGCATGCTCCGCAGGTGACAACGTCATGCCAAGGTCGCGTAAATCACTTTCGTCCATACTGGTCAGCACGGTGACTGCGATCAACAGCGGCGCATCTTTACCGAACGGCAGGAGCGCCTCACGGGCGGCGGTCATCATTCTTGCCCCGCCCGACGCATGGACGTTGACCATCCATACGCCCAGCTCTGCGGCTGCGGCAACGGCGTGGGCCGTAGTATTCGGGATATCATGGAATTTGAGGTCGAGGAAAACGTCAAAGCCGCGCTGTTGCAGATCGCGAACGATTTGCGGTCCAAACAGCGTGAACATCTCTTTGCCAACTTTCAAACGGCAGTCGCGAGGGTCGATACCGTCGACAAACGCCAGTGCAGCGTCACGCTTATTGTAATCAAGCGCAACAACAACAGGAGAATCCGTAATTACGCGGGAAGTGGAGGATGTAACAGACGTCATGACCAGCCCTTTTCGTCTATGGGCGCGCAGCGGCGCGGAACAGATAAACGGCCAGCATTCTACCTGCCGACGCCGCAAATTGACAGGATCCTTTTACGCGCCTGCTAGGCTGGCAAACCGCACGGAGTAAAGGATACGGTAAAAACCATCAGTATGTTGTAACTAAAATGGGGCGTTTTAAAAAATCACTGCCCGTCCAGGCCACGAATGGGCTTGATGGTGGACCAGGCACGGCAGGAAGGACAGTGCCAGTAGAGCGTATACGCGGTAAAACCACACTTCTGGCAACGATAGCGCGGCTTGCTGCGCACCTGCTCGCCAACCATGTCGCGCAGGACCATCAGGCTCTCTTTGGCGCGCCCTTCTTCAGCATCGTTCAGGTGGTAATCCATCAGCTTATGGAACACCCGCATGGTCGGATGACGCTGCAGCTGGCGCGTAATATACACCTGCGCGGTGTCGCTTCCCTCATACTGCTCAACAACGTCTGAGAGCATCAGTTCAGCGGTGGCACCGGTATTTTCTTCCACGCAGCGACGCAGGAATGCCACCCACTCTTCCTGCTTGTCCAGCTGTTGATAGCAGGTTTGCAGCATTTCCAGCGTTTCACTGACCAGCTCTTTATCCTGGTCGATAACCCGCAGCAGGCTTTCAACGGCTTTGGCATAGTCGCCATTCGCCATAAAGACGCGTCCCATCATGATGGAGATTCGCGCGCTGTTGCGGTCCGCGGCGGCGCCTTTCTTCAGCAGCGCCATGGCTTTATCCATGTCGTCGTTACCCATCTGCTGAAGCGCAAGCTCACAGTAGAAATGGGCTATCTCAACGCGCTGCTTATCTTTACCCAGCTTCACCAGGCGTTCAGCCGTATCAATGGCTTTTTGCCAGTCGCTGGTGGCCTGATAAATCTGCAGGAGCTGCTGCAGCGCGCCGATGCGGAAATCTGTTTCATCCACCAGCTGCGCGAACATATCTTCGGCGCGATCGTACAACCCCGCGGCCATGTAATCACGCCCCAGCTGTTGCACCGCAAGGAGACGTTGATCGTAGGTCAGCGAGGCGCTTTCCATCAGGGTCTGGTGAATACGAATGGCGCGATCGACCTCGCCGCGCGAGCGGAACAGGTTACCCAGGGTGAGATGCGCTTCAACCGTCCCTGTATCCTCTTTCAGCATATCGAGGAACAGGTCTACCGCTTTGTCCTGCTGATTGCTCAGGAGGAAGTTCACCCCCGCAACGTAGTCGCGGGAGAGCCGGTTGGCCTCATCCTGTTTTGTTTGTTGCGCACTTCTGCGGCCCATATACCAGCCATAGGCTGCGGCTACAGGCAAAAGCAGAAACAACAACTCCAGCATAGTCGATTATTCCTTCACGACCGGCACACCAGAGCTTTCCGGGATGTCAGACGCAGGGGCAATGTTATTTTCGAGTCGCTTAATTTTACGTTCAGCGCGCGCAAGAGAAACACGGACTTTCAACCAGAACAGACCGCAAACCAGCCAGCCAATGGCAAAACCAGCAGCAAATAAGACCGCCAGCAGGCTCGAGACGCGATACTCACCCTGAGCCAGCAGATAGTTAAACGTCACCTGCTGATCGTTTTGTGCACCCAACGTGACTGAAATGACAAAAATCGCCAATACCAGTAAGAAAATGAGTAAATATTTCACATTACTTCCCGTTATGTGGTTCAAGCGAATAAAGTGTGTTCAACTCACCGCAATCAGCCTTATAAACTACCATTTTAGCGACGGGCGCGAAACGGAAAAAGTGACGCGCCAGTCATGTATCTATGGGCATAATACGGTTTATCAACCGTCAGGCGTCCGTTTGGTCCCTTTCGGCTATTTCTTCTTTCTCTTCTGGCGGTGGTGTAAGCGGGCCGCAGAATCGTTCAGCGAGCCAGGTCGCCAGCGTCACCAGCAGCCATGAGATAAGCGTGGCAACGACCAGGTCCCGCGGCCAGTGCATCCCCAGCAGTAAGCGGCTGCCCATAACCCCTGTCGCCCAGACAAGTAAAATCACGAGCGTGACCGTTCGACGCCTTGGCCACAGCAGCCCCACCCCCAGTAACGCCCAGCTGGCCGCAAACATGGTGTGACCGGAAGGAAACGCGAATCCCGTCTCTTTCTGCCAGTGTTTACGCAAGAATTTCGGGATATCCTGCTGTTCCGCAAGCTGTTCTTTCACCAGGGTTCCGCGATCTTTACGCTTTAAATTGTAGAACTCATCCACCGGAACATGATGCGTTTTTTCCAGCCAGACGACAAAAGGACGCGGTTCCTGAACGCGATCTTTTACCCAGGACTTCACGCCCTGACCAACAAGGATAGCGCCTCCGAGGATCGCAAAAAGCATCAGCGCCGCACGCAAACGAAAGCGCAGGCACCACAGAAACCAGGCGCAGAGGAGGACATGGGTAATAATTCCCCACGGCTGGGTGACCGTTTCCGTTATCCAGTATAACGTTTTCAGCCACGTGGCATTCTGCCCCGGCTGCCACATCCAGCCTGAGAGCCATACGGCCAGGGGCATAATCAGTAAAATGGCCGCGCCTGCTGCCGTACGTCTGGCGATTGAAAGCATGTCTTCTCCTTTTTCGCTAAGCCTCACAATCATAACTGAAATTCATTCGATGGGTGGATATGTCGGATCGTGCGTTTAACGTTCATATAGCATGGTGCCTATTAGGCGAACCTGCTGAGCTTGTGGCAAAATGAACTGATACAGAAAGCAAAACAGGGCAAAGGCACGAAACGTGTCAGCCTACTCTGGAGAATCACATGCAGCTTAAACGTGTGGCAGAAGCCAAACTGCCAACCCCATGGGGCGATTTCCTGATGGTGGGTTTTGAAGAACTGGCAACCGGACAGGATCATGTCGCGCTGGTGTATGGCGACATTTCAGGGCAGACGCCGGTGCTGTCCCGCGTCCATTCAGAGTGTCTTACCGGCGACGCGCTGTTCAGCCTGCGCTGTGATTGTGGTTTCCAGCTGGAAGCCGCCCTGTCTCATATTGCAGAAGAAGGCCGCGGCGTGCTGCTTTATCACCGTCAGGAAGGTCGTAATATTGGTCTGCTGAATAAAATCCGCGCTTACGCGCTTCAGGACCAGGGCTACGATACGGTGGAAGCAAACCATCAGCTCGGCTTCGCCGCTGACGAACGCGACTTCACCTTGTGCGCCGATATGTTCAAGCTGCTGGGCGTGGACGAAGTTCGTCTGCTGACCAATAACCCGAAAAAAGTGGAGATTCTGACCGAAGCGGGGATCAACATCGTTGAGCGTGTACCGCTGATTGTCGGCCGTAACCCGAAAAACGCCCACTACCTGGATACTAAAGCTGCCAAAATGGGCCATCTGCTGAAAGAGTGATATAAAAAGCCCGGCACGCGTGCCGGGCTCGTTCATCAATCCAGCATCTTACGAATCACGTAATGTAAAATGCCGTCGTTCTGGTAGTAGGTCAGCTCGGTTGCCGTATCAATACGGCATCGGCACTCCAGCACCTCGGTTTTGCCGTCTGCCCGCGTTAACGTTACCGGCACCGTTTTACCCGGCTGCAGGTTTTGCAGGCCGCTAATGTCAATCTGCTCTTCCCCGGTCAGGCCCAGCGTTTTACGCGTCACGCCCTGCGGGAACTCAAGCGGCAGGATCCCCATACCAATCAGATTCGAGCGGTGAATACGTTCGAACGATTCGGCGATGACCACGCGAACGCCAAGCAGACGCGGACCTTTCGCCGCCCAGTCACGGCTGGAGCCGGAACCGTACTCTTTCCCGGCAATCACCGCCAGCGGCGTACCTGCCTGTTGATATTTGACCGCCGCATCATAAATCGACACCACTTCCGTCCCCGGCAGATAGCGCGTCATGCCCCCTTCCACGCCCGGCACCATTTCGTTACGAATGCGGATGTTGGCAAAGGTCCCGCGCATCATGACTTCATGGTTACCGCGGCGCGATCCGTAGGAGTTAAAATCACGGCGTTCGACGCCCCGGCTTTGCAGATAACGACCCGCCGGGCTATCGGCTTTGATACTCCCCGCCGGTGAGATGTGGTCCGTCGTGACAGAATCCCCCAGCATCGCCAGAATGCGCGCGCCGTGGATATCCTTAAGCGGCGCCGGCTCGGCCTGCATCTCATCAAAGAACGGCGACAGACGAATATAGGTCGAGTCATCCTGCCAGTCATAGGTATCAGAGCCAATGACGTTGATGGCTTTCCATTCCGGCGTGCCTTCAAAGACCTCCGCATACTCTTTGCGGAACATCTCGGTTGAGACTTTTTCAACGGCCAGCGCGATTTCCCGCGAGGATGGCCAGATATCTTTCAGGTAGACAGGATCATTCTTGCGATCGTGGCCAATCGGATCGGTCACCAGGTTGATATTCATGTTCCCTGCCAGGGCATAAGCGACCACCAGCGGCGGCGAGGCGAGCCAGTTGGTTTTCACCAGCGGGTGAATACGCCCTTCAAAGTTTCGGTTGCCGGACAGGACCGCGCCTACCGTCAGGTCACCCTGCTTAATCGCCGTTTCAATGGGTTCAGGCAGTGGACCAGAGTTACCAATACAGGTCGTACAGCCGTAGCCCACGAGGTTAAAGCCCAGTTCGTCAAGGTACGGCGTCAGTTTGGCCTGAGCCAGGTAATCCGAAACCACTTTGGAACCTGGTGCCAGCGAGGCCTTGACCCATGGCTGAGGTTTTAGCCCAAGCTCTACCGCCTTTTTAGCCAGCAGACCGGCTGCCATCAATACGCTGGGGTTGGACGTGTTGGTGCACGAGGTAATGGCGGCAATCACCACCGCACCATCCGGAAGCTGATACTGATGTCCGTTCAGAACATAGTCGACGGGACGATGGTCCTTCTGCGCCACGTTTACTTCCAGCGCATTGCTGGCGGCAAAGGCTTTTGGCACGTCACTCAGCGCAACCCTGTCCTGCGGGCGTTTCGGCCCTGCGAGGCTCGCTTCGACGCTTCCCATATCGAGTTCAAGCGTGCTGGTGAAAACAGGCTCATCGCCCGGATTGCGCCACATGCCCTGCGCTTTGGTGTACGCTTCCACCAGCGCGACCTGCTCTTCGCTACGTCCGCTAAGACGCATGTATTCCAGCGTCACATCATCAATAGGGAAAAAGCCGCAGGTTGCACCGTATTCCGGCGCCATATTGGCAATGGTGGCGCGGTCGGCCAGCGGCAGTGAATCCAGTCCGTCCCCGTAGAATTCGACAAACTTGCCTACCACACCATGCTTACGCAGCATCTGGGTGACGGTAAGCACCAGATCGGTGGCGGTAATGCCTTCAGACAGCCTGCCGGTGAGCTTGAAGCCCACCACATCCGGGATAAGCATGGACACCGGCTGGCCGAGCATGGCCGCTTCCGCTTCGATACCCCCGACGCCCCAGCCCAGCACGCCCAGACCGTTGATCATGGTGGTATGGGAGTCCGTGCCCACCAGCGTGTCCGGATAGGCGACCCATTCTTTATCCTGCAATTCGCTCCAGACGGCTTTACCCAGATATTCAAGGTTAACCTGGTGACAAATACCGGTACCTGGCGGGACCACGCTAAACCGGCTGAACGCCTGCTGCCCCCATTTCAGGAACACGTAGCGCTCGTGGTTACGCTCCATCTCCAGACGCACGTTCTCGCCAAAGGCGTCATCATCACCAAAGCGATCGACGGTTACGGAGTGGTCAATAACGAGGTCAACGGGGGAGAGCGGATTCACTTTTGCCGTATCTCCGCCGAGACGCTTAACGGCCTCGCGCATCGCGGCCAAATCAACGACGGCAGGGACGCCGGTAAAGTCCTGCATCAGCACCCTTGCCGGGCGGTAGGCGATTTCTCTGTCGGCATGGGCTTTTTCAAGCCACCCTGCCAGCGCCTGGATATCATCGAGGGTGACAGAGTCACCGTCCTGCCAGCGCAATAGATTTTCCAGTAAAACTTTCAATGACTTGGGTAAACGCGAAATGTCCCCAAGCGTTCTGGCAGCCAGCGGCAGGCTGTAGTAATGCCAGGTTTTATTTTCTGCCTGTAATGTGTCCTTACTGGCTTCGCGTAGGGTTAACGACATAAGCTCCTCCTTAATCACAGAGATGCCCCGACAATCATCAGGGCCGTAATTAAAGATAACACAAAGATGTCGTAACGTTTTGATAACAACCCAAATTGATAAATTTAGGATTGGTCCAGAACAGGAAAACAAAAAACCCCGCCTTAGCGAGGTTTTACAATTTAGTGGAGGGCCAACCAGATGAGCTGGCTCCAGAACAGAATCGACACGGTAAAAACGCCGATCCATGACCAGTATTTGTGAGACGTCATGTTATTCATCATAGGGACACCAGGCATTATTTATAAAACGTTCCGAGGTTTGACCTCAGTGCTATATTGCTGATGTGTATTTATTAAAGAGTACAAAAGTGCAGAGTCGATATTCAGACTATTTGCATCATTACGCAATTAACTAAATTATTGTTTTTTGGGTTCGTCTTCTGCGAACACATCAATAAACGCTTGCTGCTGCGGCGTCAGTTTCCAGGACGCGGGTACAACAGTCGCAGGTGCTTTACGCCCTCTGTGGCCATTGTCACGATGCTGACACATCTGTTTTACCGAAGCTGTACGTACCGTCACTGCCATATTTAACCCCAATATTTCCAGGCCAGGAGAGCAACCACCACCCAAAACAGGGTAGAGACGAGAAAGACCGCCAGCCAGGCTTTACGCTTGAGCGCAGGATCCCTTTGCGGTTCTTCACTTCCTGAAGGCATTGCTAACCTCATACAATCGACATCGCTTATCATTTAGGACCAAACAATTGGTACAATTAATCATCTGTTGAGATAAATCCTAAAGAAACTTTAGCCGAAAAGCCAGTGAATTTACGCACCGGGAGGTATGAAATATTCAATCTTTTGACCAGAAATAAATAATTGAAAAGAAAAATTTGCGAAGGCGTAAATTAGTTTCTACTTTTGTCGCCAATTCACGACATTATAACCTTACGGATTAAATGGATAATGACATTATATGACAGGGGATACGTAGATGATGATAATTCTAATTTAGCTTTGAGGCGTTATTTCGGTATCTTTCCCTGAGGGAAAGATACCGGGTGTGATTATTTTTCGGGGAGTTTGATGTCTTTAAACATCTCTTCAATATCTTCATTTGAGCGTAATGCAACGGCGGTATCAACCACATCACGCGTTAAATGAGGGGCAAAGCGCTGAATAAAATCATACATATAGCTGCGCAGGAAGGTGCTGCGACGGAATCCAATCTTTGTGGTGCTATGACTGAAAACATCGTGCGCATCAAGACGCACCAGGTCAGGGTCTGACACCGGATCCACCGCCATGCTGGCAATGACGCCCACCCCCAGACCAAGCCGCACATAGGTCTTAATCACGTCTGCATCCGTCGCGGTAAAGACAATGCGCGGCGTTAGCCCTGCCCGGTTAAAGGCCGTATCAAGCTCGGAGCGGCCGGTAAAGCCAAACGTATACGTCACCAATGGATACTGCGCCAGCTCTTCAATAGAGACCGACCCTTTACCCGCCAGGGGGTGATCCGGGGTCACCACGATGGAACGGTTCCAGTGATAGCATGGAAGCATGACCAGATCGTCGTAGAGGTGAAGCGCTTCGGTGGCGATGGCAAAGTCTGCATTACCCTTGGAAACGGCTTCAGCAATTTGCGTTGGCGAGCCCTGGTGCATATGCAAAGAGACGCGGGGATAACGCTCGATAAAGCCTTTGATGACACCGGGAAGCGCATAGCGCGCCTGGGTATGCGTCGTGGCAATATACAGCGAACCTTTATCCGGCCAGGTGTGTTCCCCTGCCACTGACTTAATCGCATCGACTTTAGAGAGGACTTCCCGCGCAATGCGGATGATTTCCTGACCCGCGGGCGTCACCTGAGTGAGATGCTTACCGCTGCGGGCAAATATCTGGATACCTAACTCATCCTCCAGCATACGAACTTGTTTGCTGATGCCCGGTTGCGAGGTATACAACCCCTCGGCGGTAGAAGAGACGTTAAGGTTATGATTCACCACCTCAACGATATAACGAAGCTGCTGTAATTTCATGCCAGACCATCCGATTTAGCGCATGCGGTCAATCGCTTAAGACGATTTAATAATAAGAAACAGGTTAACTATAACCACTATATCATTTATAGCCTGACTGTATAGTACGGAACAAAAAATAATAACAAGGCAATAAAAAAGGGCCGGAAATCCGGCCCTTTTACAGGTAAGTTACGGTAAGGGAAGATTATTTCTTGCCTTCAACCCATTTGCCATCGACAAAGAAAGCTGACCATCCGGTCGCTTTACCCTCTTTCTCGGCCGCAACATACTGCTGCTTGGTTTTACGGCTAAACCGTACCACGGTTTTGTTGCCTTCCGGATCCTGCTGTGGCGCATCGGCCAGATAACGCAGTTTCTCAGGCAGACGATCGCGGAAGCGATGCAGCTCTTCCACCAGCGGCGCGCGCGTTTCACGCGATTTCGGGAAGGTGTTGGCGGCCAGGAAGACACCCGCAGCGCCGTCACGCAGCACAAAGTACGCGTCGGATTTCTCGCACGGCAGTTCTGGCAGCGGAACCGGATCTTCCTTCGGCGGAGCCACTTCACCATTACGCAGAATTTTGCGCGTGTTTTTACACTCGTCGTTGGTACAGGCCATGTACTTACCGAAACGCCCCATTTTCAGGTGCATTTCAGAGCCACACTTCTCGCACTCTACAATCGGGCCGTCATAGCCTTTAATGCGGAACTCGCCCTCTTCGATCTCATATCCGTCACACGTTGGGTTGTTACCGCAGACGTGCAGCTTACGTTTTGGATCGATCAGGTAGCTGTCCATTGCCGTGCCGCATTTTTTGCAGCGGCGTTTGGCACGCAGAGCGTTAGTTTCCGCATCGTCACCTTCCAGCACGTTGAGAACTTCGTTCTCAGGCACCAGGTTGATGGTGGTTTTACAGCGCTCTTTTGGCGACAGCGCGTAGCCGGAGCAGCCAAGGAACACGCCCGTCGTGGCAGTACGGATCCCCATCTTGCGACCACAGGTTGGGCAGTCGATGCTGGTCAGAACCATCTGGTTAGGCAGCATGCCACCCTCTTCAGGATCCTTCTCCGCTTTCTCAAGCTGGTCGGTAAAGTCGCTGAAGAAGCTGTCGAGGACCTTTTTCCATTCCGCCTGATGGCTGGCAACCTGGTCGAGGCTGTCTTCCATTTGCGCGGTGAAATCGTAGTTCATCAACTCGCGGAAGTTAGCTTCCAGACGGTCGGTGACGATCTCACCCATTTTTTCCGCATAGAAACGACGGTTTTCAGCGCGTACGTAACCACGGTCCTGAATCGTAGAGATGATCGAAGCGTAGGTCGACGGACGGCCAATACCGCGTTTTTCCAGCTCTTTTACCAGAGATGCTTCACTGAAGCGTGCAGGCGGCTTGGTGAAGTGCTGGGCTGGCACGAGATCAACCAGCGAGAGCTCATCCCCTTTGTTCACTGCCGGCAGCGTTCGGTCTTCATCACCTTTACGCAGCGCAGGCATCACTTTCGTCCAGCCGTCGAAACGCAGGATACGTCCACGCGCTTTGAGACGGAAATCACCCGCACCAACGGTCAGCGTGGTGGAATCATACTGTGCAGGAGTCATCTGGCACGCCACGAACTGACGCCAGATCAGCTGATACAGCTTCTGTGCGTCGGCTTCCATATCTTTCAGCGATTCAGCGAGCACAGAGACATCAGAAGGACGAATCGCTTCGTGCGCTTCCTGAGAATTCTCTTTGCTGGCAAACTGGTTAGCGCTTTCCGGCAGGTATTTCTTACCGAAGTTGTCGCTGATGTAGCCGCGCACCATGTTGACCGCGTCCTGGCTCAGGTTGGTTGAGTCGGTACGCATGTAGGTGATGTAGCCCGCTTCATACAGGCGCTGAGCCATCATCATGGTCTTCTTCACGCCGTAACCCAGACGCGTGCTTGCAGCCTGTTGCAGCGTTGAGGTAATAAACGGCGCACCCGGCTTGCTGCTGGTCGGTTTGTCTTCACGTTCCAGCACCTGATAGCGTGCTTTTTCCAGCAGCGCTACGGCGGCCATGGTCTGGTCGCGGTTTTCTGGACGGAAAGGCTTATCGTTCTGATGGCTGACCTGCAGCGGCAGAGCGTCACCGCCCGGCGTGGTCACATTGGCGTCAACTTCCCAGAACTCTTCCGGCACGAAAGCTTTAATTTCGCGCTCACGCTCAACGACCAGACGCACGGCAACGGATTGCACACGCCCTGCGGACAGGCCACGGGCAATCTTCTTCCACAGCAGTGGAGAAACCATGTAGCCCACAACGCGGTCCATAAAGCGACGTGCCTGCTGTGCGTTTACACGGTCAATATTCAGTTCGCCCGGCTTCTCAAACGCCTGACGAATCGCATTCTTCGTAATTTCGTTAAACACTACACGACTGTAGCGTTTGTCATCACCACCAATCACTTCCCGCAGGTGCCACGCAATGGCTTCCCCTTCGCGGTCAAGGTCGGTTGCGAGATAGATGTGGTCTGCTTTTTCAGCCAGCTGCTTCAGCTCGTTAACGACTTTTTCTTTCCCGGGCAGCACTTCATATTGTGCGTCCCAGTTATGCCATGGGTTAACACCCATGCGGTTGACAAGCGCGCTACGTTCATCCTTTTTAGGCTTTTTAGCCCCTTTGGTGGAGGTAGAGTCTGCGCTCTTTTTGCTGGCTGAGCCACTGGTCGGCAAATCGCGGATATGACCCACGCTGGACTTAACCACGTAGTCATTACCCAGATACTTATTGATCGTTTTGGCTTTTGCCGGGGACTCAACGATGACGAGAGCTTTACCCATATTCACCTTTACCTAATTTAATTCTTCCAGGAATACGCCGCACGTTGATTTCCCTTCCGCTGACGACGAGCCAATGATATTGCGACTGCGTCAGGAGATATCAACCCCTTTGTCTTACCGGGCGTTAAAGAAAAGACGCCCAGGTGATTGAGTTCTCGGGTATTTTTCTCACATCTCGTGTAATTCGTGACGAATTCCCGGTTGAATGTCAAGCAATTCTGTTGCCAGAATGACGAAAGCGCACACTCTACCTGATAAAATTCGTTACGCAACTTTATTAGCATGCAAAAGCAAATCCCGCCAGCCAGGTCCCTGTACCTTATCCCCTCACATTACAGGGAAAATTTGCCCCCAAAGCGCCCTCGGCGTAGACTATTGTCACTGTTTAAGGAGTGGATTATGCAGAATACGACCCAACCTATTGACCGAGCCTCTCTGCTTATCGAAGCAAACAAGCTTATCCGTGACCACGAAGATACGCTGGCGGGCATTGAAGCCACCGGCGTAGAGCAGCGTAATGGCGTGCTGATTTTCAGCGGCGAATACTTCCTTGACGAACAGGGGTTGCCGACCCCGAAAAGCACCGCCGTGTTTAACATGTTTAAATACCTGGCGCATACGCTTTCCGAGAAATATCACCTGGTCGATTAACGCAAAACGCGAGGCATGTGCCTCGCGTTTTTGTTTACAGCAGCGGTTTTTGTCCGCGCTGTAGCCAGCGCAGCAGCAGGCGGTCCGCGCTTTCTGCCGCACTGTTGGTAAAGCGGTCAAGAAGTCGCTTACGCTGGGTAAAGCGCACTCCCACCAGTTCCCGGCCTTCCATCAGGTTGAGCAGCAGATCGTCGCTGGTTCCGACTTCATCCACCAGCCCTTTCTCCTGCGCCTGGACGCCGTACCAGTGCTCGCCTGTCGCGACTTGTTCAATATCGAGCGTCGGGCGCATACGATGTACAAAATCTTTAAAGAGGTGATGCGTTTCGTTGAGATCTTCACGGAACTTTTGACGCCCTTCTTCCGTATTTTCCCCCAGAAGCGTCAGGGTACGTTTATACTGACCCGCCGTGTGAAGTTCGATATCAATCTCTTTATTTTTCAGGAAGCGGTTAAAGTTCGGAATTTGCGCGACCACGCCGATCGAGCCAATAATAGAAAACGGTGCGGCCACAATTGTGTCCGCCACGCAGGCCATCATGTAGCCTCCGCTGGCCGCCACTTTATCCACGGCCACGGTCAGCGGGATCTGTTTTTCACGCAGGCGCTGCAGCTGTGAGGCGGCCAGTCCGTAACCGTGAACCACCCCGCCCGGGCTTTCAAGACGCACGACAACCTGATCCTGCTGTGTCGCCACGGCCAGAACGGCAGTTACTTCCTCCCGCAGAGAAGAAACCTCATGCGCATCCATACTGCCTTTAAAATCGAGCACATAGACACGCGGCGTGGCCTTATCCTGCAGCGCATTGAGCTTCGCTTTTGCCTTTGCCGCTTTGGCTTCCTGTTTATGCTTTTTCTTCTGCGCTTTCAGCCAGAGTTTCTGTTGATGACTATCAAGCAGCGCCAGAGACATCTCTTCCTGCATCTCTTTATACTGCTCACTCAGGCGGGTGATGCGTAACTCCCCTCGCTGACGCTTGCGCTGCGTCAGGTTGACAATCAGAACGGCAACCACCGCAATGGCAATCACCACCGTCGCGATTTTGGCCAAAAACAACCCATATTGAGAAAGTAATTCCACGCGTTCCACCTTGATTTAACCACGAATCTTTCACGGCAGTGTACATCAGCCCTGCCCATGCGTCTCGCTCGTGACATTACCTCTGCGAGCCGCCTTCAGGAATCCCCGCACTGGCGTTTAAATATTTGCAAATTGTTAATTTTACAGTAATGCGTCCTGTAGACTGATTGAATTATTAGGCTAATTCGGGCATAAAGCCGAAAAGTCATCATAAAGGCGCCATTGCATCATCGGTCGCCTGAGGAGTCACCGTGCATTATCAACCGCAAAAAAATCTGCTGCAAAACCGGATTATTCTTGTCACCGGTGCCAGTGACGGGATTGGCCGCGAGGCGGCCCTGACCTACGCCGATTACGGCGCGAACGTCATTCTGATCGGGCGCAACGAAGAAAAACTGAAAAACGTCGCGCAGGAGATTGAGGCTGTATGCGGCACACCGGCCCCGTGGTATACACTCGATTTACTGACCTGCACGCCCGAAGTATGCCAGGAATTAGCCCGGCGCATCAGCGCCCACTATCCGAGACTCGACGGCGTACTGCATAACGCCGGTTTGTTAGGCGAAGTGCGTCCGATGGATGAACAGGATCCTGATATCTGGCAGCAGGTGATGCAGGTCAACGTCAACGGCACGTTTTTCCTTACGCAGGCATTGCTTCCTTTATTACTCAAATCCGAGTCAGGGTCACTGGTCTTTACCTCTTCCAGCGTTGGCCGTGAGGGACGCGCAAACTGGGGAGCCTATGCCGTATCAAAATTCGCGACCGAAGGCATGATGCAGGTGCTGGCAGAGGAGTACCAGAGCCGCCATCTGCGCGTAAACTGCATCAACCCGGGCGGTACGCGCACCAAAATGCGCGCCAGTGCGTTCCCGAGCGAAGATCCGCAGAAGCTGAAAACCCCGGCAGACATTATGCCGCTCTATCTCTGGCTGATGGGCGACGACAGCCGCCGCAAAACCGGGATGACCTTTGACGCCCAGCCGGGCCGTAAACCAGGAATTTCGCAATGAGTGAAGAACGTCATCAGCAGCGCCAGCAGCGTCTGAAAGAACAGGTCGATGCGCGCGTCGCGGCGGCACAGGACGAGCGTGGGATCGTCATTGTCTTTACCGGCAACGGCAAGGGGAAAACCACCGCCGCATTCGGTACGGCGACACGCGCCGTCGGACACGGGCAAAAAGTGGGCGTGATCCAGTTTATTAAAGGCACATGGCCCAACGGCGAGCGCAATTTGCTGGAGCCTCACGGCGTCGAGTTTCAGGTAATGGCAACCGGGTTTACGTGGAATACCCAGAACCGGGAAACGGATACCGCCGCCTGTCTCACCGTCTGGGAGCATGCAAAGAGAATGCTGGCCGATCCTTCGCTGAATATGGTTCTGCTGGATGAGATAACCTATATGGTCGCCTACGACTACCTGCCGCTGGAAGCCGTGCTGGATGCTCTGAAGAACCGTCCTGTACACCAGACGGTTATCGTCACGGGGCGCGGATGTCATCGGGATATTCTGGAGATGGCCGATACCGTCAGCGAGCTGCGTCCGGTCAAACATGCGTTTGATGCGGGTATCAAAGCGCAAATTGGCGTTGATTACTAAAGAAAAAAGCCCGGTGAGTTCACCGGGCTTTTACATTAACCGTTGTTATTACGGCTGCCGGAGCGGCGACTGCTGCTCACCTGGCTGTGGCGCTTCACCGCGCGACGGATCTGATTCGCCTTCATGCGACGACGATCTTTTTCCACCGCCACTTTTGAGGTGGTTTCCGGCGTCAGGCCGACCAGCTCGCGCAGGTAGTTGGTTTGGGTCAGATCCAGTTCGGTATAACCACCGCGTGGCAGACCTTTCGGCAGTAGTATATCGCCGTAACGGACACGGATAAGACGGCTAACCTGTACGCCTACCGCTTCCCAGAGACGACGCACCTCGCGGTTGCGGCCTTCGGTCAGGGTCACGTTGTACCACTGGTTGATGCCTTCCCCACCGGTAAATTTGATGGTTTTGAACGCCGCAGGACCGTCTTCCAGCTGAACGCCACGCGACAGATCGCGCAGCTTATTCTCGTCAACCTGGCCGAACACACGCACGGCGTATTCACGTTCCACTTCACGGCTTGGGTGCATCAGACGGTTTGCCAGTTCACCATCGGTGGTAAACAGCAGCAGACCGCAGGTGTTCACGTCCAGACGACCAACGGCAATCCAGCGAGCACCGCGCAGTTTAGGCAGACGGTCAAACACCGTCGGACGACCTTCCGGGTCGTTGCGGGTGCACAGCTCGCCTTCCGGCTTGTAGTAAGCCAGCACGCGACAGATTTGTTCAGCGGACTCTTTCACGGAGATAAGATGACCGTCGATGCGGATCTTCAGCCCCGGTACGATTTCAACGCGGTCACCCAGCGTGGCGATTTTACCGTCCACACTCACGCGACCCGCTTCAATAATGGCTTCGATTTCACGGCGTGAGCCGTGGCCGGCACGCGCCAGCACTTTCTGTAACTTCTCGCTCATTGAGCTTCCTCAGGTGTCGCCTTCACAGGCGTCGAATCAGGTCAAAAGAGGGCTGAGCCCTGCTTTGATGGCCGCGTAGTATATCTGCTTATACCATTACAAGAAAGGCTTTACATCGCCCACGCCCTCACGAATCACTTCCGGTGCATCTTCGGTTAAGTCGACCACGGTGGTCGGCTGCTGGCCGAGATAGCCGCCGTGAATAATCAGCTCGACTACCTTCTCCAGACGATCTTTGATCTCTTCCGGATCGGACTCGGTAAATTCACTTCCCGGCAGCATCAGCGAGGTAGAGAGCATCGGCTCGCCGAGGGTTTCCAGCAGCGCCTGCGCAATCGGGTTCGACGGCACGCGCATGCCGATAGTCTTACGCTTTTCCTGCAGCAGGCGGCGCGGCACCTCTTTCGTCCCTTTCAGGATGAAGGTGTAGTTGCCCGGCGTGTTGTTCTTAATCAGGCGAAACGCCACGTTATCGACATACGCATAGGTCGACAGCTCAGAGAGATCGCGGCACATCAGGGTAAAGTTATGGCCGTCCGGCAGCTGGCGAATACGGCAAATGCGTTCCATCGCCCCTTTATCTTCAATTTTGCAGCCCAGCGCGTAGCCTGAATCGGTCGGGTAGACAATCACGCCGCCTTTGCGGACGATCTCCACGGCCTGGTTGATCAGACGTGGCTGCGGGTTATCCGGATGGATATAGAAAAACTGACTCATACTTCCCTCTCTTCAGTTTGCTGCGGCTGTTCCCAGAGCTGCCAGATCGGCTCAACGCCAGCAGGCAGCCAGAGCTTGCGCCCCAGTTCAATCCAGGCGCAGGGCTGATGGAAATCAGATCCCTGTGACCCTAGCAGGCCGAACTGGCGGGCATAGGTCGCGAGCTGCGCGCGCTCGTTGGGCGCCTGCTGACACTGGGCGACTTCCATCGCCTCGCCACCGCATTCGGCAAAGTGCGCCAGCAGTCTTTTCAGCCATTTAGCAGAAAGATTATACCGCCCCGGATGGGCCAGTACGGCCTTACCGCCAGAATGATGAATCACATCAATAGCTTGTTTTATTGTACACCACTGTGGCGGAACGTATCCGGTTTTCCCGCGCGCCAGATACTTTTTAAAAACATCCGCCATGGTCGTCGCTTTGCCTGCTTCTACCAGAAAACGGGCGAAATGACCGCGGGTGACTGCCCCGCCGTTCGCCAGCTTTTGCGCACCTTCCAGCGCGCCCGGAATATGCGCCTTTTCCAGACGCTCGCCGATCATCTCTGCGCGCTGGTTGCGGCGCGTTTTTTGTTCTTGCAAAAAGGCAATAAGTGCCGGATGGTCTATATCGATGTTCAGGCCAACGATATGAATCTCATGGTTTTCCCAGACGGTCGAAATCTCAACGCCGGACACCAGATTTAGCGCCAGCCCGCTGCGGGCGATCTCAGCGCGCGCCGCCGGAATAGCATCTGTCGTATCGTGATCGGTTATCGCCAGCGTACCGACGCGCATTTCAACGGCACGATGAACCAGGGCTTCGGGTGTCAGCAGGCCATCAGAGGCCTGAGTATGGCTGTGTAAATCATAAATAATGGCGTAGGTGGTATCGCTCAAAGCACTTCCCATAACAGGTTGGAGACATCCGAAAACCCCATGATACCGACTTCACGCGAAATTCTGAAATCAAGGGTTGACAACACGCCATCGAACTAGTTAACTAGTACGCAAGTTCACACGAGAAAGGTATCTGAAAATGACAGCACATTTCACTCTGCACGGTTGGTGGCGTACTTCCTGATCATCGGGCAGTGTCACGCGTCTGCGAAATGCAAACAGATACCCGCCCGCTACTCAGCGGGCTTTTTTTTGAACAGAATAAATGAGAACACCAACATGCAAACAGCCAAACCTCATCTCGAATTGCTGACCTGCGAGGCGGCCTATCGCCACAACCCCACCGCGCTGTTTCATCAGGTGTGCGGGGCACGTCCGGCAACGCTGCTACTGGAATCGGCAGACATCGACAGCAAAGACGATCTCAAGAGCCTGCTGCTGGTCGACAGTGCGCTGCGCATTACCGCTTTAGGTGACACTGTCACAATTAAGGCGCTGTCAGATAACGGCGCATCACTGCTGCCGCTGCTGGATGCAGCCCTGCCTTCAGGCATTGAAAACGAACGTCATCCAGAAATGCGTATTCTGCATTTCCCGCCGGTGAGCCAACTGCTGGACGAAGACGCGCGCCTCTGCTCCCTGTCCGTTTTCGATGCCTTCCGCCTGCTGCAGAACCTGGTTACCGTGCCGGAAGACGAGCGTGAGGCGATGTTCTTTGGTGGGCTGTTTGCTTATGACCTGGTCGCCGGATTTGAAGATTTGCCGGAAACCGAGCAGGGTAATCGCTGCCCGGACTATTGTTTCTATCTGGCTGAAACCCTGCTGGTGATCGACCATCAGAAACAATACACCCGTATCCAGGCCAGCCTGTTCACGCCTTCGACAGCCGAGAAAAACCGTCTTGAGCACCGCATCGCGCAGCTCCAGCAGCAGATGACGGAAGCGCCCCCTGCGCTTCCGGTGCAGCGGGTGGAAAAAATGACCTGCGATGTGAACCAGACTGACGATCAGTACGGCGCCGTGGTTCGTCAGATGCAAAAGGCGATTCGCGCCGGGGAAATTTTCCAGGTGGTACCGTCCCGTCGCTTCTCACTGCCCTGCCCGTCGCCGCTCGCCGCCTACGACGTGCTGAAAAAGAGCAACCCGAGCCCGTACATGTTCTTTATGCAGGACAACGACTTCACGCTGTTCGGCGCCTCGCCGGAAAGCTCGCTGAAGTACGACGCCACCAGTCGTCAGATTGAGATCTACCCGATTGCCGGAACCCGTCCTCGTGGACGTCGCGCCGACGGCTCTCTTGATCGTGATTTGGACAGCCGTATCGAACTGGAAATGCGTACCGACCATAAAGAGCTCTCCGAGCACCTGATGCTGGTTGACCTGGCGCGTAACGATCTGGCCCGTATTTGCACCCCGGGCAGCCGCTACGTGGCGGACCTGACTAAAGTCGACCGCTATTCGTTCGTGATGCACCTGGTCTCTCGCGTGGTTGGTGAGCTGCGCCACGACCTCGACGTCCTGCACGCCTACCGCGCCTGCATGAACATGGGCACCCTGAGCGGTGCGCCGAAAGTGCGCGCCATGCAGCTGATTGCCGCGGCCGAAGGACGCCGTCGCGGCAGCTACGGCGGCGCAGTGGGCTACTTCACGGCCCACGGTGACCTCGATACCTGCATCGTGATCCGCTCCGCCTATGTCGAAGACGGCATTGCCACCGTCCAGGCGGGTGCCGGGATTGTTCTTGATTCTGTTCCGCAGTCTGAAGCTGACGAAACGCGCAGCAAAGCCCGTGCTGTCCTTCGCGCCATTGCTACCGCACACCATGCACAGGAGATTTTCTGATGGCTGACATTCTGCTGCTCGATAATATCGACTCCTTTACCTATAACCTGGCAGATCAGCTGCGTGCGAATGGCCACAACGTCGTTATCTACCGCAACCACGTCCCGGCGCAGACCCTGATTGACCGTCTGGCAACCATGCAAAACCCGGTGCTGATGCTCTCCCCGGGGCCAGGCGCACCGAGCGAAGCAGGCTGTATGCCGGAGCTGCTGACCCGCATGCGCGGCAAGCTGCCGATTATCGGCATCTGCCTCGGCCATCAGGCGATTGTTGAAGCCTACGGCGGCTACGTCGGCCAGGCGGGTGAGATCCTGCACGGTAAAGCGTCCAGCATTGAACATGACGGCCAGGCAATGTTTGCCGGGCTGCCGAACCCGCTTCCGGTCGCGCGTTACCACTCGCTGGTCGGCAGCAACATTCCCGCCGGGCTGACCATTAACGCCTCGTTTGAAGGGATGGTGATGGCGGTACGTCACGATGCAGATCGCGTCTGCGGCCTGCAGTTCCATCCGGAATCTATCCTGACCTCCCACGGCGCCCGCCTGCTGGAGCAGACGCTCGACTGGGCGTTACAGAAGCTGGAGCAGACCAATACCCTGCAGCCGATTCTGGAAAAACTGTACCAGGCGCAGACCCTGAGCCAGCAGGAGAGCCACCAGCTCTTCTCCGCCGTGGTTCGCGGCGAGCTGAAGCCGGAACAGCTGGCGGCCGCGCTGGTGAGCATGAAAGTCCGCGGCGAAAGCCCGCAGGAGATCGCCGGTGCCGCTACGGCCCTGCTGGAAAATGCCGCCCCGTTCCCGCGCCCGGACTATCAGTTTGCCGATATTGTTGGCACCGGGGGAGACGGCAGTAACAGCATCAATATCTCCACCGCCAGCGCCTTCGTGGCGGCGGCGTGTGGTTTAAAGGTCGCGAAACACGGTAACCGCAGCGTTTCCAGCCGGTCTGGTTCTTCCGATTTGCTCGCCGCATTCGGTATTAATCTCGATATGAACGCCGAGCGTTCCCGTGAAGCGCTGGATGACCTGGGCGTCTGCTTCCTGTTTGCGCCGAAGTATCACACCGGTTTCCGCCACGCGATGCCGGTTCGTCAGCAGCTTAAAACCCGCACGCTGTTTAACGTGCTCGGCCCGCTGATCAACCCGGCGCACCCGCCGCTGGCGCTGATTGGCGTCTACAGTCCGGAACTGGTACTGCCGATTGCCGAGACGCTGCGCGTGCTGGGTTACCAGCGTGCCGCCGTGGTGCACAGCGGTGGTATGGACGAAGTGTCACTGCATGCGCCAACGCTGGTAGCCGAACTGCGCGACGGCGAAATCCTGAGCTACCAGCTGGAAGCCGCTGACTTTGGTTTAACCCCGTATCACCTGGAAGCGCTGGCCGGCGGTACGCCGGAAGAAAACCGTGACATTCTGACGCGCTTATTACAAGGTAAGGGAGAGGTCGCTCATGAGGCCGCCGTTGCTGCCAACGTCGCCATGCTGATGCGTTTGCACGGTGAGGAAGACCTGAAGGCCAACGTTCAAAAAGTTCTGGATGTACTGCGCTCCGGTGCAGCTTACGATCGCGTTACCGCACTTGCGGCAAGAGGGTAAAGAATGCAGACCGTTTTAGCGAAAATCGTTGCCGATAAGGCCATCTGGGTGGAAGCCCGCAAGCAACAGCAGCCGCTTGCCAGTTTCCAGAACGACGTCGTACCAAGCCAACGTCGTTTCTATGATGCCCTGCAGGGTGCGCGCACCGCGTTTATTCTTGAGTGCAAAAAAGCCTCCCCGTCAAAAGGCGTTATTCGTGACGATTTCGACCCGGCACGTATTGCCGGTATTTATAAGCATCATGCGTCAGCCATCTCCGTGCTGACGGATGAGAAATATTTCCAGGGCAGCTTCGATTTTCTGCCGATCGTCAGCGGCATCGCGCCGCAGCCGATCCTGTGCAAAGACTTTATTATCGATCCGTATCAGATCTGGCTGGCGCGCTTTTACCAGGCCGACGCCTGCCTGCTAATGCTCTCGGTACTTGACGACGAGCAGTACCGCCAGCTTTCCGCCGTGGCGCACAGCCTGAACATGGGCGTGCTGACCGAAGTGAGTAATGAAGAGGAGCTGGAACGCGCAATTGCGCTGGAAGCCAAAGTGGTTGGCATTAACAACCGCGATCTGCGTGACCTGTCCATTGACCTGAACCGCACGCGCCAGCTGGCGCCGCGTCTGGGCGCTGGCGTCACGGTCATCAGCGAATCCGGCATTAACAGCTACGCCCAGGTGCGCGAGCTGAGCCACTTCGCCAACGGTTTCCTGATTGGCTCCGCCATGATGGAACATGACGATCTCAATGCGGCAGTACGTCGCGTGCTGCTGGGTGAAAACAAAGTCTGCGGCTTAACCCGCGAACAGGACGCCCAGGCCGCGTATGAAGCCGGAGCGATTTATGGCGGGCTGATTTTTGTGGATTCCTCTCCTCGCGCGGTCAGCGAAGAGCAGGCGCGTAAGGTCATCGCCGCGGCTCCGCTCAGCTTTGTTGGCGTGTTCCGCAACGCAGACATCGCAGAGGTGGTTGAAAAAGCCGACGCGTTATCCCTGAGCGCAGTGCAGCTTCACGGCGATGAAGATCAGGCCTATATCGATGCCCTGCGCGCCACGCTGGCACCGCAGGTACAGATCTGGAAAGCGCAACGCGTTGACGATACGTTGCCCCCGCGTAACCTGAACCACGTGGATAAATACGTCCTCGATAACGGCCTGGGCGGAACCGGCCAGCGTTTTGACTGGTCTCTGCTGAACGGCGAAAAGCTGGACAACGTTCTGCTGGCGGGCGGATTAAGCCCGGACAACTGTGTAGAAGCCGCGAAAACCGGCTGCGCAGGCCTCGATTTCAATTCAGGCGTAGAGTCCCAGCCGGGTATTAAAGATGCCAGCAAACTGGCCTCGGTTTTTAAAACTCTGCGTGCATATTAAGGAAGAGAAGATGACGACATTACTTAACCCGTATTTTGGTGAGTTCGGCGGGATGTACGTCCCGCAAATCCTGATGCCCGCGCTGCGCCAGCTGGAAGAAGCGTTTGTAAGCGCGCAGAAGGATCCGGCGTTTCAGGCGGAATTTACCGACCTGTTGAAAAACTATGCAGGCCGCCCAACGGCCCTGACCAAATGCCGCAACCTGACGGAAGGCACGAAAACCACGCTGTATCTGAAGCGTGAAGACCTGCTGCACGGCGGCGCACATAAGACTAACCAGGTGCTGGGCCAGGCGCTGCTCGCGAAGCGTATGGGTAAAACCGAAATCATCGCCGAAACCGGCGCAGGCCAGCACGGCGTGGCCTCGGCGCTCGCCAGCGCCCTGCTCGGCCTGAAATGCCGCATCTATATGGGGGCGAAAGACGTTGAGCGTCAGTCTCCTAACGTTTTCCGTATGCGTCTGATGGGTGCGGAAGTGATCCCGGTGCACAGCGGCTCCGCGACGCTGAAGGATGCCTGTAACGAAGCGCTGCGCGACTGGTCTGGCAGCTACGAAACCGCGCACTATATGCTCGGTACCGCGGCGGGCCCGCACCCGTTCCCGACCATCGTGCGTGAATTCCAGCGCATGATCGGGGAAGAGACCAAAGCGCAGATCCTCGAAAAAGAGGGTCGCCTGCCGGATGCGGTCATCGCCTGCGTCGGCGGCGGATCTAACGCCATCGGTATGTTCGCAGACTTTATCGACGACACCAGCGTGGGTCTGATTGGCGTCGAGCCTGCGGGTCACGGCATTGAATCGGGTGAACACGGCGCGCCGCTGAAGCATGGCCGCGTGGGGATCTACTTCGGCATGAAATCCCCGATGATGCAGACCGATGAAGGCCAGATTGAAGAGTCTTACTCTATCTCTGCCGGCCTCGATTTCCCATCCGTCGGGCCGCAGCACGCCTATCTGAACAGTACCGGTCGCGCGGACTATGTCTCCATTACCGATGACGAAGCGCTGGAAGCGTTCAAAACGCTGTGCCGCAGCGAAGGGATCATCCCGGCGCTGGAGTCTTCACACGCTCTGGCCCATGCGCTGAAAATGATGAAAGACAATCCGGAAAAAGAACAGCTGCTGGTGGTGAACCTTTCCGGTCGCGGTGACAAAGATATCTTCACCGTTCACGATATTCTGAAAGCACGAGGGGAAATCTGATGGAACGCTACGATAACGTATTTGCAGAACTGAAATCCCGCCAGGAAGGCGCGTTCGTTCCCTTCGTCACCCTGGGCGACCCTGGCCCTGAACAGTCGCTGAAGATCATCGACACCCTGATTGAAGCCGGTGCCGATGCGCTGGAGCTGGGGATCCCGTTCTCTGACCCGCTGGCGGATGGCCCGACCATTCAAAATGCGACGCTGCGCGCGTTTGCCTCGGGCGTCACGCCGACCCAGTGCTTCGAGATGCTGGCGGCGATCCGTCAGAAGCACCCCACTATCCCGATTGGCCTGCTGATGTACGCCAACCTGGTATTCAACCGCGGTATCGATGAGTTTTACGCCGAGTGCGCGCGCGTGGGCGTCGACTCCGTTCTGGTGGCCGACGTGCCGGTTGAGGAGTCTGCGCCATTCCGCCAGGCTGCGATGCGTCACAATGTCGCCCCTATTTTTATCTGCCCGCCAAACGCGGACGATGAGCTGCTGCGCCAGATAGCCTCTTACGGGCGCGGTTACACCTACCTGCTCTCCCGCGCAGGCGTGACCGGTGCCGAGAATAAAGCCGCGCTGCCGCTGCATCACCTGGTGGAGAAGCTGGCCGAGTACCATGCCGCGCCTCCGCTGCAGGGTTTCGGGATTTCATCCCCGGATCAGGTCACCGCAGCGATTGAGGCGAAAGCGGCAGGTGCCATCTCCGGCTCTGCGATTGTGAAGATCATCGAAAAGAACGTGGACAAGCCAGAGCAGATGCTGGTCGAGCTGAAAGCGTTTGTGACTGCAATGAAAGCGGCGACGCGTAAAGCCTAACCCTTCGACCGTCTGGCATCCCAGCCAGACGGTCCTTTTTTTTACACACTCTCTTCATTTCCAGCATTCATATCAGTTGCAATAAATAGCACACTAATACTTAATTCATCCCTTCACTAAACAAGTAGTCAACAATATCTCTTTGTCGATTTACATACTGCAAAGAATGTATAAAGTATGCGTATATCTGTTATTGCAAAAAAAATATTTGGTTAAAATGTTAAGAAGTTTAATTTGTGGATGGGAAGAGTGTGACCTGAGTATTTATCGTCAGGCTTATTCTGTTTATGGCGGAAGTGTATGCACACACCCGGATGTGCTAACTTACCTGGCAAACAAACGAAAAAAAGACATTCGTTTTTTCTGTAGAAAAAAAGATGGTATTATTGTCTCATCTACTTACTCCATCAGTGGATCCCTGAATCTCTATTCAAAATCGCACCCGTTTGTTTTTGAGGACATAATATTACCCAGCGCCCCTCATTCAAAATTTTTCCTTCCCGTCAGGACAAAAAAACTTTCACCATTACAGAAAAACTCGTTCATCAATTCATTCAGCAGTAAAATGCTGAATGATGAGATATGTCATATGAAATCTGTATTTTCTTCAAAAACGATTAAGAAAAGAAATGGCGAAAGGAATCGTTTCCTCAAGCTTGGAGGGGAAATACTGGATGTGAATACTCTTTCTGCTGAGGAAATTTGCGACAGTTACATAAACTTATTTAATGCTCGCTGGCGCGGTAAGATATCACCCTATCCAAGAGAGAACCTGCTGGATGCTATTGAAAATCTGAGGCATATGGTTTTTGGCTCCGCGCTCGCATTCAATAAAAAAATCATAGCAATTGATTTAATATTCAAAACTGAATGTCCAGAATGGATTTATTTCGATGACATCAATGGTGGATATGATCCCCAATATAATGACATTGGTGCGGGGAGCGTCTTGCTCTGGGAAAATTATAATCGCGCCCGGGAGCTGTGTGAGCGGGATGAGAAACAAATCATATTCTCATTGGGAAAAAACTTCTCCGGAATGGAGTATAAAAAACAGTGGTGTAATATCATTCCTCTGAGACGTGTATTTTGATGA